>DATBBB010000572.1:0-18145 GCA_036271215.1 Kofleriaceae bacterium | reverse complement strand
CTCGCCGGCCTCGAGCTCGGCGAGCGGCACGCGGCGGCGCGCGATCGTGCCACCCCGGCCACCCCGGCCGCCCTGGACCCGGACCATGCGGAGCAGCACGCGGCGCATCGTGCCGCGGGTCGCGTCGTCGAACCCGGCGTAGATCCGATCGGCGTGCTCGCGCAGCGCCCGCGCGATGCCGCCGGCGCCGGTCTCGGGCTGTTCGATCAGCTTGCGATCCTGGGTCGCGCGCCGCAGGCAGTCGACGTAGAGCGTGTGGAGCGTGAACGACAATAGCGGCAGCGCGCCGGGCATCGTCATCACGCTGTTGATCATCCGATCGACCATCGCCGGCGGCTCGAACGTCAGGCCGCGCTGCGCCGCGGGCAGCTCGATCGCCTCGCGCAGCTCGTCCTGGGTCATGTCGGCGAGCGCGAACCGCGCGCGCTCCCAGTGATCGCCGAGCGGCGAGGCCTCGATCGCGGGCTCGAGATCGGCGCGCAGCGTGCCGACCACGCGGAACCCGGCGCAGGCGAGCGCGCTCAGCCGGGCGAGGAACCGCCGGCGCTCGGTCGCGCGCTCGAACGATCGGCTGTCGGACCAGCCGTCCGAGGCCTCGGGCACCGCGAACAGCTCCTCGAGCTGATCGACGATCAGGACCGTGGCGCCGGCGGCGGCCGGGGTCGGCGCGGCGAGCGCGGCCTCGAGCGTGGCGAGCGGCGCCGTGCCCGGCCGGATCGGCCGCAGGATGTGCCAGTCGGGGTGGGCCTGGCGCAGCGCCGGGATCAGCCCCGCGCGCACCAGGCTCGACTTGCCGGTGCCCGAGCTGCCGACGACGATCGCGATCGGCTGGTGCTCGACGTGGCGGCGCAGCGCCTCGGTCGCGGCGCGCCGGCCGCGGAACAGCGCCGCGTGGCGCTCCTTGTAGATCAGGAACCCGCGGTACGGCGAGGTCTTGAGGCTCAGGGTCGGCGCATCGGGCAGCGCGAGCACGGCCGCCGGGACGTAGAAGATGTACTCGCCCTTGCGGTGGCGGGGCAGGATCCACAGCCCCGGGGTCTGCGGGTGGTCCGGCGCGGCGTCCGTGGTCTCGAGCTGGTGGCGCAGGTAGAGGTAGAGCTCGGTCGCGGTGACCACGCCGTCGCCGGTCGAGCCGTCGGCGTGGCGCGGGAACAGATCGGCGGCGCCGGCCAGCCCGCGCAGCAGCGCCTGGAGGAACGGTGAGTGGGTGTGGCCGCCGGCGTCGCGCTTGCCGACCGCCAGGCCGCCGACGACGTCCGGCGCCTGCTCGTCGTGCGCGGTCGAGGTGATCACCTGCCACGCCGGGGTCTCGAGGAACCGCTCGTAGCGCTCGCGGTACAGGGTCGGCGGCGACTCGGCGGCGACGTCGCGGCTCGCCGACCAGCGGAACGCGCCGGCGAAGCAGCAATCGAGCAGCAGCAAGAGATGCCGGCTCGGCAGCCGGTCGAGCGCGCGCGCCAGATCCGCCATCGGCCACAGCGACGCGGCATCGCCGCCGCCGTCGGCCGGCACCAGGTAGCCGCGCGGCTCGTCGAGCGAGTCGGTCGCCGTGCCGTGGCCGGCGAAGTATACGACGACCGGCCGGGTGTCGTCGAGCAGCGCCGGCAGCTCGACCTCGAACAGCTGGACCAGCGCGGCGCGCGACGCCTCGCGGTCGCGGATCAGGCGAATCTCGTAGCCGTGGTGGTCCGCGAGCATCGCGGCCAGCGCCTCGGCATCGCGCACCGGCGTGGCCAGCCGCAGCCGCGGCAGCGCGTAGTCGGCGATGCCGATGATCACGGCCAGCGGGCGCCTCGAGTCAGTCACCACCTCAGTTCGGCGACGCGACCTCGTCGAGGACTACACCAAATGCCGGCGATTGCGTATAACGGGATCATGAGCGGCTCCCCGATCCGAGACAGACGACGCACGGTGCTCGCGCTCGCGCTGTGCGGGGTGGTGGCCGGCTGCGCACCGTCGCTCGGTTCGGTCAAGGCCACCGCCGGCCTGGGGGCCGGCCTGGCGGCGTACCAGGGCGCGTTCGACCTCGCAGCCACGTATTGCCGCTATGCCAGCCTGGGCATGACCCCAGATCCGCAGTGCCACAACCTCGAAGTCGACGCCGCGAACTGGCACGCCGTGAACCAGGCATTGGTCGGCTATGCCACCGCGCTCAACGCGATGGCCGACGACTCCAAGGATCAGAGCCAGCAGACCACGATCGCGACCTCGCTCGGGGCGACCGCCCAGATCGGGACCGCATGGAGCGCGGCGCTCGATGCCAACGTCACCGCCGGCGTATCGCAGGGGGTCTCGACGCTGATCGCGGGGATCACCGGGGTGTATCGCCGCGAGCGGCTCGCCCGGACGATCCGCGACTCGGCCGAGGCGGTGCAGGCGGTGGTCAACGGCCTCGACCAGAACATCCAGCTGCTCGACCGTGCCGAGCAAAACGTCGCCGCGACGATCGCGGACACGATCACCTCGATCCAGGCCGGGACGTCGCCGGCCGCCGATCGGCTCGGCCTCGCGATCGCGCTGCAGGGGGTGCAGGTCGAGCTCGCCGCGCACCGCGCGATCCTCGCGAGCTACAAGGCCGCGGCCGACTCGTTTGCCAAGGCGCACACGACGGTCAAGAAGGGCCTGTCCGGGCTCGGCGAGCGCCAGGCCGATCTCGAGCTCCTGAAGCGGATCTCGAGTGATGTCTCGCAGATCGTGAAGGACAGCAAGATCGCGCGCACCCCCATCACCCCCTGAGCTCACGAGGCAACATCCATGGCCATCGATCCCACGGCGCTTCAAGATGTCCTGCAGCTGGCACAGACCTGCGAAGACCTGGCACGCGGAGCGCTCGGCGTTGCCCAGGCCCAGCTCCGCGCCCAGCTGATCCCCCAGGGCGACTTCGACCAGGCATTTGGTGACTACGGCATCGCGATGCAGCGGGCGCGCGACATGTACTACCAGGCGTCGCACAACCTCGCGCAGCAGATCGCGCAGTCCGCGGATATCAAGGCGTTGACCGCTCAGATCCAGGCGCTGAACCAGTCGCTCGCCCACCTCCAGAAGCTCGACCACGTGCTGGCGCTGTCGTTCGGGGTGGTCACGCTGGTGGCCGCGATCACCACGGCGATCGTCACCCCGGGCACCACCACGCTCGAGGGCGCCTACAACTCCGCCACCGCGCTCAAGACCACGTTCTTTGGCTAAACCGGGCGGCCGGCGATCCTATACTGCGGCGCTGATGACCGAACCGCTCCTCGTCGTGCGCTCGCGGCGCGTCGTGACCGAGACCATCGCGCCCGCCGCGATCCACGTCCGCGCCGGGCGGATCGAGCGGGTCGCGGCGTGGGACGACGTGCCCGCCGGCGCCCGGCTCGACGACGCCGGCGAGCTCGCCGTGCTGCCCGGCATCGTCGATACCCACGTCCACCTCAACGAGCCGGGGCGCACCGAGTGGGAGGGCTTCGCGACCGCGACCCGCGCCGCGGCGGTCGGCGGGGTCACCACCCTGGTCGACATGCCGCTCAACTCGATCCCGCCGACGACCACGCGCGAGGCGTTCGCGGCCAAGCGCGCGGCGGCGCGCGGCCAGTGCGCGGTCGACGTCGGGTTCTGGGGCGGCGTGGTGCCGGGCAACGCCGGCGAGCTGGCCGGGCTGGTCGCCGACGGCGTGCGCGGCTTCAAGTGCTTCCTGATCGACTCGGGGGTCGCCGAGTTCGGCTGGGTCGGCGAGGCCGAGCTGGCGCCGGCGATGGCGATCCTCGCCGAGCTCGGTGCGCCGCTCCTGGTCCACGCCGAGCTCGCCGGGCCGATCGACGCGGTGGCGCCGTCGCTCGCCGGGGCCGATCCCAGGCGTTACGCGACCTACCTGGCGTCGCGCCCGCCGGCGGCCGAGGAGGCGGCGATCGCGCTGATCGCCCGGCTGTGCCGCGCGACCCGCGCGCGGACCCACATCGTCCATCACTCGGCGGCGAGCGCGCTCGATCAGCTGCGCGCCGCGCGCGCCGAGGGCCTGCCGTTGACCGCCGAGACCTGCCCGCACTATCTGCACTTTGCCGCCGAGGCCATCCCCGACGGCGCGACCCCGTTCAAGTGCGCGCCGCCGATCCGCGACGCCGCCAACCGCGATCTATTGTGGCGCGCGCTCGCCGAGGGCGTGCTCGAGCTGGTCGCGTCCGATCACTCGCCGTGCAGCCCGGGGCTCAAGGCGCTCGAGGCCGGCGACTTCGTGGCGGCGTGGGGCGGCGTGTCGGGGCTCCAGCTCGCGCTGCCCGTGGTGTGGACCGAGGCCGCGGCGCGCGGCCACTCGCTCGCCGACGTCGTGCGCTGGATGGCGGCGGGCCCGGCGCGGCTCGCCCGGCTCGGCCACAAGGGCGCGATCGCCGCCGGCCGCGACGCCGATCTCGTGGTGTTCGACGACGCCGCGTCCACCACCGTGACCCCCGCGTCGATCCATCACCGCCACCGGGTCACGCCGTACGCCGGCGAGACCCTGCGCGGCGCCGTCACCGCGACCTACCTGCGCGGTCAGCGCGTCGCCGAGCACGGCCGCGTGCTCGCCACCGATCTGGGAGCCCTGCAATGACCGACTTCCTCGACCTGCCCGATCTCGCCTGTGACACCGTCGGCGGTGCCGCGCTCGCCTGCAACGACGAGTTCTTCGCCGAGAAGGAAAATCTATTGCGCGAGCCGGCGGCGATCTGGAAGGACCACGCGTACACCGATCGCGGCAAGTGGATGGATGGCTGGGAGTCGCGGCGGCGCCGGCCGGCCGACTCGGTCGGCCACCCGCATCCGGACGCCGCGCCCGGCACCGGAGCTGCGCCGGCGCCGAGCCACGACTGGTGCATCGTGCGGCTCGGGCTGCCCGGCGTGATCCGCGGCGTGGTCGTCGACACCGCGTTCTTCCGCGGCAACTACCCCGAGTCGTGCGCGCTGTACGCGACCGAGCTCGACGACCCGCTCGATCTGCGCGCGCTCGACACCGCGACGTGGACCCCGATCCTTCCGCGCACGCCGCTCGCCGGCGACACCAAGAACACGTTCGCGATCGCCGATCGCAAGCGGTTCACCCACGTCAGGCTCGAGATCTTCCCCGACGGCGGCGTGGCGCGGCTGCGGGTCCACGGCGAGGCGGTGCCGCGGTGGGCGCAGCTGCGCGCGCTCGGCGGGCCGATCGATCTCGCGGCGCTCGCGCACGGCGCGGTGGTCGAGACCTGCAGCGACATGTTCTTCGGCTCGCGCAACAACCTGATCAAGCCCGGACCGTCGCGCAGCATGGCCGACGGCTGGGAGACCCGGCGGCGCCGCGGCCCCGGCAACGACTGGGCGGTGATCCGGCTCGCCGCCGCCGGCACGATCGAGCGGCTCGAGCTCAACACCAGCCACTTCAAGGGCAACGCGCCCGCCCGCTGCGTCGTCGAGGGCATCCATGCGCCCGGCGCGGCGCCGGGGACGGTCAACGGCCTGCCCGGCTGGCGGACGTTGCTCGGCTCGCCGCTCCAGCCCCACACCCGCCACCTGTTCGACGCCGAGCTGCGCCGGATCGGCCCGGTCAGCCACCTGCGGCTATCGGTGTTCCCCGACGGCGGCGTGGCGCGGCTGCGCGCCCACGGCGAGCTGGCGCCCGATGCGCTGCCCGGGTTCGCCGGCGAGCGGTCCGGAATCGACCGGCTCAACGCGCTGCCGGCCGACGAGGCGGCGGCCGCGCTGCGCCGGTGCTGTGGGTCGTCGCGCTGGGCCGAGGCGATGACCGCGGCGCGCCCGTTCGAGGACGTCCCGGCGCTGCTGCGGATCGCCGAGCGCACCTGGTGGTCGCTCGACGAGGCCGCGCATCGCGAAGCGTTCGCCGCGCACCCCACGATCGGCGAGACCCGGACCCCGGTCAGCGGCGACTCCGCGTGGTCGGCCGGCGAGCAGCGCGCGGCGGCGACCGCCGACGATCAGGTGATCGCCGAGCTCGCCGAGGCCAACCGCGCCTACCTCGAGCGCCACGGCTTCCTGTTCATCGTGTGCGCCACCGGGCGATCCGCCGAGGCGATGCTCGCCGACCTGCGCGCGCGGACCCCGAGCTCGCTCGCCGACGAGCTGCGCACCGCGGCCGAGGAGCAGATCAAGATCACCCGGCTGCGCCTGCACAAGCTGATCGGAGAGCTCGCATGATCACCACGCATGTCCTCGACACCGCGCTCGGCCGGCCCGGCCCGGCGATCGCGATCGATCTCGAGCGCAACGACGACGGGCTGTGGGAGCTGATCGGCGCCGGCGCCACCGACGACGACGGCCGGCTCCGCACGCTCACGGCCGGCCCGGTCGCGCCCGGCACCTACCGGCTGCGGTTCCACACCGCCGCGTACTTCGCCGCGCGCCACGGTGGTGCCGGGTTCTTCCCGGTCGTCGAGATCCAGTTCACGATCGCCGACGGCGAGGCGCACTATCACGTGCCGCTCTTGCTGTCGCCGTTCGGCTACTCGACCTACCGCGGTAGCTAACTTAGCGACCCGCCGCGCTACAGCTCGGTGCGCAGCGCCGAGGCGACGCGATCGACGCTGTCGGCGGTCGCGCCGTGGCCCATCAGGCCGATCCGCCACGCCTTGCCCTTGAACGCGCCGAGCCCGCCGCCGATCTCGATGCCGTGGCGGTCGAGCAGCCGCTTGCGGATCGCGGCCTCGTCGACCCCGTCGGGCGCGGCGATCGCGTTCAGCATCGGCAGCCGGTAGCCGTCCTCGCTGACGAACGCGATGCCGAGCTCGGCGAGCGCCGCGGCGAGCCGCGCGTGGACGTCGCGGTGGCGGGCGTAGCGCGCCGCCAGGCCTTCTTCGAGCACGATCGCGAGCGCCTCGTGCAGGCCGTACAGCATGTTGATCGGCGCGGTGTGGTGGTATGCGCGCTCCTGGCCCCAGTACGACTTGAGCAGCGACAGATCGAGGTACCAGCTCGGGACCTTGGTGGTGCGGCGCTCGAGCCGGGCGACCGCGCGCGGCCCGAGCGTCACCGGCGACAGCCCGGGCGGGCACGACAGGCACTTCTGGGTCCCGCTGTACGCCGCGTCGACGCCGTGCGCGTCGATCTCGACCGGCAGGCCGCCGAGCGAGGTCACGCAATCGACCACGAGCAGGCCGCCGTGCGCGTGGACCTCGTCGGCGAGCCCGTCGAGCGGGGTCAGCGCGCCGGTCGAGGTCTCGGCGTGGACCACGGCGACCAGCCGGGGCGCACGCTCGGCGATCGCCGCACGCAGCGCCGCGCGATCCACGGTGCGGCCCCACGGCGTGTCGACGGTGGTGACCTCGCCGCCGGCGCGGCGCGCGACCTCGGCGAGCCGGCCGCCGAACACGCCGTTGACCGCGACCACCACGCGGTCGCCGGGCTCGACGAGGTTGACGATCACGGTCTCCATCCCGGCCGAGCCGGTGCCGCTCATCGCGAGCGTCATCTCGTTCGTGGTCCCGAACACCGTGCGCAGCCGGTCGCGGACCTCGTCCATCAGCGCGAGGAACGCCGGATCGAGGTGCCCGATCGTCGGGTGCGCGAGCGCGGCGAGCACGCGGGGCGGCACCGGGGACGGCCCGGGACCGAGGAGCAGGCGGTGAGGAAGCTCGGCGACGGTCATGCAGCGACCTTACGCCATTTGCCGGGCGGTGATACAAACCGCGCCATGACCCGCACGTCGCTGTCGGACAAGAAGCTGCACAAGGTCCTCGCCCGCGTGCGCAGCGCGCAGGCGCGCGTCACCAAGCGCTACCCGGGAGACTCGGGAGCGCGCCAGCCGGTACACACGGTGTACGGCGGTGCGCACCTGTTCACCTCGGACACCGCGCACAAGCTCGGCGAGCTGGCGCAGCACGCGCTCGACAGCTACGCGCCCGACGCCGCGACGTTCGCCGAGGCGATCGGGATGTCCGGCGAGCTGGCGCCCAAGGTCTACGACCGGGTGCGCGCCAAGCTCGGCCGCGAGCCGGTCGAGGACTTCCGGATCGACTTCGAGGACGGCTACGGCAACCGGCCCGACGCCGAGGAGGATGGCCACGCCAGCGCCGCCGCCAAGCAGGTCGCCGCGGGCATGGTCGCCGGCACGCTGCCGCCGTTCATCGGGATCCGGATCAAGCCGCTGACCGGCGAGCTCGCCGCGCGCTCGCTGCGCACGCTCGACGTGTTCCTGACCGAGCTGCTCGCCACCACCAACGGCAGCCTGCCGCCGAACTTCGTCG
This sequence comes from Kofleriaceae bacterium, assembly GCA_036271215.1. Lineage (GTDB taxonomy): Bacteria > Myxococcota_A > Polyangia > Haliangiales > Haliangiaceae > JABFXX01. The sequence continues at coordinate 9,959 of DATBBB010000572.1, read as the reverse complement.
TCACGCTGCCCAAGATCATGAGCCGGGTCGACGTCGAGGTCCTGGTCGACGTGTTCGAGCAGCTCGAGGATCGGCTCGACATCGAGCACGGCGCGCTGCGCATGGAGTTCATGGTCGAGACCACGCAGAGCGTGTTCGATCCGCAGGGCCGCTCGGTGCTGCCGCGGCTGCACCGCGCCGCCGCCGGCCGGCTGACCGGCGCGCACTTCGGGACCTACGACTACACCGCCAACTGCGACATCACCGCGGCGCACCAGCGGATGCGCCACCCGGCGTGCGACTTCGCCAAGCAGATGATGAAGGTCGCGTTCGCCGGGACCGGCGTGGCGCTGTCCGACGGTGCGACCAACATCATGCCGGTCGCCCCGCACCGCGGCGCGCACCTGACCCACGACCACCAGCGCGCCAACCGCGCCGCGGTGTTCGGCGCCTGGCGGATCCACGCCGACGACATCCGCCACTCGCTGGTCAACGGGTTCTACCAGGGCTGGGATCTCCACCCCGCCCAGCTGCCGACCCGGTTCGGCGCGGTCTACGCGTTCTTCCTCGATGGCCTGGCCCCGGCCTCGGAGCGGCTCAAGAACTTCGTCGACAAGGCGGCGCAGGCGACCCTGGTCGGCGACGTGTTCGATGACGCGGCCACCGGCCAGGGCCTGCTCAACTACTTCCTGCGCGGCATCGCGTGCGGCGCGGTGACCGAGGACGAGGCGCTGGCGACCGGGCTGTCGCTCGACGAGATCCGCAGCAAGTCGTTCGTGAAGATCATGGCGGCGCGGCGCACCAAGGCCTGAGCTCGCGGCGCTGTCGCGGCGCTGGGATCGGGCGCGGGTTTCGCAGACTTGCCGGACTCCCCCCGCCAGAGGCTTGCGCTACCGGTTGCAGAGCCGGCGGGAGTCATGTAGACAAGGGGTCCCACGGAGGATGTAGCTCAGTTGGTAGAGCACCAGGTTGTGGCCCTGGGTGTCGTGGGTTCGATCCCCATCATTCTCCCCGTCTTTGTTCGGCTTCGGCCGGCCCCGGTCAGTCGGCGACCCCGGTTTCAGTCGGCGACCTCGGTGTTCAGTCGGCGACCTCGGTGTTCAGTCGGCGAGTTGCTGCAGGTAGGCGAGCAGCCGCGGCATGATCGCCTGCATCGCCCGGGCGCGGTGCGACAGCTCGCCCTTGGTGCCGATGCCGAGCTCGGCGAAGGTCTGGCCGAGCTCGGGGACCAGGAACAGCGGGTCGTAGCCGAACCCGCCGGTGCCGCGCGGCGCGTCGAGCACGATGCCCTCGCACACGCCGTCGGCGGTGATCACCTGGTCGCGCAGCGGGCCGTCGACGTCGGCGAGCGCGAGCACCGAGCGAAACCGCGCGGTCCGGCGGTCGGCCGGCACGGCGCGGAGCGCGTCGAGCAGCTTGGCGTTGTTCGCGGCGTCGCCGCTGCCGCCGCCACCGTGGCCGGCGTAGCGCGCGCTCCACACCCCGGGCGCGCCGTGGAGCGCGTCGACCTCGAGGCCGCTGTCGTCGGCGAGCGCCGGGAACCCGGTCGCACGCGAGACCTCGCGCGCCTTCTTGGCCGCGTTGCCGACGAACGTGTCGGCGTCCTCCTCGACGTCGGGGATCGCGCGGCCGAGCCGGGCCTCGGCTTCCTCGACGCCGAGGACATCGATCACCGGCAGCAGCTGGCGCAGCTCGACCAGCTTGCCCGGGTTGCGGGTCGCGAATACCAGCGGTCGGGTCATCCGTGCTCCTGGCCGGCGTGGCCCTGGCTGGCCGCCTGGCCGACCGCCTCGCGCTGCGCCTGGGTGAGCTGGCGAATCCCCGCGGTGGCGAGGTCGAGCATCGCGTCGAGCTGCTTGCGGTCGAACGTGGCGTGCTCGGCGGTGCCCTGGACCTCGATCAGCGCGCCGTCCTCGGTCCCGACGACGTTCATGTCGACGTCGGCCTTCGAGTCCTCGGCGTACGGCAGATCGAGCACGACCTGGCCGCCGACGATCCCGACCGAGACCGCCGCGACCGGCGGGCGCAGCGCGCGCTCGTCGGCGAGCACGCCGGTGGCGACCAGCTTCTTGATCGCGAACGCCAGCGCGATCCACGCGCCGGTGATCGAGGCCACGCGGGTCCCGCCGTCGGCCGACACCACGTCGCAATCGACCGCGATCGTGCGCTCGCCGAGCTGCGACAGATCGATCGCCGCGCGCAGCGAGCGGCCGATCAGCCGCTGGATCTCCTTGCCGCGCCCGCCGGGGTCGCGCTTGGTCCGGGTGTGGGTCGAGCGCGGCAGCATCGCGTACTCCGCGGTGAGCCAGCCTCGGCCCTTGCCGTGCAGGAACGCCGGCACGCCGTCCTCGACGCTGGCCGAGCACAGGACCCAGGTGTCGCCGAGCTTGATCAGCGCCGAGCCCTCCGCGTGCTTCTGGTAGTGCGGGATGATCTCGAGACGACGGAGCTGATCGGGACGCCTGCCATCGGAACGCATGAATCCGCGCAGACTACCCCAACCGGCGCACTGGGTGGCATTCACCGGCCGCCGCTCAGAATCTTGATCATCGCAAGATCGTGAGTCCGGGAATCCCGATCTGGGGCGCCCGGGGCGTCACTCGCGGAGCAGCAGCTTGGCCGCGTTGCGCACCGCGTGCGGGTACGCGGTCTGGATCGCCGCGAGCTTCAGCTCGTGCTTGGGGGTCACGCGCAGCACCTTGATGATCTGGTCGGTCGCGAGCCGCGGGTTCGACAGCAGCGCGCGGCGAACCTCGGGGATCTGCAGCCACGCGTTGTTGGCGACGATGGTCTCGAGCAGTACGCGCGGCAGCGAGCCGTAGCGCGCGATCCGCGCGACCTCGGGCGCGGTCAGCCGGGGGTTGTGCAGCAGGGTCTCCCAGACGTTCTTGCCGTACAGCCGCTCGAGCATGATCCGCTCGTGGAGCTCGCCGCTGCTCGCCAGCTTGATCTGCGCCACGAGCGCGAGCCCGCGCAGCCGCTCGTGCGTGTTGCGCGACAACCGGGCCTCGCCGGCGCTCGGCTCGCCGGTGCCGTAGGTGTCGTCGTCGTTGACCTCACCGCCGTCGCCGTGCCCGAGGAAGCCCTCCGGCGGCAGCGTGTCGGCGTCGATCGGCGGCAGGGTCCGGGCGGTGTTGAACACCGCGGTCCGGCGGTCGTCCTCCGCGATCGGCAGCGCCAGGTCGTCGCCGGTGCCATCGCCGGCGCCGGCGCCATCGCCATCGCTCTCGGCATCGAGCGCCTCGAGGTCGATCACCGACTCCGACTCGATCGGGCCGTGCATGGAGTCGTACTCGGCGAGCTGCGCGAGCGCGAGCTGCGCATCGCTGACCGAATCGTCGCTCGGCGGCTCGTCGAACACGATCTGATCGCCCGACGCCACCGGCTCGAGCTCGGCGAGCCGCGCCTTCATCTCGTTCGAGAACCCGATCAGCTCCAGCCCCGCGCCGCGCTGGTCCTCGACGTAGACCACGCGCGCCGGCAGCGACAGCTGGTGGTTGGCCCCGCACACCACGAGGTCGCACTCCTCGGTCAGCTTCAAGGTGCAGCCCGGCACGAATACCCCGCCGACCGCGAGATCGCGCGCGAACTGCGCGTCTCCCGCCAGCTCGATCACCACGGTCGGCCGACTCACCCGCGGAAGTCTAGCAGCCTACTCGGTCAGCGTGATCAGCTCGGCGACGTGTGCCGCCGGATCATCGGGCGCCTCGTGAAGATAGGTGTATGCGGCCGCACGGCAGCGGTCGTCGATCTTGTCGAGGCAGAGGATCCGGACCCGGAGCCATAGCGCAGCGCGGTATTCCTTGCCGCCGGGGAACCGCCGGACGTAGGCGTCGAGCGCCTGCAGCGCGTCGGCGTTGCGGCCGAGCCGGGTGTGGCGAACCACCGCGATGCTGTAGAACGCCTGCGACGCGTCCGCACCCGAGGTGTGCGCGGCGATCGCATAGTACTTCGCGACCGCGCTCGCCGGGTCGGGCTCGCCGAGATCGAGCGCGGGCTCGACGGGCTGGGTCCGGATCGCCGACCGCAGATCGATCTGTGGATCGTTGCCGCGCGCGGCCGGCCGGCTCCGCCCCGCCCCGCCGGCGAGCGGGTGGCCGGGAGCCGCGGCGGTGGGGCGCGCCGGGGCCGGGGCGACCGCGGGCGGCGCGACCGGCACCGCGGCCGTGCGATCGTGCAGCACCTCGGGCGCGGTCCCGACCGGCACGGTCGCGTGGCCCGAGCCGAGCGACGGATCTCCACCGGGCGCGGCCGGTGGCGCCGCGGCGGCCGGCTCACCGGCGCTCGCGATCGGCGCGCCGGGTGCGGGCTCGGCGCTCGCGATCAGCCCGGCGTGGGTCCGCCAGGCCTGGCCGGCCGCGACCCGGGTCTCCTTCTGCTCGTGCAGGACCCGGACGACGCCCTCGGTCACCCGGACGCTGACGTCGCCGTGGCCGTCGCCGTAGTCGACCGTGAAGTGGGTGCCGACCACGACGACGTCGGTGTCGCCGGCGCGGACGACCAGCGGCGGCCGGCCGGCTCGCTTGCCGACCTCGAGCTCGACCTTGCCGCGCGCCATCGCGACCAGCACCCCGCCGGCGGGCCGGGTCACCGTGAGCTCGGTCGCCGGATCGCTCTCGATCCGCGCGTCGCCGATGTCGAGCACCGCGTGCGCGGTGGTATCGAGGTGGATCGGCGCGGCGTCGGCAATGCCCGGGACACCCGAGCCGCCCGAGCCACCCGAGCCACCCGAGCCGCCCGGCGGTGTCCGGTGCAGCATCCAGCCGACCGCACCGGCCGCGACCATCGCCGCGGCGACCATCGCCCGCATGGTGAACCGGCGCGCGAGGCCGTGGCCGTGACCGCGCGCGGCGGCATCGGCGGCCCCCGCGACCACGCGGCGCTCGATCCGGGTCATCCGATCGTCGTCGAGCGGCTCGACGGTGATCCGTCCGCGGAGCGTCATGGGGCCTCCTGGTCGTCGAACGCGATCATGTCGGCGGTGCTCAATTCTGCGGTCGATCCTGGGCTCGGCGCTGGGCTCGGCGCTGGGCTCGGCGCTGGGCTCGGCGCTGGGCTCGGCGCTGGGCTCGGCGCTGGGCTCGGCGCTGGGCTCGGCCCCGGATTCGGCGCTGGGCTCGGCCCCGGATTCGGCGCTGGATTCAGCGCTGGGCTCGGCCCCGGATTCGGCGCACCGGGCTCGAGGAACTCGCACAGCACCGGGTCGGCGGCGGCCGCGGTCTCGATCCGCTTGCGCGCGCGCCACACCCGCAGCTTGGTCGCCGTCACCGACGAGCCGACCAGCTCCGCGGTGTCGGCCAGGCTGCGGCCATCGAGCTCGTGCAGCGTGAACGCCAGCCGCGCCGCCGGCGACAGCTCGTCGAGCACCGCGTACAGCCGCGCCACGCCATCGCGCGCCAGCTGGCGCCGCGCGCCCGGCCCCTCGGCGTGGCTCGCGAGATCGATCGCCTCGTCGTCGTCGAACGCCTCGGTCGGCACCCGGCGGCCGCGCCGCGACAGGTAGCGGTACGCGCTGCGCACGGCGACCCGATCGATCCAGGTCGCGAGGCTGGCCTCGGCGCGCCAGCCGCGCAGCGACTGGAACACCTGGAGAAACGCATCCTGCAGTAGATCGTCCATGTCGCGGTTCGAGCCCAGCACGCGGAACAGCGAGGCGTGCACGCGGTGCTTGTGGCGGCGAAACAGCTCGCGCGTGGCAGCCGGCTCACCGGTCAAGCACCGGTCGACGAGCAGGACATCTTCCACGTACAGCGCGGCGGTCACCTGTCCAGATGGTGCACGAGTCGCCACGTCAGGTTACCGATCTTTGTAAGTGCTTGAAATCTGGTGCGCGCATTCGCAAAAGTCCTGCCCCCTGCTGTACGCGCGAGCGTGCCGGATTCGTCCCGCGATCTATTTCTTGCGGGGCTTGCGGGCGGGCGGCGCCGCCTCCAGCTCGGACAGCGGCCCGGGGCACAGCTCGCGCAGCTTGCACGCCGCGCATTCGCCGCCGATCCAGATCTGCTCGTACATCGCCTGCACCTGATCGAGCAGCGGCGCGTCGTCGGTGACGATCCCGAGCTCGAAGTTGCGGCGCCCGCTGCCCTTGGCGCCGAGCCCGGCGCCGGTCCAGTTCGCGCTGCCGAGGTAGAGCAGCTCGCCATCGACGATCACGGTCTTCAGGTGGACCCGCGGACACCGCCGGAGCGCGAGGCCGCCGCCGGCGAGTCGCGGGTGCTGCGCCAGCTGGTCGCGGAACGGCCGCGACGGCAGCTCGGCGTGCAGCAGGCGGAGCTCGACGCCGCGCGCGGCGAGCTGATCGAGCAGCGCGAGCACCGAGACGTAGCTCGGCTTGCGCAGGGTGCGGCGGCGGCCGGGCGCGGCGCGGCCGTCCTCGACCATCAGCTCCTTCACGTTGGCCGTGGCGATCCACACGCTGGTATGCGCCGCGAGCACGGCGCGGATCACGCGCTCGTAATGACCGCGGCCGGCGATCAGCTCGAGCGCGACCGGGCGCGCCGCCGCGGTGAGATCGAGCGGTCCGGCCGGGGGCATCGCGCGATGATCGCGCGCGGCGAAAAAAATGGAACCGCCCGCCGGGGTCGCTGTCATACATCGCGAACAACGACGGCGCCGCTGCACCGGGCAGCGCGCGAGATCGTGCAGCGCGCCACGCGCGCCGCGATCGATCTCACCACTACCGCCACCCGCACCCGCGCGTGCGCCGTCTTCTCACCGGAGGTCTATCCATGCGTGCCACCACCTGGGCGCGACGGGCGCTGTACGCCCTCGCCATCTCGATCTGCATCCCCGCGCTCGCGATCGCCGACCACTCGCCGCGCTCGGTCGCCGCGTGCACCAGCTTCGATCAGACCGAGAAGGACGACGCCAAGGTCGAGTTCACGATCCACAACACGTGCTCGATCCCGCTCGACTGCGCCGTGTCGTGGCGCGTGGTCTGTGCGCCCGACTCCAAGAAGCGGCGCGCCGCGCATCCCAACGCTGCGAAATTCGCGCTGATCCAGGGCGCTGCCGACACCGCCCAGGCCTCGGCGGCGATCTGCGGCGACGATGGCTGGACCATCGACTCGGTGCAGTGGAGCTGCCAGCCCAACAAAGACTGAGATTTCGGCGAGTTACCGGAATATGCCGAAGTCTTACGAGCGCCGGGCCAAAACCCGGCGGCGTTAGATCGTCCGCCTGCGTCCCGCGTATGTATTCAACGAGCAACCAAGCGATCCCGCGAGCCGGCACGACCCCGTGTCAAGTGCTCGATCTGTCAGGGCTCGCCCGTTCGTCGCTCGTCGATTACACACGTAGTATAAGGACCAAGGGACATGGGCGACCGAACCGACATCGACGCGCTGCTGATCAGCGCCCTCTACGGCGAGCTCACGCCCGCTGATGAGGCGCGGTTGACGGCGCACCTCGAGTCGCATCCGGCCGATCGCAACGCGCTCGCCGATCTCACGCAGACCCGCGCCGTGGTGCGCGAGAGCCGGCTCCTGGCCGTGCAATTCGAGCCGCCGCAGTCGGTGTCGGCGCTGCTGTTGCAGGAGGCCGCGCGCCGCGCGCCCCGCCAGGTCCGCCGCGAGGGCGAGGGCTGGTTCCAGCGGTTCGTGCGCTCGCTCACCGCGCACCCCGCCATGGCGGCCGCGATGACCCTGGTGCTGATCGTCGGCGTCGCCGGCACGCTCTACGTCCGCCACGCCGATCAGTTCGATGCGGCGCCGCCGGTGTCGTCCGAGATGATGAGGAATTCGCCGGTGGCCGCCACGCCGCCTGGGGAGCCGACCGGTGGTGCCCCGGCCGGTGGTGCCCCGGCCGGTGCCTCGGACCCGACCGCGGACGTCGCGAGCACCACGCCGCCGAGCAACGCCGCGCCGGCAGCGGCAGCGGGCTCTGGTGCGTATCGCGTCGACCTCGACGACCAGCTGCAGGCGAAGGCCGAGCAGCAAGTGCTCGAGCACCGGCTCGACACCGCCCAGGGGATCGCGGCCCACGCGGCCGCTCCGCCACCGCCGCCCGCCGCGGCGCCCCCGATGGCCCCGACGACCCGGTCGACCTCGTCGACGGCCGGGGCACCTGCGATCGGGTTCGCCGAGCCGCCTGCCAAGCGCGCCAAGAAGGGCGGTAGCACCGGCGAGGGGCCCGAGGGGATCGAGGTGCGCGGCGCCGCCGAGATGACGCCCAAGGACTTCCCGCGCGACGAGGTCGCCCGGGTCGCCAAGGCCGACCCCGACGGCGCCGCCTACCGCGCCGATGACCGCGCGCAGGCGATCGCGCCTGGTGGCGGTGGCGGTGGCGGCGCGGCGAACGTCGGCATGGCCGCCCCCAAGCCGCAGGCGGCCCCCGTCGTGATCGCGGCGCCCGAGCCGGCGGCGCTCGAGCCTTCCGAAGAAGCGTTCGGCAAGTCGCCGGCGCCGAGCACCAAGCTCAAGGCGGGCGCCAAGCCCGCCAAGCCGGCACCCGCGATGGCGCAGCGCTCACTGTCCGCCGGGGCCGCCAGCGATGACTTCAAGGCCGACGCCAGGCCCGAGGCGCACGCCGGCCAGGACAAGGCGGTGGTCGGCTGGGCGGCGAAGCAGCGCGAGCAGGTGATCGCCTACGTCCGCGCCAACAACTGCCGCGCGGCGGCCAACGCCGCGACCGAGATCTACAACCGCGCGCCCGATTATTACGCGGCCAACGTCGAGGTCGACCGCACGATCAAGCCGTGCCTGGCCTACCTCAACAGCGAGCGCGAGCGCACCGAGCGCGTGCGAGCTGCCGCCAAGCGCGCCAACGCCGCGGACACCCCGGCCGCTGCTGCCCCCGCGGCCCAGCCCGCCCAGGCCCCGCCGCCACCCGCGACACGCAAGTAGTCGATCCGCGGCGGGTTTTGTGTACGATCCGCGCGCGCGGGTGGATCTGCGCCCGACCCATCGCCCATGGCCGTCCTCGTCAAGCAATCCGGTGGAGCTCGCTGCGTCCTGTTGTCGCCGCACCTCGTCGGCCGATCGCGGCTCGCCGATCTGCGGATGACCGAGCCCACGGTGTCCGGCGAGCACGCGGTGCTGCGCTGGATCGTCCACGAGTGGGAGCTCCACGATCTGGGGAGCCGCAACGGCACGGTCATCGACGGCCGCCGGCTCGCGCCGGGCGAGCGGGTCGCGCTGGCGCGCGGCGCGGTGATCGCGTTCGGCCAGCCGGACAACGCCTGGCAGCTGGTCGACGCCGCGGCGCCCTCGGTGGTCGCGGTGCCGGTGGGCGGTGGCGAGCCGGTCGCCGCCAGCAACCACCTGCTCGCGCTGCCGAGCGAGGACAACCCCGAGGCGGTCGTGTACCGCAACGCCTCCGGCGACTGGGTGATCGAGCAGGCCGGCGAGTCGACGCGGGTCAAGGACGGCGCCACCGTGCGCGCCGGTGGCCACGACTACACGCTCCGGGTCCCCGACCTGATGTCGGCGACCTGGGACAACCGCTCGCCGGCGCCGCACCTCGCCGCGCTCACCATGCGGTTCTCGGTCAGCCGCGACGAGGAGTACGTGGCGCTGTCGGTCCACGACGGCAACCGCGCGATCGATCTCGGCGCGCGGGCGCACCACAACGTGTTGCTGTCCCTGGCGCGCAGCCGGCTCGAGGACCGCAAGGCGCCTCGGGCCGCGGCGGACGGCGCGCTGCCGGAGTCGGCCGAGGGCTGGGTCTACCAGGACGAGCTCGCCGACAAGCTCGCGATCGACGAGACCCACCTGAACGTCGCGGTGTTCCGCTGCCGGCGCCAGCTCGCCGAGGCCGGCATCGTCGACGCCGCGAACATCATCGAGCGCCGCCGGTCGACCCGCGAGGTCCGGCTCGGGATCGCGCGGATCGAGATCGTCTCGGTGTGACCTCAGGACGGCAGGGGTGACCACGATCTCGGCGACCCATACCATGACACGGGATAACCGCGACTACGTCGACGGCAGCGGAGTGACCACGATCTTCGGATCGATCGGCACCGCGCCGGCCGCACCTGCATT
>DATBBB010000571.1:0-8904 GCA_036271215.1 Kofleriaceae bacterium | reverse complement strand
CCGGGGGCTCTGCGTGAGCCGAGCCCGAAGGACAGCGATGCCGGTCGGCTCCCCAACGGCGCCCTGCTCGGTCGCTATGTCGTGACCGGCTGCGTCGGCACCGGCGGCATGGGCGTGGTGTACAGCGCGCGCGATCCCGATCTCGATCGCAACATCGCGCTCAAGGTCCTGCGGCCCGAGCTGTCGGTCGAGGTCCGGTCGCGCGCCCGGCTGCTCGGCGAGGCCCGCGCGATGGCGCAGCTCTCGCATCCCAACGTCGTGCCGGTCTACGACGTCGGCATGCTCGACGACCACGTGTTCATCGCGATGGAGCTGGTCGACGGCGTGACCTTGCGCCACAAGCTCGACCGCGGCACGCCGTGGCGCACCGTGGTGCAGATCTACCTGCAGGCGGCGCGCGGGCTCGCAGCGGCCCACGCGGCTGGCCTGGTCCACCGCGACTTCAAGCCCGACAACGTGCTGTACGGCACCGACGGCCGGATCCGCGTCGTCGACTTCGGCCTGGTCTCCGCCGATCCGCTCGATCCGATCCCGCCGGGCTCGCCGCTGCGCGCCAGCATCGGGGCCGGCATCGAGACCACCGCCGGCGTCGTGCTCGGTACCCCGGCGTTCATGGCGCCCGAGGCGATGCGCGGCGAGGTCACCGATCCGCGCGCCGATCAGTTCTCGTTCTGCGTCGCGCTGTTCCACGGTCTGTACGGCGAGTATCCGCACACCGGGGCCACGCTCGCCGATCGCGCCGAGGAGATCGCGCGCGGCGTGATCAAGCGGCCGACCGGCACGCCGGTCCCCGACCGGATCTACCGGATCCTGGTCCACGGCCTGCGCGCCAAGCCCGAGGATCGCTACCCGTCGATGGAGGCGCTGGTCCACGCGCTCGAGCACGCGGTCGCGCCGCGCCGTCGCCGGCTGCTCGGGCTCGGCGGTGGGGTCTCGGTGATCGCGGTGATCGTCGCCGTGGTGCTGACCCGCAGCCGCGGCACGCCGGCGCCCCCGGTGATGTTCGGCCCGGCGATGACGATCGCGCACAGCGACGACCAGTTGCTCGAGGTCACGATGCTGCGCGATGGCCGCTATCTCCACATCGAGCGCGGGATCGTCACCGTGGTGTCCGCCGATGGCGCGAAGGCGCGCGAGATCCCGGCGCCGCCCGGGGTCACGCCGTCGAAGGCGCGCGCCAGCGCCGATGGCTGGGCCGAGCTCCGCGCGGACGGCGCGTCGTGCGCGTGGTGGCTGGTGCCGATCGACGGCGGCGCGTGGCATCCGCTGATCGACGACCCGTCGTGCACCAGCGACGTCGACCTCAGCCCCGACGGCACCCAGCTCGCGATCGTCCAGGGCAACGAGCTCCGGGTCCGCAACCTCGCGACCGGCGCCGAGCGCACGCTGATGCGGCTCGCGTTCCGCCCCCAGCTGGACGAGAGCCGCGCGCCGTCGTGGTCGCCCGACGGCAAGCGGCTCGTGATCGAAGGCGAGCTCGTGATCGTCGACGCGGTGACCGGCGCGAAGCTCCACCAGGGCCAGGAGGGCGCCGCGGCCGAGTGGCTCGACCCCAACCGCGTGGTCTACGTCACCCGGACCTGGCTGCGCAGCGAGATCCACGTGCTCGATCTGCGGACCGGCGCCGACGTCGTCGCGCTCGATCTCGAGGGCAACATCGCGGATCTGGTCGTCGGCAACGGCGGCCTGCTGGTGCGGCGCGACGCGTACCTCAGCCGCGCCCACGTGATCTCGACGGCGGTGCCGAGCCCGATGCGGATCGAAGACCTGCCTCAGCTCGAGACCGGCTCGGCGATCGACTTCCGGACGGCGCAGTGGACCGCCGACGGCGCGGTGATCACGCTGTCGATGGTCGCCGGCCAGCGCGGCCTGGTCCGCACCGTGCCGGGCGCGCGCGGTACGCCGCTCGTGCTCGACAACGCGCGCAACATCACGTCGTTCGGCGCCACCGCGACCCAGATCCTCTACTTGATCAACGACGGCGGCGCCGACGCCGATGTCCGGATCTTCGACCTCACCACCAACCAGGTGCGGTCGTGGCGCGACCTGCGCGGCAAGCCGCGGCCGCACATGACGTGCGCGAAGGCGCTGTGTGTCGCGGTCGACGATGCCGGCAGCCGGTGGTTCGACCCGGTGGCGATGCAGTTCACCGGCCTGGCGCCCCGGCTCGCGCTCGCCGAGATCATCTCGCCCGATGCCAAGCAGTCGGCGCGCGTCCAGGGCACCGCGATCATCCTGCGCGACCTCGAGACCAACGCCGAGACCCCGCTCGAGATCCCCGAGACCGGCACGTTCGAGCTGTCGTGGGGCCACGACGCGCGCACGCTGATCGTGGTCGCCACGCAGGCCGGCCGCCGCCGGATGCTGCTGTGGACCGACGGCCGGTGGCGCACGCTGATCGACGAGCCGCATCGCCAGTTCAACGGCTGGGTGATGTCGCCGGACGGCTCGCAGATCGCGCTGGTCGCGCTGCTCAAGACGTCGACCTGGAGCTTCTTGCCGATCACGTCGCAGGCGCGATCGTGAGCTGACCCGCACGCGGCACGCGCTCGACCCCAACGGCATCATCGCCCCAGGCAAGTATGGGATAGGCTGACTACACCAGGAAGCCGCGCGCGATCGTCATCAGCTCGGTGTTGGCGGCGACCGACTTGGTGAACGCGTCCTTCTCGGCGGCCGACAGCTCGAACTCGATGACGCGCTCGGCGCCCTTGGCGCTCAGCTTGACCGGCACGCCGACGAACGCGTCCTTGACGCCGAACTCGCCGTGGAGCTCGACCGAGCACGGCAGTACGCGGCCCTGGTTGCGCACGATCGCCTCGACCATCAGCGCGGTGCCGGCGCCGGGCGCCAGCCACGCCGAGGTCCCGATCAGGCCGGTCAGCGTTGCGCCGCCCTTCTTGGTGTTGTCGACGACCTCCTGCAGCTTCTCGGGGCTGAGGAACCTGGCGACCGGCACGTTGCCGATCATCGCGGTCGACGTGATCGGCACCATGTCCTTGTCGGTGTGGGCGCCGAGCACGATGGCCTGGACGTCCTCGACGCTGACCCCGGCGGCGAGCGCCAGGTAGGTCCGGAACCTCGCGCTGTCGAGCACGCCGGCCGAGCCGATCACGCGCTCGCGCGGGAACCCGGTGACCTGCTTGGCGACGAACACCATCGCGTCGAGCGGGTTCGACACCACGATCAGCACGGTGTCGGGCGCGTGCTTCTTGATGTCGCCGCAGATGCTCTTGACGATCCCGGCGTTGATGTTGATCAGCTCCTCGCGCGACTGGCCCGGCTTGCGCGGCACGCCTGCGGTCATCACCACGACATCGGCGCCGGCGATCGCTTCCATCTTGTCGGTCGCGACGTAGCTCGTGCTGTTGAAGCCTTCCCACGGCCCGCATTGCGTCAGATCGAGCGCGCGACCCTCGGCGGGACCGGCCTTGATGTCGACGAGCACGAGGTCACCGAGCTCTTTTTGAACCGCCCACTGGGCGACGGCCGCACCGACATTACCGCCGGCGCCAATGATGGCAATCTTGGGACGCTTGATCATGGTGCCGGAGGAATACGCCGACCGTGCACCTCGCGCAATGGGCGCGTTGCATGTGAACCGGCGCGCGGGGCGCCGGCATCCAATGGACGTACCGGCGGGCTTACCGGCAAGGCTTACCGGCCGGGCTTACTTGGTGACCACGACCGACCACTGGGCGTCGCGGCCGGGCAGCGGGCCCTTGCCGGCGCGGTCGCTGCGCTCGAGCCTGATCAGGTCGCCCTGGTGGAGCTCGACCGTGGCGGCGCCCGGCGTGCGCGCCTTGCCGTCGGGCAGCCGCCACACCAGCGGCACCTGATCGGCGCGCACCACGATGCTGTAGGTCCCCGGACCGCCGGTCCAGCGCAGCAGATCGACGTCGAGCCGGGTGTCGAGGTAGCCGCGCAGCTCCTCGGTCAAGACCAGCGGCGTGGCGTCGGCGTCCATGTTGTTGGGCTCGGCCTCGCCGGCGAGCTTGTCCTCGGTCACCGTCAGCGTGTACGGATCGCTGACGTTCTCGATCGGCAGCTGATCTCGGGCGAGCGTCTCGCTGACCGTGATCACGATCGGGCCGTCGACCGCGCGGCGGTGCATCACCTCGCCGCTGCCGACCCCGGCCTCGTCGACCGTCGTGCCGTGCAGCCCGTCGCCGTCGTTGACGCTCAGCTTGATATCGATGTTCGGCAGCCCGGTCACCGAGACCGTGACCACGCGCCGGGTGCCCGCCGGCCACGGCACCACGAACACGTCGCGGTCGGGCTCGGTCGGCGAGTGGCGCTTGCCGAGGTACCCGGTGATCGGCACGCCGGCGGCGATCCGGTTGGCGAGCGCGGCCTCATCGTTGGGCTCGCGCTCCTCGCGGAGCAGCGGCGGATCGCGCGACAGCAGCACCACGCCGGCGGCGATCGCGCCGGCCGCGACCAGCCCGGTGCCGCCGAGCAGGATCACGCGCTGGCGCTTGAGCCCGCGCTCGAACGCGTCGATGTCGGACCGCCGCAGCCGGAGGTCGCTGGCGCCGGCGTCGTCGGCCAGCGCGAGCCCGAGCCCCAAGCCGCCGCCGCCGCCGGCCAGCGCGCGCGCACCCGGCCGCGAGCCGCTGCCGGTCGCGTCGTGCACGGTCTCGCTGTAGACCTCCTCGATCGTCTCGGCGAGCTCGGCGGCGGTCTGCCAGCGCGCGGCGGGATCGCGGGCCAGCGCCTTGCGGCACAGGTGATCGACCGCCGGTGGGATCCCGAGCCTGGGGGCGCGCATCGACGGCGCGTCGGGCTCGGCGGTCAGGTGCTTGGTCAGGACGCCCACCGCGGTCGACCCCGAGTACAGGTGCTCGCCGGTCAAGAGCTCGAACATCAGCGCGCCGAACGAGTAGATATCGGTCCGCGCGTCGACCTCGTCGCCGCGGATCTGCTCGGGCGCCATGAAGTACGGCGTGCCGACGATCGCGTTGCGCTCGGTCTCGCGGGTCGGTGCGCCGCGCTGGTCGAGCTTGGCGAGCCCGAAGTCGAGCACCTTGGCGTAGTCGCGGCCGCCGGTGGTCCGCGTGATCAGCACGTTCTCGGGCTTGAGGTCGCGGTGGACGATGCCGAGCTCGTGCGCTTCCTGCAGCGCGCCGCAGATCTGGGCGAGCAGCGGGGCGCAGCGCGGCCACGGGATCGGCCCGTCGCGGCTGACGATCCGCGCGAGATCGAGCCCGCGCACGTACTCCATGATCAGGTACAGCGCGCCCTGCGCGGTGCCGAAGTCGAACACCTGCACGGTGTGCGGGTGGTGGAGCTTGCTGACCGCGGCGGCCTCGCGCTCGAACCGCTGGATCACCTCGGGATCGTCGGCGAGGTCGCGGTGCAGGACCTTCATCGCGGCGATCTTGCCCATCCGCAGGTGCTCGACCCGGTAGACCACGCCCATGCCGCCGCGGCCGATGACCTCGAGCACGCGGTAGCGGCCGTCGACGACCTGGCCGAGCCACGCGCGGTTCGAGTCGCTCAGCCGGCGGTCGCCGGCGCTGGGCTCGGCGGCGAGCATGGCGTCCGCGGCGGCCTGCGAGCTGGTGCGGTCGGGGGCGCCGGCCGCGCCGCTGGGTACGGTGGCCGGGGCGGCTGGGCCGGCGCTGTCCATGTCGGCGCCGCACGACGCGCAGAACCGGCTGGGCTCGTCGAACGAGCTCCTGCACCTGGGGCACACGAAGCTCTGTGCGGGCGTCGAGGACATCGCCGTCATCGAGCATAGCACTGCTGTGTTACGTGCCGTCTTCGATTGGCTTCCAGCTCCACGCGCTGCCGTGCACGGTCAACACGCCTGCGGTCGCGGTGTGCCGTCCGCCGGGCAGCCGGGGCATCGCGTCGCTCGAGCCGGGGGAGAGCGACACCGCGCCGCCATCGCGGTTGCCGCTGCGCGCGGGGGTCACGGCGTCGCTGGTCGGGCCGTGCAGCGCGAGGTCGATCTGCTGGCCGGCGCCGGGCGTGAGCGCGAGCTCGCCGCTGGGTTCCGCTTTGCCATCGTTTGCCCGCGGGGCTTCGGCCGACGCCAGGATGCGCAGCCCGGGGCGGGGCGTCAGCTCGGCGAGCGCGGCGGTGACGTCCTCGCCGCGGTAGCTGCAGCCGTCCGGGCCGGCGACCAGCCGGCTGGCGGCGCCGGCGCCGGGGACCACGGCGATCGTCACGGCCGGCAGCTCGACCCGGCGGACCAGCCGGCCATCGACCACGGCGGCGCCGCGTTGCCGGGCGGCGGCGATGGCCTCGGTCTGGCTGGTCGCCGGCTCCAGATCGCCGGGCAGCGCGACCAGCGGCCAGGTCGCGCGATCGGTGAGCGCGGCGAACGTGGCCTCGAGCTCGCCGCGGCTTCTGCCCATGCCGCCGAGCGACAGCACCAGGTCGACGTGCTCGAGCTGGCCGCGCAGCCGGCCGAGTGCGGCCAGCGTGGCCGGGGCGCTCCCCGCGGCGTCGGCGATCACGCCGATCGCGACGTCGCCGGCGGGGTCGCCGGCGAGCTTCATCACGTGGCCGGCGAGCTGCCAGGTGTGCGTGCCGAGCGTCAAGGTCTCGTCGGCCAGGCCCGGACCATCGCCGGACGCGCACTGCCACGGCTCGGTGGTCTCGTCGGCGGCGGCCAGCGCCGCGGTCAGCGCGGGCCCGATCCGCGTGCCGATCGGCGCGTTGCCGCTGTGCCCGCTGCACCCGGCGGCGAGCGCGGCGAGCGTGGCGAGCGTGGCCAGCGAGGTGGCGGCGCGTGCGCCGGGCGTCATTCGACGAGCCCGCCGGCCTTCTGCCACACAGCCAGGATCTTCGGTGAGTACTGGTAGCGCTTCAGCGTTGCGTGGGGCTGGCGCTCGGCCACCCGCCGGAACAGGCCGGTCGCGGCCTCGGTATCGTTGAACGCGACGTAACCCGCGCCGAGCAGCACGCCGGTCTCGACTGCCTCGGCGGTGTCGAGGTAGTCGAGATCCGGATCGCTCGGCGCCAGCGCGGCCTTGACCGCCGCGAAGTCGCCGTCCTTCCACGCCACCCGGGCGGCCGGCAGTGCCTTGGCGATCCGCGCCATTGCGTCGCGGCGGTGATCGCGGCGGGCCTTCGATTCGGCGTCCATTGCCGGCAGCTTTGCGGGCGGGAGCCGCACGTGGTAGGCCGGCACGATCAGCGTGTCGCCCTTGTCGATCGTGACCTTGTCGAGGAAATTGTAGCGCTTGAGCAGCTCGGCGCTCTTGGCGTCGCCGAAGTAGACCCTCGAGATCTCTCCCATCGACTCGATCGATGCCGCGGTGTGCGTGATCGTGAGCGGGATCGTCAGCTGGGTCCCGGCGGGCAGGCTGTCGTCGACCGACATCGCGTTGAAGTCGGCGAGGAACGTGCCGCGCCGTGCGTTGCCGAGGTACGTGCCGGCGAGCGATTCGAACGTGTCCCCGGGGGCGGTCGTGATCTCGCGGCTGACCGGGATGCGCAGCCGCTCGCCCGCTTTGAGCAGGCGCGGCCGCGGCATCTTGTTCTCGACCATGATGAACACGGCCTTGTTGCGGTCGCTGTAGAACTCGGCGGCGATCAGCTCGAGCAAGTCGCCGGGCTTGACGCGATAGCTGACGGTGTCGCTGACCGGCTCCTGGGCGTACGCGGCGGGGATGCCGCGGGCGGCGGCGAGCGCGATGATCCCGGCGAGCACCGGGGCCAGGGGCTTGCGCATCGATCCTGTGGAGATCGAACGCTTGTCGCGCCCTGAGAGCTGGAGAATGGATAGGCGAGACCGCCGTTCCTCGTCGGGGGAAGCCGAGCGCCGGCGGGTCATTTCGTGGCTCCGGCCGGCGTGGCTGCTGCGGTCGGCATGGCTGCTGCGGGGAGCGTCTTACCGGCGGCCGGCGGGACGTGCTCGGCCTCGAAGTTCACGGACAGCGGCTTGGCGGTGGTCTCCGTGTTCTCGGGCACCTCGACCGTTCGGTCGATCGGCTGGTACCAGTCGTGCTGGAACCGCACCACGTGGCTGCCGGCCTTGACCGCGATCGGCTCGGCGATCGGGGTGGTGCCGGCGGGCTTGCCGTCGATGGTGATCGCGGCCCACGGCGTGGCGTTGATCCGCAGGTAGCCGCGGCCGGGCTCGCGGGGCAGCGGCGAGTGCGCCGGGGTCGCGCCGAGCGGGGCGACGTGGATCAAGCCGAGCATCAGCATCAGCACGCCGAGCGTGATCGCGTGGGCGACCATGCCGCCGCGCACCACGTGGCGCGCCTGCATGTTCGGCTGGTGCAGCGCGCTGCCGAGCCCACCGAGCGCGGCTGGGTTCAGGTACTCCTCGGCCTCGAGCTCGGTGATCACGTTCTGCGACCGGATGAACAGCACCAGCCGCGCGTGGTGGTTCATCTCGACGTGCTTGGCGAGGAACCGCTCGAGCGCCATCACCATGTGCTGCGCCGAGCGCCAGCGGTCGCGCGGCTGCTTCTCGAGGCAGCGGTCGATCACGCGCTCGAGCTCGCGCGGGATCTCGGGGTTGAGCTTGCGGGCGGCGGCGTGCTTCTCGAGCCGGATCTTGTGCATCGCCGATCGCCGCTCGTCTTCGACGAACGGCTTCTTACCGGTGACCATCTGGTACAGCATCACGCCGAGCGAGAAGATGTCGCTGCGGGCGTCGAGCTTGTCGCCCAGGACCTGCTCGGGGGACATATAGGCCGGGGTGCCGATGCCGGTGCCGGCTTCGGTCAGGTCGCCGAAGCTGGTGTCGCGGGCGATCCCGAAGTCCATGACCTTGGTGCCGCCCTGGCGCGAGATCATCACGTTCGCCGGCTTGATGTCGCGGTGGACGATCCCGCGGCGATGCACGTAGTCCAGCGCCGTCGACGCCTGCGCGCCGATCGACGCCGTCGATTCGGACGACAGCGACCCGGACGCGATCGCGTCGCGCAGCGTCTGCCC
>DATBBB010000570.1:0-4200 GCA_036271215.1 Kofleriaceae bacterium | reverse complement strand
CGCATCATCGCGCGCGTTCCGAACGCCGAGATCCTTCGCGGCAACCAACCTCGTGATGCTCATACGGCACGAGCCGACACGTCGCACGCTGCGCTGGTCCGCTGTCAACGGCCCTGCGGAGGCGCGGGGACGCCGGGTGCTGTCAGCGTCGCATCGAGCCCGCGCGCGAGCTCGTGCGTTTCCTCTTTGTTCAGGTCCGCGTCGGGGTGAGCCAGTCGGTACTTGAGTGTCGGCATGCCGCCAGCAATGATCGACTGGCTGGAGTAGATGGCGAGCGGAAATGGGTGGTTCCACTCCGAGAAGTTGATCACGTCGCGCGCGTTTTCGATATCGTATTGGACGACCCACGAAAACGGTGCAACGTTCGCGTACCACGGCCACCTCGTCTCGTTGCTGTGGCAGTCGAAGCACGCGCGTACGGCCAGCTCGCGAGTGCGCGGCGAGTTCCACGACGGCTCCTTGACGACGGGAGGATTCGAATGCGTGCGGCCATAAGGGACCACCTGCATGAGCGCGAACAGACCGACGATACACGCCAGTGTCATCAGAAGAGCCTTGAGCAAGCGGCGCATGAGCGCGACCATACCGCCTGGACGCGAGGGTTGGGGCCTCGTGGCTACGTCGCCGGCTGGGTGATGTCGCGAGCGTCGCTGAGCAGGGATCGGGTGGGCGACCGAGCCACTGACGTGCAGGCGGGTCGGCGGGCCGTCGCGGTAGCCGGCGGTCGTCGAGACGGCATCGCGGACGGGCTCGCGGACGGGCTGGCATATGACGGCGATCGATTCGCCGACCTCGAACACGCCCTCGCGATAGCGCAGCGTCTTCTTGAAGATCCAGCCTCGACCTTGCATGCCGTGGCGTTTGAAGAGCTCATGCTGGACCGGCGTCAGCTCGTGGCGCGGTCCCGCGTGAACGCGCCGACTGTTTCCACCTCATCATCGTACGATAGATCTGCCCGGGTGTCCCCGCGGCCAACGCGTGGCGTGGACGCGAGGTGCGGCGGGCAGATCAGGTGAGCGGTTCTCGATGAGTGCGTACGACGAATAGCGGCAATCTGCGTCTTGCTCGACTTTGCCAGCTCGGTGCTCGGCGTCCCACGCGGTTGCTGCGCCGTGCTCGTGGTCGGCGCACCAGTGGGCGCAATTCGTTGTCGTCTTTGGGCCGCGGCTATCGCCTGCTATCGGGATACGGAACGTGGCGAGGTCCGAGGCCAGGTAGGGCACCGGGGCGCTACGCGAAAATTACAATCCCGTAGTGTGCGGCGAAACGTTTTTTCAGGGGTGAATGCAATGGGTGTCACGAGAGTAAGTTTGATCTGTGCAATGATCGCGGCAGTGTCGCTCCATCCGGGGTGCTCGTTCCTGTTCGTCAGCGGGCCACCAGCAGACCACGCCCGGAGGGCGTCGTTCGACTGCTCGGAGAGCAACGCCGTGCCCGTGCTCGACACGATCTGGGCCGGGCTCAACGCGCTCGGTGCGATCTCGGCGACCGGCGACGGCACCAATCCCAACCAAGGCGAGATCGTCGCGGTCGGCGTCGGCTGGCTCGTGGTGTCCGGCATCTCGGCGATCTACGGCTACAGCCAGGTCAGCCAGTGCAAGAAGGCCAAGCAGGAGCGCGAGGACCGCTACGCCAATAGCGTGTCGCCGGATTCCACGCCAGACGTGCCGTCGGGTCCGGCGCCCGCCGCCGTGCCGCGCACGACCGCCGCGCCGGGCGCGATGGACCGGGCCCCCGCGGTGCGCACCGCCCCCGCGACCACGCCGCCGGCCAGTTCGGTGCGCGCACGGGAGGCCGCCCCCGCCGCTTCGGGCGCCGCCCCGCCGCCGCACGAGCCGCCGGGCAGCACCTCGCCGTCGCCGTCGTCATCGTCATCGCTCCTCCCGGCGCGCTCGCGCACGCGCGCGGTGTTGCCCGTGCGTCCGGACGTGCGCGCGGAGCCGGCGCGCTCGCTGGCGATGCGCCCGGCGCCGCCCGCCGGCTGATCTGGATGCTACGTTTCGGCGATCTCGAGCGCGCGGTATCTTAGGATGCGCGAGGCATGACAGCGCCTGGTGACCTGATATGGGTGTTCGGCTACGGATCGCTGATCTGGCGGCCGGCCCTCGCGTATGTCGCGCGTCGCGCGGGTCGCATCGACGGCTGGGCGCGCCGGTTCTGGCAGGCATCGACCGATCATCGCGGCACCGTCGACGCGCCGGGCCGCGTGCTCACGCTCGTCGAGAGCGAAGGGGTCGTGTGGGGGATGGCGTATGCGATCGAGCGCGCCGCGTGGCCGGAGACCGAGGCCGCCCTCGAGATCCGCGAGCAAGGGGGCTACGCGCGGCTGACCATCGACGTCGGCCTCGCGGCCGACGCGCAGGCCGGCCACGTCGTCGAGACCGTTGCGGGGTTGCTCTACGTCGCGACCCCCGCCAACCCGTACTTCATCGGGCCGGAGCCGCTGGAAGTCACGGCCGGCATCGTCCGGCGATCCCGCGGCCCGAGCGGCAGCAATGTCGACTACGTGCTCGAGCTCGATCGCATGCTGATCGCGATCGGCGCGGCGGATCCCGAGGTGAGCGCGCTCGCCGAGCGCGTCCGGGTGGCGTGACCGCGTCGCCGGCCAAGCCGATAGACCCTCAGAACAGCGCGAGGCCGGTGAAGGTGACGTCGCCGCCGTAGCCGGCGTTCGAGGCGTCCATCGTGAGGAAGCCAGTCGCGGGGCCCTTCAGGGTGGTGGGGAGCCCGGCGCACGCGGTGGCGGCGCCGGCGATCTGGACATCGAAGGTCTGGGCCTGCGCGTCGAACACCAGGGCCACGGCGGTCGGCGCGTTGCCGAGCGCACCGCAGGAGACGGTGCCGGTCGAGGCCGTCGCCAGCAGCTGGTTGGAGCCCGGCACGCGCTGGAGCCGGAGCTGGCGCGTGCTGTAGCCCGAGCCCGAGCCCGTCAGGGCGTAGACGAACGAGGCGCCGGCTGCGGGGGCGACGGTGAACTGCGCCGTCGCGTGGTCGCCGCTCACCGCGACCTGATAGGTCACCAGCGCGAACGCGCCTTCTTCGCTGCCGCCGTGGATCCGGACGCCGCCGCCGGCGCTCGGGAGCAACGACACCGTGCTCGACCCGGCATACGCGATCGAGGGCGGCGGTAACGCCGCCGGCGGTGCCGCCGTGGGATCGCCGGCGGGGACGGGGTCACCTACGGGTGCGCCGCTGTCCGTACCCACCGTCGGGTCCGACGCCGCCGGGTCTTGCAGCGCAGGATCGGTGCTACCGGCCAGGTCCGCTGCGTCCCCGTCGGTGGCACAGCCCGTGACCATCGACCCGATCACGACGCCAAGCTCGATGAAGCGCTTCATATGCCGCTCAACTGCAGCGGTCATGCCGCGTCACGAGCGCGGCTCGCGCCGTCACAACGCCGGCTTACGAAGCCGCGTTGCGAGAGATCCAGCGTGACAGGGGCGCGCTGGCCGTGCTCACGCGGCGCACCGTTACGCGGCGCACCGTCACGCGGCGCACGGTCGTCCTGCCGGCCGACGCCCCGGACCTGCGGGCCGATGGGCGCCATCACAGGCGGCGGGTGTAGCCGCGGGTGCAGCGCGAGCCGCGGCGCTGGGTGTCGTCGCGGACGAAGCCGTGGGCCTCGTAGAATTCGATCGCGCGGGTCATCTCTTCGACGGTGTCGAGGACCAGCTGGTGGCCGCCCTGGGCGCGCGACCAGGCAACGGCAACGTCGAGCAGGCGGGCGCCGAGGCCGAGGCCGCGGGTGTGCGGGCGCAGGTACATCTTGCGCAGCTCGTAGGTCGCCGGGGCGATCGGGAACACGCCGCAGGTGCCGGCGATCGCGTCGTCGACGGTCGCGACCCAGAACGCGCCGCCGCGCGCGGTGTAGATCTCCGGGAGCTCGTGGAGCTCGTGGTCGGTGGTCGCGCCCTTGCCGAACTCGAGCCCGAACTCGGCGAGCGTGTCGGTGATCAGTGCGATCACCGCCGGGACGTCGGCGCGATCGACAGGACGGACAGCGACTGCCATGGCCGGTTCATAGCAGGCCGCGGGCGGGGCGAACCGGCACAGCTTGTCCCGCTCGGCGGGTGCACGGCTCCGGCGGGCTCCGGCCGATTGTGCGCGCCGCGGGCGAGGTGCGCTACGGTCCGGGCCATGGCTCGCTACCGGCTCGTGGCGTTCGATCTGTACGGGACGTTGCTCGACATCTCCGGGCTG
>DATBBB010000569.1:0-4662 GCA_036271215.1 Kofleriaceae bacterium | reverse complement strand
ACGCTGATCCTCGGTGACGACGAGGTCGGCGCCGCGATCGTCGCCGTGCTCGAGGCCAAGGCGCGCGCCGGGCTCGAGGTCCGGCTGCTGATCGACGCGATGTTCAAGCGCCACGCGAACCGCGCCGCGCTGCGATCGCTGACCCGCGCCGGCGGCAAGGTCGCCTGGTTCATGCCGCTCTGGCACGTCCCGTTCCGCAGCCGGTCGAACCTGCGGCTCCACCGCAAGATCATCGTGGTCGACGGCACCACCGCGATCGTCGGCGGCATGAACCTCGCGCACGAGTACATGGGCCCCGAGCCCAGCGCGCGCAGGTGGCGCGATCTCTCGACCCGCATCGTCGGGCCCGCGGTCGACGACCTCGACCTCGTGTTCCGCGCCGACTGGGCGTTCGCCGTGCGCGAGCAGTTGCCCGCGCCGCCGCGCTCCGCTGCCGCGGGTGAGTCGATCATCCAGGTCGTCGGCAGCGGCCCCGACGTCGCGACCGACCTCATCTACGACGCGCTGCTCACGGCGGTGTTCGAGGCGCGGCATCGCCTGTGGATCGCGACGCCGTACTTCGTCCCCGACGAGGCGCTCGCCCGGGCGCTGGTGCTGGCAGTTCGGCGCGGCGTCGACGTCCGGATCGTCGTGCCGGCTCGCTCCAACCACCTCAGCGCCGACTACGCCGGCGCGAGCTACCTCCGCCAGATCGCCGCCGTGGGCGGCGCGATCTGCTGCTACCAGCCCGGCATGCTGCACGCGAAGGCGATCCTGATCGACGACCGGCTCGGCGTCGTCGGCAGCGCGAACTTCGACATGCGCAGCTTGCTGCTGAACTACGAGATCTCGCTGTTCTTCACCTCGCCGACCGAGATCGACGGCGTTCGCAGCTGGTTCGACGCGCTGTGGCCGGCGTGTGGTGACCTGGCACCCGCCGGACGGGCCCGCGCGCTCATCGAGTCGATGGCCCGGTTGATCGGACCGCTCGAGTAACCGGCCCGTTCGCGCGAGCTTGCGGGCTCGCATCGAACGCCACGGCGTCGATCGCACCGGCGACGAACCGAGGACCGATGCGATCCGGATCGTGCACCAGCGCCTTGGCGAGGAGCACCAGGTGGCGCGTGTCGGTGTGCGGGGTGACCCGGAACCGAGCCACGCGCTCGGCGCGCTTGGACCACGGCCGCGGGCTGAGGTCGGGCTCGGCGGGGTCCTCGATCCGGACGATCTCGAGCCCGCTGAGGGGCGGGCCGAGCGCGTCGTCCGCAATCAGCTGCACCTGGAGCTCGTCCGGGAGGTTCCGGCCGGAGGTATTCGTGAGCCGCACCGCGATCGTGAACGGTGCGTCGAGCGTGACCGGCGACGTCGCTTCGATCTTCATGGTGAGGGTGTTGCCGCTCCAGCCGAGCACGTCGACCAGCGCCGCGGCGCCGTCCTGGGTCACCTGCGAGAACCCCGGCCGCTCCTGGTCTCCAACCGAGGCATCCGGGAACGGCGTGCCCGGCGCCGCGATGAAGATCTTGAACTCGTCGATCAACCCGCGGGTCTTGAGGCGCTCGCCCAGCTTGAGCGTGGTCGCCACCGGCGGGCCACCGGCGGGCGAGGGGGTCAGGCGCACGGTCCTGTGCGCGATCCGGGTCGCCGTGAGCTCGGCCGGCTCACCCGCGTGGTTCTCGGAGTGCAGCACGCTGATCTCGACGGTGACCGGCTTGGGAGAGTCACCGTACGCGACCAGCGTCGCCTGGACGCTGTCACCGGTCAGCACGACGGAGCGGTCGACGTCGAGCGTGATCTTGACGCCATCGATCGTGCACGACTCCTGGGACGGCCGGAGCTCCTTGCCGGTGACGTCGATCTCGGCCGACGCGGCGGCCGGCAGGATCAGCGCGATGACGGCGAACGCGGCAGCGACCGGCGTCGAGAGCTTCACCCCGAAAGGACGCGCGAGCATAATCAAGTATTCGTCGTGAATGCAGCCTGGTCCAGCGCTACGACGTACATCGGCGCGTGACATCCGAGCCGGGCATGTCCGAATTCCGGACGATCTCAGGACAAGCACCGAGCTCTGGTTGGATTCGCCTCCCAATGCGCGCACAAATTAACCCCGGCGAGGTTCTCCCCGGGTTCCCCGCGCCCATCACGCGCTCGCGCGAACCCCCGCCGCGGGTTCCACGCGGATCCGCAGCGACTTGAGCCCCCGGATGATGAAGTGATCCAGGTTGCGCCAGGGCTGGCCCGGCACGAGCGACAGCCGCCGCTCCGGCGTGAGTAGCTCCTCCAGAACCACCTTGGCTTCCAGCCGCGCCAGGGGTGCGCCGAGGCAGAAGTGAATACCATGGCCGAACGCGACCTGCCCCGCGACGTTGCGCGTCACGTCGAACCGATCCGGCTCCTGGAACCTGCGCGGGTCGCGGTTGGCCGAACCGAACAGCAGCAGGACACTCGCCCCGGCAGGGATGCGCACTCCTGCCACCTCCACGTCTTGCGTCGTCTTGCGGAACAGCGCTTGTGCGGCCGAGTCGTAGCGCAGCATCTCCTCCACCGCGTTGGGAATCAGCGCGGGCTCGCGGACCAGCCGGTCGAGCTGCTCGGGAGTGTTCAAGAGTGCGCGCATGCCGTTGCCCAGCAGGTTGGTGGTCGTCTCGTTGCCCGCCACCAGCAGCAGCCGGCAGAAGTCGACCGCGTCGCTCACGGACAGCAGCCCCTCGCGCACGCCATTGTCCAGCAGCGCCTGGATCAGATCCTCCCGGGGCTGCTGG
Source organism: Kofleriaceae bacterium (assembly GCA_036271215.1). Classification (GTDB taxonomy): domain Bacteria; phylum Myxococcota_A; class Polyangia; order Haliangiales; family Haliangiaceae; genus JABFXX01. Next base: position 1,924 of record DATBBB010000569.1, on the reverse strand, counting down.
CGGCGCACCTCGAGGGCCTGCGCCATGTAGTCGTTCAGCTCGATCGTGCTGCGCTCGATGTCCGACATCTCCGTGCCCTGGGCCAGCGCCATCGACATGGCGAGGGTGTCATCCGACCAGCGCTTGAAGTCGTGCCGCCGCTCCGGCTCCACGCCCAGCATCTCCGCGATGACGATGACCGGCAGTGGCTCCGACAGATCCTTGATGAGATCGAACTCGCCCGAGGTGGGCAACCGGGAGATGAGCTCGCGGGCGAGCTGCCGGATCCGCGGCTCCAGCTCGGAGATCCGCTTGGGCGTGAAGGCCCGTGTCACCAGGCCGCGCGTCTTGGTGTGGGTGGGCGGATCCTCGCTGATGAGGATGCCCCGGCGGTAGTTGCGCAGGGTGTAGGGCGCCTCTTTCTCGGCCTCGTCGAGCTGCTCTTGTGTCACGATGGCGCGCGCGGAGGAGAACGCCGCCGGGTTCTTGGTGATGGCGACCACGTCCTCGTAGCGGCTGACGATGTACCAGCCGAGCTGCTCGTGGAAGTACACCGGGGCGTGCTCCCGGAGCGTCGCGTAATAAGGATAGGGATCGGCCTGTACCGCGGCCAACAGGGGGTTGTAGTCAATGGCTTGCATGGTTGAAGACTCCCTTGGGCATGGAGGGCGACCACGGCTCACGCGATGAGCGATTCCTCATTCGTTGAACCTATCTTCACCACGAGGCTCGGACAAGCGATGATTGACGGAGTGACGCCTCATGAACAAAGGGCGCCCGCGGAGTGAAAAGTGGGAGCACGGCGAGCGAACCCGAACGCGGCTTGCTTGTGGCGCCGTACAGGGGTGCGAAGCATAGAGCTCGCCACACCGAGGAGCACACATCGAGCGCAGCGCTGCCTACTTCCGAGCACAGCGTCTGAAGTCCGGACATCGATCCGATGCTTCCCGGCTCCAAGCTCGTCATCCTGGAGCGCTAAATTACATTAGAGGCAGTGGCCAGATCGGATATGCCGATAGCTTGTCACGGCCGGCCGCGGACCGCGTCGAACGCGAGCCCGAACCGCGCGAGGTACTTGCGCAGCCGGTCGGCGTCATTGTGGTTGCGCTTGTCCTGGCGCGACGACGCGAACAGCGCGCGGCCGGCGGCCGACAGGCTGGGCGCGCCGCGGCACACCGCGACCACGTCGGCGAGCTGGACCCGATCGAAGCGGTCGAGCGCGGCCGCGCGCTCGGCGCCGAGCACCACCGCGAGGTCGTCGCCGCCGGGGCCGTTGCCGCCCGCCCCCGCGCCGGCGTCGCCCGCTGCCCGCCAGCCGGCGCGCAGCCGGCCCAGCTCGGCGTGGATATCGGCTGCGGCATGATGGCGGCGAAGACGTCGCTGCGCGCCGACCAGCTACCTGACGATCTGAAGCCGCTGCGGCTCGCGATCGAGGCGGCGGTGCCGCACGGCCGCACGGATCACGGCGGGAAGAACGATCGCGGTGCGTGGGGCGACGTGCCGGCGCTCCACGCGGCCGCGTGGGCGCAGCTCGAGCCCGAGTACGGCGAGATCCTCGAGGCCGTCAACTGTCACCACAACTACATCTCGCGCGAGCACCACTACGACGAGAACGTCATCGTGACCCGCAAGGGCGCGGTGCGCGCGCGGCCGGGTGAGCTAGGCATCATCCCGGGGAGCATGGGCGCCAGGTCGTTCATCGTCCGCGGCAAGGGGAACCCGGATAGCTTCACGAGCTGCAGCCACGGCGAGGCTGGCGCGGCGGCGATGGTCGACGCGGCGGCCGCGATCGACGTACCGCCGGCGTTCGCGCACCGCGCTCGCCGCCGTCGCGGCCGCCGCCGGCGCCCGGCTCCAGGCCCACGTGTTCGAGGCCCAGGACGAGCACGATCCGTTCGCCCACCTGCGGCCCTGCCAGCCGCCACCGCGCCCGCCGACGTCGCCG
>DATBBB010000568.1:0-31295 GCA_036271215.1 Kofleriaceae bacterium | reverse complement strand
AGCTACCGCGGCATGCACGGCAGCTTCAGCCCGCGCGACGTCCACAACGTGATGATCGGCTCCGGCCCCGATTTTCGGCCCGGGTTCCGCGATCCGCTGCCGACCGGTAACGTCGACGTCGCGCCCACGGTCGCGCACCTGCTCGGCGTGGCGCTGCCGCACGCGCAGGGCCGGCCGCTGCTCGAGGCGCTGGCCGGCGGGCCGGCGATCACCGCCTACCAGGTGGTGCCGGGCGTGGTGCGGCCCGAGGCGCCGGCGACCGGGCTCACCGTGCGGCTGCCGACCGACCCCGACGGCAAGAACGTCGCGCCCGGGCTCCACACCTACCGCCTCGAGCTCCACACCAAGGCGCTGACGTACGGCGGCCGGACATACACGTACTTTGACTTCGCCAAGGCGACCCGCGACTGAGCGCCGGCGGGTGGGGTGATTTCAGCCGCGAACGCGGTGCTCGCGCGGCGTCCGGCACGTGTGCTAGATGCTGGGGATGCGTCACGCCCTGTGGTTCCTGGCCGCGTGCGCGTGCGGCGCGAGCAGCCCGCCGGGGACCGACGCGCCGGCATCCGACGATGACGCGGCGGCGCGCCACGCGCTCGGGCCCAACGACGTCAGCATCCTGTTGCCGCTGCCGGCGGATCCGGCGGTGCCGACCCTGCTGGCGGTGGCGGGCCCGGCGACCGGCGCCGGTCCCGGCGTGCCGCTGGTCGCCAGCGGGCCGATCGCCGGGCTCGACCTCCGCGGCGACATCGGTCCGAAGAACGGACAGCCGTTCGCGCTCGATCAGCTCCAGGTCGTGGCGGTGCGGTTCGAGCTGTGCGATCGCCAGGTCGTCGGCGCGTGCCCGGACGCCGGGGAGGACGGCCGGCTCCGCCTCGTGCTCCAGCCGGTCTACGCCGCCGGCGGCGCGGCGACCACGCACGACATCGCGCTCCACGCGTTCTATCCGATCCCCGCCGCCGAGCTCGCCGGCGTGGTGCGCGAGCTGCGCCAGCTCGCGGCGCTGGCCGACGTGGCGCCGGGCGCGCCGCTCGCGGTCAACCCCGGGGCACCGGCGTACCTCGACCGGCTGCGCGCGCTGGTCATGCGCTACGCGCGCTGGGATCGCCTGGTCCGGCTGACGACGATCGGCCAGCGCGCCGGCTCGGTCGCGTTCGACTGGGTGCTGCGCGGCGTCGAGCTCGATGCCAGCGGCGCGCTGTCGGCGATGACGATCCCCGCGCTCGCCGCGCCGGTGCAGACCCTCGCGGTGCAGGGCGGCGACACGGTCTACGTCGGCGAGCCGCTGGTCGACGCGCCGGCCGGATTCGCGCTCGCGCTCAACGGCAGTAACTTCGACCTCGCGAGCTCGATCGACCGCGCCGGGGCGCTCGAGACCCTCGCCGCGATCAATAACCCGTGGGATCACGACACCGTCGATCTGCAGTGCACGACCTGCCACGTCGCGACCTACCTGACGATGCATCGCGCGATGACCGCCGGCGTCGATCCGGCGTCGCTCGCCACGGCCTACCAGTCGCCGTTCAACACGTCGGTGGCGTCGCTCGCCAACACCGAGCCGCGGCTGATCCGGGCGTTCGGCTGGGTCGACGCGCACCCGATCATCTCGATCCGGGTCGCCAACGAGAGCGCTCGGGTTGCGAGTGAAATCGAATCACGGTTTCCGGCGGCTCGCTGACGTAACAAGGCTGTAATCACAAACGCCGATCGCCGCGTGCGATCGAAGGGGATGAGAGCTGCCCTGGTTTCTATTCTGTGGTGCGCCGCGATCGCAGCATGCGGCGATGATGGCGGTAACAAGGCCAAGCCCGACGCCGCGACGCCGACGATCGACGCCGCGACGCCGGTGATCGACGCCGCGGTCGATCTGACCCACCAGTCGATCGAGCTCGCCGGTGGTGCGAACGGCCTGTACTGGGACGACGCGGCGCACACGCTGTACCTGACCGACGAAAACGCCAACACGCTCCTCACGTACACCGACGCGGCCGGCATCGCGACCGTCACCGCGCTGCCGGTCGAGGCCTCGGGCTCGAACCCCGGCGGCATCACCCGGCTCGCCAGCGGGACGCTGCTCACCCCGAACTTCGCGATGGGCACGTCGGCCGGCAACACGCTGTTCACGGTCGACCCGGCGGCCAAGACGTCGACCGCGCTGACCGGGCTCGATGGCTCGCACCACCGGATCGGGATCGGCGTGACCTCGACCGGCGCGATCTACGACACCTACTTCGCCGGCATGGGCGCGGGCAACCAGACCGGCTCGGTGGCCACGATCGTCGTCGGCGCCGACGGCAGCGCGACCGAGACCGACCTGACGTTCGCGGTCGCGCCCGGGTTCAAGAAGCTGGTCGGCATGATCGTCACCGACGACGCAGTGTTCGTGACCGACCAGACCCAGCTCAAGGTCTTCAAGATCGCGCTCGCCGACAACACGGTCACCACGGTCGGCGCGGTCACCAGCGCCGATCTGATGACGCTGTTGCCGGGCGGCGACCTGATCACCGGCGGCACCGGCGGCGTGCGCCGGCTGACCCAGGCCGGCGTCGAGACCACGCTGTTCACCGGCGAGACGTTCGACGACGTCCACGGCAACGCCTACGACCCGACCGGCAAGCGGCTGTTCTTCATCAACCACAGCTCGACCGCGGGCACCAAGGACCGGCTCGAAGTCCGCCCGCTCGCCAACTGAGCCAGCGGCGCTGATCGGCTCAGGTCACGGGCCGACCACGTAGAACGAGGCCGTGTAGTAGGTGTCGCGCTCGTGGGGCACCGGCAGCGCCAGGCGCGCCGCGATCGGCTTCATGCAGCCCTCGATCGCGTCGAGCTCGTCGTCGCTCAGCTCGCCGACCGCGCGGTGGACGACGATGCTGTCGGCCTCGACGTGGAAGTGCGGGTGCGTGCGGTCGCCGGCCGGCAGCCGCGGTCCGGCCTTGGTGATCGCGAGCTGGACGACGACCGTCGGGCGCCTGGCGAGGCACGCCCGGAGCTGTGGCATCGCGCGCCGCGCCGGGCTGCGCAGCGCCTCGGGCTCGGCCGCGGCCGAGCCGGTCTTGACCACGGTCTCGGGCATCGCCGCCGCCCGGGCGTCGCGGATGTGCTCCTCGGCGCGCCGGCGCCACGGGCTGTCGGGCACCGCGGCCACGAACCGCCGGAAGTAGGCGAGCGCGAACTCCGGGCGCGGCTCGGCGCCGAACGCCAGGCCGAGCATGTAGTCAGCGTCGCCGGGGCCGAGCATCGGCAAGATCGGGTTGTACAGCGTGCTGAGCGCGCGATCGAGCCGCATGCCCTCGCTCGCCTCGAGCAGCGCATCGCCCGGCCGGCGCGCTCGATCGTAGGCCGTCGCGAGCAGCAGATGAGTCAACGCCGGCGGACCGGGCTCGCTGCTGTCGAGCGCGGCGCGCAGCGCGGTGGTCGCCTCGTCGAGCTTGCCCATCGCGATCCGGACCTCGCCGAGCCGCATCCAGGTCTCGCCGGGGCTGGTGCTGCTCGCCGTGCCCGAGGTGACGGTCTCGGCCAGCGTGGTCTCGGCGTCGGCGAGCTTGCCGGCGTGGGCCTGGCAGATCCCGAGCTTGCGGTGCAGGTCGGCGAGCGCGCCGGGCGGCACGTCGTCGCGCTGGGTGTACGCGTCGGCGGCCGCGAGGTCGGCGGCGCACGCGGCCCAGTCCTGGGCGTCGAAGTACGCCTCGCCGCGCCAGCGATAGGCCTCGGCCTCGTGCGGCAACAGCGCGATCGCCTCGCCGAGCCTGGCGATCGCGATCGCCCGCTGATCGATCGTGCGCTGGTGCAGCGCCTCGCGCGCGGTGTGCACCAGATCCTGGTACGGGTGGCGCTCGGGGTTGGTCGCGGCGTTCCACAGCGCCGACTTCGCCGCGTCCTCGGCGTCCTTGTCGACCGGGGCGGGCGGATAGCGCCGCGACTGCGCGGCGGCCGGCGCGGCGAGCCCGCCGGTGGCGCCGAGGCCGAGGCAGACCCCGAGCCCGAGGCCGAGCCCGAGAGTGAGTCCGAGGGCGGCGCGTGCTCCCGCGGCGGTCAATTCGGATCGTCCCGGAACGGCGGCGGTGGCGCGGGCCGGACGTGGCGCTTGCGCAGCTGCTCGACGTGCTCGCGCGCGCGGGGCTGGAACTCGGGGTGCGCGCCGCTCGCCAGGTAGAGGTTCCAGTAGCCGAGCGCCGCGCCGTCGTTGCCGAACGCCTCGTTGGCGAGCGCGAAGTAGTAGTGCGACTCGCCGGCCGGCACGAAGAACACCGCCTGGCGCATGAACTCGGTGGTGAACGACTCGAGCCCGATCTCGCCCTGGCCCTGGATCCGGCGCAGCGCCTGCTCGCCCTCGCCGTTGCGATCGAGCGCGACCGCGAGGCCGTAGACCGTCGAGACCCGCGCCGCGCCGACCGTGACCGCCTGCAGGTAGGTCGCGATCGCGTCGTCGAGCTGGTTCAGCATCATGAGGGTCTCGGCGAGGTTGCCGAGCAGCTGCTCGTCGCCGCGGGTCCCGAGCAAGCCGTCGCTGCGATCGATCGCCGCCCGGTAGTCGCGCGCCGCGCTCTCGAGCCGGGCGTGGTCGGTCGGCAGGCCGTTGACCAGCTTGGTGTTGAGGATCGCGCGGCGCAGCAGGATCTCGCCGACCCGCGGATCGAGCGGCACCCGGCGCTCGAACTCGTCCCACGCGTCGATCACGATCTCGGCGCGCTTGGGCGTCGCGTAGACCGGATCGCACAGGATCGTCAGCGCCTGCTCGCACTCGAAGTACGTCTGGTAGACCAGGTTACCGATCCGGAAGTACGGCTCGCTCTCGCGCGGCCGGGCCTCGGCGGCGGCGCGGTAGGCGGCCTCGGCGCGGCGCACCGCCTCGATCTTGGCCTGCGGGCTGGCGCTCTGCAGCGTCGAGGTCATCGTCGCGGTGTCGCCGTCGGCCAGCGCCGCGTCGTACGCCTTCTTGGCGGCCTCGTCCGCCGGGCTGGCCAGCGCGCGATCCCACACGCTCGCGTCGCTCGCATCGGTGGCCGCCGCGAGCATCATCACGATCAGGAGGCTGCGGATCATCATCACGGCACCGGGTGGGGCCCAGCGGGCGCGGCGGGCGCGGCGTGGATCGCCGGGCGGGATCGGCGCTGGGCGTCGATCGCCTGGATGTGGTCGAGCGCGCGGCGGCGCCACGGCGCGTCGGTCACCGCGGCGTACAGCGCCCACTCGGCGCGGGCCTCGATGTCATCACCGATCGCTTCGTAGAGCATGGCGAGATAGTAGTACCGGTCCTCGGCCGGCGCGAACGGTAGCGCGGTCAGGGTGGTCAGGGCGAGCGGCGCCATCTCCTGCTGGAGCGTCGTCTGCATCCGATCGAGGACCTCGAACGCCGCGCCGGGCTGGTCGTCGCGGTCGTACGAAACGGCGAGCGCGAAGCTGACCGCGGTCAGCGGCTCGGTGAAGTAGTTGATCTGGGCAGGCAGCGCGTTGATCAGCAGATCGATCGCGGCGGGCATCTGGCCGCGCGCGGCGAGCGCGGTCGCCAGGTGGACCGCGTGGCTCGCGTGGTCGCCGACGATGATCGGGCCCTGCGCGTAGCCGAGCCAGCGCACCGCGTCGTCGAGCTTGCCGAGCCGCAGGTAGATCAGGCCGAGCCGGCCGGTGACCTCGGCGCCGGCGCGGTCGGGGCCGTCGAGCCGCGCGCAGTGCTCGAGCGCATCGAGCGCCTGGCGCGTCTTGCCGAGCTCGTCGGCGGTGGTGCCGAGCAAGCGCAGGACCTCGGGGTTGTCGGGGGACAACGTGCGAGCGTAGCGAAGCATTCCATACGCGTCGTCGAGCAGGTGGTGCCGGCGATCGACCGCGCCGTCTGCGTCGGGCGGGACCGCCTCGGCCCGGCCGAGCGCGCGCTTGGCGCGGGTCAGGATCGACGCGACCGCGGCGCCGTGCGGCTCGATCAGATCCCGCCAGAAGTCGCGGTCGTCGAGCTCCGCCGGGTCGGCCGTGTGGGGCCGCGCCGACGCCACGCCGGGCGTCCCGCACAGCGCGACCGACGCCATGATCGACGCGGTGATCGACGCCATGATCGACGCCGCGATCGACGCGGTGATCCCGGGCGAGCGCACGACTTCAGTATGACGGGTGGTCCGCGGAGGTGCCAGGTCGGGTGATGTACCCCCAGGTACGGGGGTGGAGTCACCGATCCGCTTCGGGCGCAGGTCATGGTTCTGACCGTTTGACGGCGGGGCTGGCCCACGGCCGGCTGGCCCGTGCCTTGCTGTCATTTGCGGTGTGGACAGAGGAGTTATCGCGACGGCTTCCGAGCTGTTCGAGGCGAGGCACTACCCGGGGGTGGTCGCGATGTGCACCGATGCACTGGACGACGAGCCCGAGTGCCTGCCGCTTTTACTGATCCGGGCGCGCGCCCAGATCGGGCTGCGCCGTGACCTGGACGCCCAGGCCGATCTGCGCGACATCATCCGGCTCGATCCGAGCTGCAGCGTGGCGTACCGCCTGCTCGGCGTGCTCGCGGCGCGGCGCGACGACAACGGGCCGGCCGCCGTGTTCTTTCGAGAGGCGGTCCGCCTCGACCCCGGCGATCGGGAAGCCCACGACTGGCTGATGATCGTCGATGCCGCGCTCCGGCCAGCCGCGGCAGCCCCGAGGTTCCCGGCACCTGCGCCTGCGGCGGGGCGGGGTTCCCCGCGCCACGAGCCCGTGGTCCATCCGCGGCTCGCGCGCGGCACCCAGCCGCCCGGCGGCGTGGCGACCCGCGCGCCGGCCGAGCCCGCCAGGGAGCCCGCCGGGGAGCCTGAAGAGCGGCCGACCAAGCCGTTCGCGCGCGGCTCCGAGCGCCACGGCGATACCTGGCGAACCCCGGTCCACCGCCCGGTGGCCCGTCCCCGGGAGGTCCAAGAAGTCCGGGAGGTCCGCGAAGCGCCGATGTCGCTGGCCGATGGACCGTTGCCCAAGCCGACGCTCACCGGCCGGCCGCCGGTCCAGCCGCCGGCCAAGGAAGCGCCACGCCTGGTGCCGCGCTCGGCGCGCTCGGCGACCCGCAGCACGACCCCCGAGCTACCCGGGTTCGGCGAGTACCTGGTCACCGCCGGGATCCTGAGCCGCGAGCGGTTGCGCGCGGCGCAGGCGTACCAGCGCTCGATGAAGGTCCAGCTGTCGACGGCGATCGTGACCCTGGGCCTCGCGTCGCCGCAGCGCATCGAGTGGGCGGCGGTCGCGCACCAGTCCGAGCTCGCCCGCGAGCGCCTGCAGTAGTCGCGGCGAACCCCGACAACGATCCCGACATCGATCCCGACATCCGGGCGCTGCCTACGGTACGTTCGCCGCCCCGATGACGGCAGCAGGTGATGACGCGGAACGCGAGCGGCTGACCGAGGACCTGCGCCGGGTGCACAACTGGCGGCGCTGGGGGCCGTACCTCGCCGAGCGCCAGTGGGGCACGGTGCGCGAGGACTACTCCGCGACCGGTGAGTGCTGGAGCTACCTGCCGCACGACCACGCGCGCAGCCGGGCCTACCGGTGGGGCGAGGACGGCCTGCTCGGGATCTGCGACCGCGAGTGCCGGGTGTGCTTCTCGATCGCGCTGTGGAACGGCCGCGATCCGATCCTCAAGGAGCGGCTGTTCGGCGTGACCGGCCCCGAGGGCAACCACGGCGAGGACTGCAAGGAGCTGTACTACTACCTCGACGCCACGCCGACCGCGTCGTACCTGAAGGCGCTCTACAAGTATCCGCACGAGGCGTTCCCGTACGATCGGTTGCTCGCCGAGAACCGCGCGCGCGGCCGCGACGACCGCGAGTTCGAGATCGAGGACACCGGCGTGTTCGACCGCGGCTACTGGGACGTCACGGTCGAGTACGCCAAGGCCGGCTGCGACGACGTGCTGATCCGGATCACGATCGCCAACCGCGGCGACGCGGCGCGGCTCCACGTGCTGCCGACCGCATGGCTGCGCAACACCTGGAGCTGGGGCCGCCACGGCGAGGGCTACGATCCCAAGGGCGCGATCGAACAGATCGGCGACACCAGCATCCGGATCAACCAGCCGACGCTCGGCCACTTCCGGCTCGACTGCGACGAGCACCCCGAGCTGCTGTTCACCGACAACGAGTCCAACGCCGAGCGGCTGTGGGGCGCGCGCAGCGCGTCGCGCTACACCAAGGACGCGTTCCACCGCCGGGTGGTCGACGGCGACCCCACCGCGGTGAGCCCCGCGGGCACCGGCACCAAGTGCGCCGCGTGGTACGCGATCGACGTCGCGGCCGGCGCGACCCGCACGCTGCGGCTGCGGCTGACCCAGGAGACCCAGGCGAGCCCGCAGCCGTTCGCCGAGTTCGACGCGATCTTCGCGCGGCGGATCGCCGAGGCCGACCACTACCACCGCACGGTGCGCGACGCGCCGATGACCGACGCCGAGCGTCAGATCGTCCGGCAAGCGGACGCCGGGCTCGTGTGGTCGCGCCAGTTCTATCATTACATCGTCGAGCACTGGCTCGAGGGCGATCCGGGCCAGCCGCCGCCGCCGGCGCAGCGCCAGGCCGGCCGCAACCGCGGCTGGCAGCAGCTGTGGGCGCGCGACATCATCACGATGCCCGATACCTGGGAGTATCCGTGGTTCGCGGCGTGGGACCTCGCGTTCCACTGCGTGGCGATGGCGCGGTTCGATCCGCAGTTCGCCAAGCACCAGCTGCTGCTGCTGTGCCGCGAGTGGTACATGCACCCCAACGGCCAGCTGCCGGCCTACGAGTTCGCGTTCGGCGACGTCAACCCGCCGGTCCACGCGTGGGCGGTGTGGCGGGTCTACCAGCTGACCGGCGAGGCCGGCCACGGCTACGACCGCGAGTTCCTCGAGCGCGCGTTCGACAAGTGCCTGATCAACTTCACGTGGTGGGTCAACCGCGAGGACGCCGAGGGCGACAACCTGTTCACCGGCGGGTTCCTCGGGCTCGACAACGTCGGGGTGTTCGATCGCTCGCAGCCGCTGCCCGGCGGCGGCCACCTGATCCAGGCCGACGCCACCGCGTGGATGGCGTTCTACTGCACGACGATGGTCGCGATGGCGCTCGAGCTCGCCAAGGCCGAGGAGCCGTACGCCGATCTCGCGCTCAAGTTCTTCGAGCACTTCGTCGCGATCGCCAAGGCGTCCAACGAGCTCGGCGGCACGGGCCTGTGGGACGACGCCGAGGGCTTCTACTACGATCTGATGCAGCGCCCGGCGAGCGGGCCGCACCGGCTCAAGATCCGCTCGATGGTCGGGCTGGTGCCGCTGTTCGCCGCGGCGTCGCTCGACGACGAGCTGTTGCAGCAGCTGCCGGTGTTCCACGATCGGCTGAGCTGGTTCTTCACCAACCGGCCCCAGCTCGCGCGCTCGATCTCGGTCGCGCTCGACGTCGATCACCAGCACCGGCTGCTCGCGATCCCCAACCGCGAGCGGCTGAGCCGCGTGCTCGGCTACATGCTGGACGAGCGCGAGTTCCTGTCGCCGCACGGCATCCGGTCGCTGTCGCGGATCCACGCCGATCAGCCGTACCGCCTGCTGCTCGAGCACAGCGAGTACGAGGTGCACTATGCGCCGGGCGAGTCCGACAGCGGGATTTTTGGCGGGAACTCCAACTGGCGCGGGCCGGTGTGGTTCCCGGTCAACTACCTGATCATCGAGGCGCTCAAGCGCTATCACCACTTCTACGGCGAGACGTTCCTGATCGAGTGCCCGACCGGCAGCGGCAACCGGATGCACCTCGGCCAGGTCGCCGACGAGCTCGAGCGCCGGCTGGTGTCGCTGTTCCTGCCCGATGCGCAGGGCCACCGGCCGTGCCACGGCGGCGCGGCGCGCTATGCCGACGATCCGGCGTTCAAGGACCTCGTGCTGTTCTACGAGTACTTCCACGGCGACACCGGCCGCGGGCTCGGGGCCAGCCACCAGACCGGGTGGACCGCGCTGGCGGCCAACCTGATCGAGCGGGTCGCCACGACGCGAGGCCCGACATGACCGAGTGGCTCGAGGCCGACGGGCTCGGCGGGTTCGCGATGGGCACCGCCGATGGCATCCGGACCCGGCGCTACCACGCGGTGCTGCTCGCGGCGAGCCATCCGCCCGAGGGCCGCAGGGTGCTGGTCGCCGATCTCGAGGTGTTCGTCGAGACCGCGGCGGGCCGGTTCGCGCTGACCTCGCACCGCTACGGCGCGCGCGGCGAGGTGGTCTATCCCGACGGGGCCGAGCGGCTGGTCGGGTTCAGCGATCAGCCGTGGCCGCGCTGGGAGTGGGCGTTGCCCGACGGGACGCGGATCGTGCACGAGCTGGTCGTCGAGCACGTCGCCGAGCACGTCGTCGAGCACGTCACCCGGCCGGCGCCGGCGGTGGGCCCCGAGCTGCGGGCGCCGCGGGTCGCGCTGCGCTGGACCCGGCTCGCCGGCACCGCGACCAGCCTCCACGTCCAGCCGCTGCTCGCCGGCCGCGACTACCACGCGACCCACCACGAGAACCCGGCGTTCCGGTTCGACCCCGAGCTCGCCGGCGATCGCGTCACCTGGCAGCCATACCCTGACGTGCCGGCGATCCACTGCACCGCCAACGGGCTGTACCAGCACGCGCCGGACTGGTACCGCAACTTCTACTACGCCGACGAGGCCGAGCGCGGGCTCGATGCGGTCGAGGACCTCGCGACGCCCGGCGTGTTCACGTTCGATCTGGCGAGCGGCGCCGCGACGATGGTGCTGTCGACCGGCGCGCTCCCCGCCGAGGCGGGCGATGCCGCGGCGCAGAGCTTTGCGGCCGAGGCCCGCCGCCGGGCGGCGTACGGCTCACCGATCGCGCGCGCGGCCGGCGCCTACATCGTGGCGCGCGGCGCCGCGAACGGAGCGTCCGGCGGCCGGACGATCATCGCTGGCTACCCGTGGTTCTCCGACTGGGGCCGCGATACCTTCATCTCGCTGCGCGGCCTGTGCCTCGCGACCGGCCGGCGCGCCGACGCCCGCGCGATCCTGTGCCAGTGGGCGGGCGCGGTGTCGGCCGGCATGCTGCCCAACCGGTTCGGCGAGCACGACGCGACCCCCGAGTACAACTCGGTCGACGCCGCGCTGTGGTTCGTGATCGCCGCCGATGCGTACCTCGCGGCGCCGGCGGCCGGCCCGGAGCCAGCCACCGCGGCCGACCGCGAGCTGTTGCGCGGCGCGATCACCGCGATCGTCGAGGGCTACCGCGCCGGCACGCGCCACCGGATCCACGCCGACGCCGACGGGCTGCTCGCGTGCGGTGAGCCCGGCATCCAGCTGACCTGGATGGACGCGAAGGTCGACGGCGAGTGCGTCACGCCGCGGATCGGCAAGCCGGTCGAGATCCAGGCGCTGTGGTTCAACGCGCTCACGATCGCCGGCCGGGCGGCCGATGCCGCCCGGGTGCAGGACGCGTTTGGCCGGTTCTGGGATCCGCAGCGCGGCCAGCTGCACGACGTGATCGACGCCGACCACGTACCGGGCGCGCTCGACCCGACCTGCCGCCCCAACCAGATCTTCGCGGTCGGCGGCCTGCCGCACCCGATCCTCGACCCTGGCTGTGCGCCGGCGCGCGCGGTGGTCGAGCTCGTCGAACGCCAGCTGTGGACCCCGGCCGGCCTGCGCTCGCTGGCGCCCGGCGATCCGCGCTACCACCCGCGCTACGTGGGCGGCCCGTCCGAGCGCGACCACGGCTACCACAACGGTACGGTGTGGCCGTGGCTCGCCGGCCCGTTCATCGAGGCCTGGGTCCGCGTGCACGGCGCGACCGACGACGCCAGGCGCGAGGCGCGCACCCGGTTCCTCGCGCCGCTGCTCGCGCGGTGCTCGATCGCCGGGCTCGATCACCTGTCCGAGATCTGCGATGGCGACGCGCCGCACCGCCCGGTCGGCTGCCCGTTCCAGGCGTGGTCGCTCGCCGAAGCGCTCCGGATCTCCCAGCTACTCGGCTGACGCCGACTGGTAGATCGGCATCACGTAAATGCGCGCTTCCTGGGTCGCGCGGCGCTGCGGCGGATCGATGACACTCGGCTCCGTGCCGATCGATTGGCAAGTCCTGGTGCCGAATCAAGTCGTCCGCGAGCAGTTGCTGCAGACCATGTTCGACCACTGGCCTGCACACGGCCACATCGTGGCGGGCACACCGCCATGGCTGGACGGCCTCAAGGTTCGCGAGCGGTCCTGGTACAACGGCCGCGGCTACCGCTGGCAAGCCGACGTCGAGCTCGACGATGCCGACGGCCAGCGCTGGGTGATCGAGCTCAAGCACGGCGCCAAGTACGAGCCGCTGGCGCTCGCCGAGGTCCTGCACCACGCCCACGCGCTCGGCCGTGCGCTGCGCCGCCCGGTCAAGCCCGCGATCATCTGCTCCTATAATAGCTGGCTGCGAATGGCACTCTGGTATCTGAAGGAACAACACCACGTCGAGCCAGTGGCCTATTGCGAAGCGCTGGTGCTGCGGCGCATCACCGACACCCGCTACGTGATCTGGTTCGATCTGCCGTTCGCGGCCCGCCGCTCGATCGAGCACGCTCCCGCCGCGCTCCCGGCGTCGCTGCGCAACGCGCGCCTGCGCTGGCATCGCGTTGACGATACCCGGTCCTGGCTGGCGCTGCCGAGCCGTACCACCCTCGACCCCGCGTCTCCCTTCATCGAGGGCAAGTACCTCCAGCTCACCGAGATCCCCGACGGCGGCTACGTGCTCTGGCTTGGCGAGGCCGCCGGCGACGGCACCGACTCACGCATCGTGAGTCTGCCCAACGACTACTTCATCGGCACGCCGACCTCTGCTTCGATCGACAGCGTTGCCCTCGAGACCTCGATCCGCCGCTGGCTTGCGTAGCCTGGGTTCACCGGGCGGCGCGGGCCTTGTGCTCGAGCGGCTCGAGCTGGGCGTACAGCTCGGCGCTGACCGGGGTCGCGACCTGGGCCTGCCGGCCGATCCGGACCACGGCGCCGATCAGCTCGTGGAGCTCGGACGGCCGGCCCTCGAGCAGGTCGCGGTGCATCGAGGCGGTGGCGTCTTCGGGCAGCGCGTCGATCCGCTGCATGGCCTTGGCGACCGCGTCGGGCGGCAGCGCGACGCCGCGCGCGGCGGCCACGGCGGCGGTTTCTTGCATCGTGGCCTCGAGCCGGGCGCGCGCCGCGGGATCCTTGCGCACGACGCCGGCCGGGGCGCGTAAGGCCGCGCCGACCGACGCGTACGCGGTGATGAACAACAGCTTGCTCCACCGCGCCTGCTCGATCTGGTCGGTCACGAGCACGTTGATGCCGCCGGTCTGCAGGGTCTGCGCGCACGCCTCGACCGGGGCGCGCTGGCCGGGGTTGCGCGCGCCGATCGTCAGCGATGGCTGCATGCCGATCCAGCGGACCTCGCCGGGGCGCTCGGCCCAGCTGATCACCAGGGCCACGCCGCCGATCACGCGATCGTCGCCGAGCGAGCGCCCGAGGACCTCGCTGGCCTCGACGCCGTTCTGGGTCGGGATGACGATCGTGCGGTCGCCGACGAGCGGCGCGAGCCGCGGCCCGAGCTCGGCGAGCTGCCAGGTCTTCACGGTGACGATCACGATGTCGGCGACCCCGAGCGCGGCCGGGTCGTCGGCCACCCGGGTGAGCGGGACGGCGAGCTCGACGCCGGGACCGCGCAGCCGGATGCCCTGATCGCGGATCGCCGCGAGCGCTGCGCCGCGCGCCAGCATGCGCACGTCGTTGCCGGCGTTCGCCAGCATCCCCGCCAGGAGCCCGCCAACGCCGCCCGCACCGACCACGGCGATGCTTTGTGTGCTCGGATTCGCTGCCATCCGCGCAGCATAGCGCCGATGCGCGGGCCGTCAGTACAGGTAGCCGATGGCGATCGTGACGTTCTCGATCGAGTCGGTGCCGCCGTCGGCGCGGTGCATGTCGGTATTGTCGAACTTGAAGGTCCAGCTGTAGCGGGTGAGGGCGCCCTCGAGGTGGGCCTCGAGGTGGCCGCTCAGGTGGAGGGCCGCGCCGATCGCGGCGTGGACGCCGCTGGTCGAGGCGCCGAGCGAATAGCGCGCGTCCATCGCGCCGCCGGACAGCACGACGCGGTTCTCGGCGACGACGTAGGGCTCGAGCAGGCCGAGCAGGAGCGAGGCGCGCCCGCCGATCCGGACCGTCTTGTAGACCGCGTCGGGGACGTTCGCGATATCGGTCGCGTCGCCCTTGAACTGATATTGATCCTGGACGTAGCCGCCGCCGACCTCGATCGTGCCGGTGCCGGCGATCGTCCAGCGCTGGTGCAGGCTGACCTCGAGGCTGCGCCACGCGGTCGACAGCGTGGTCGGCATCTTCGCGCCGGTGGTCTTCACGATCGTGACCGCCTGCGCGTTGAGCCCGTACTCGAACCGCCCGTACAGCGCGAGGCCGGGCAGCAGATCGAGCCCGGCGAGCGTGGTCGGCCACAGCTCGACGATCGGCCCGGCCAGCACCTGGCCGTTCTCGGTGTCGTTGCGCTGGGTGTCGCGCGTCAGGTTGTTCGCGTAGGTGAAGTGGCGGAACCCGACGTCCATCACACCGGACAGCGCGATCGCCGGGCCGTGCCGGGCGCGCGGCGCCGGGGTCGGCGCGGTGGCGCGCACCGCCGGGGAGGCGTCGCCGGAGCTCGGGGTGGGGGCGCCGCCGGTGCCGGCCGCCGCGGTCACCATGGCCTCGTGGCCGTCCTCGACCTCGACGAACTGATCGAACAGCGGCTTGCCGTTCTGCTCGACCACGACGTGGTGCGCGCCGGCGAACACGCCCTCGACCCGGGCGGGCGCCTTGCCCTTGTCCTCGTCGTCGACCTTGATCGTCGCGCCCGCGCCGCCCTCGACCACCAGGGTGCCGACCGCCGGCTCGAGCTTGTACACGACCTTGATCGGCCGGGCCGACTTCTTCGGCACGACCAGGTTCTCGATGATCGGCCGCCGGTTCTCGGCCTCGACGATGATCGGGGTCTCGCCGACCGGCGCGTCGATCGTGCACGGCGTCTTGCACTTCTCGCCGTCTTCCTTGAGGTTGAAGTAGACCTTGGCGCCGGGCGGATCGGTCTCGATCGTGACCTTGCTGGTCTTGTTGTCGGCCCGCGCCACGCCGACCCGCGCCACGCCGATCGACGCCACGCTGCCCGCGAAGGCCAGGCAGGCCGCAAAGTCGAGCAGTCTGGCCATCGCGCGGATGATAACGCGCGCGCCGACCCGCGCCCAGTCGTATGCTCGCCGGGTGAGCCGTCCCTGGTGGAGCGCCGTCCTTGGGCTCACCCTGTTCCTGGCCGGGACCAGCCTGGCGCTGAGCCGGATCGGCCTTGTGATCCACGAGCTGGTCGGCCACGGCGGCACCGCGATCGCCGTCGGTGGCACGGTCACCGACGCCCACCTGTTCTGGTTCGCGGGCGGCTGGATCCGCTACGCGGTCGCCGAGCCCAGCGTGGCCAAGGAGCTGGCGATCTCGCTCGGCGGCATCGCGGTCGAGACCGTGCTGGGGATCGCGTTGTGGGTCGGGCTTGGCCGCCGGACCGGGCTCGGCGGTCGGACCCTGCGCACGCTGGGCGCGGCGCTCGGGGTCCACGCGATGTTCTACCTGGCGACCGGGACCTGGCATGGCTACGGCGATGGCCGGCTGATCCACGCGCTCGCCGGCGACGCGCGCTACCCGCTGGCGATCGCGGCCGGCGCGGTCGGCTGCGCGGCGGGCTGGTCGGGGGCGCGCCACCTGTTCGGTAGCCTGGTCGCGGCGGTGCCGGCCTCCGGATCGTCGCGGGGGGCCCGGCTCGCCGGCGTGCTGATCGCGATCGCCGCCGCCGCCGCCGTGAACGTCGCGCTCGATCTCGGCGAGCTCCGCGTCCGGCGCGACGCGGTCTACCAGGTCACGATGCAGCCCGAGCGCGAGCGGGTCGTCGCCCGCGAGCTCGCCGAATGGCAGCGGGCCCAGCCGGCGGAGGTCCCGGACGCCGAGCTGGCGGCGCGCGCGCGCGCGCTGGCGGCGCAGCACCGCGACTTCCCGTTCGCCTGGCTGCTCGGAGTCAGCCTCACCGCGGCGATCGTCGCCGGCGCGGCCCGGGCTCGCCGGGGCACCGAGCACCGGCTCGCGCCGCGCCTGATCGCGGTGGCGTGCGGCGCGGCCGTGATCTCGACCGCAGCGGTGATCGCGATCGACGCCGGGTTCCACTAGAATCTGTGGATGGAACGAAGTGTCAAGGGACTGTTCGGCGGTGGGCTCCGGCCTAACGACGCCCGGCGGTTCCTGATCGAAGCGATGATCGGCGCGATGAACGCCGATGGCGTCATCGACCCGCGCGAGTCCGCCGTCGTCGAGCGCCAGATCGCGACCCACCCGCTGTTCCAGGGCCTGGGCCCTGCCGCCGCGCGCACGCTGATCGATCTGTCGAACGACGCGATCCAGTTCGCCGGCAACGCGTTCGGCCGCGCCCCGGCGATCGCCAAGGGGCTGCCGGCGCGGATCCACCGGCTCGCCGCGTTCGGCATGGCCGCCGAGGTCGCGGTCGCCGATCAGGAGCTCGCCGACGGCGAGCTGCACTTCCTCGAGGCGCTGCGGATCGCGCTGCGGATCGCGCCGCTCGAGTCCGAGGCGCTGGTCGAGAACGCGCGCGCCGGGCACCTGGCCGAGTACCTCGAAGATCGCTACCACCGGATCAAGGCGCTGGTCCCGGTCGCCGCCGAGGTGTTCACCCTGCGCGCGCTCGGCCGCGGCATGGCGAACGACGAGCAGCGGTTCAAGATCTGCGATTTCTTCGCCGCGCTCCCCGATCTCGTGTTGCCGCGCGACGAGCTCGACGCCGAGCTGTACCGCGCGTTCCGCAAGCCGCGCGCGCCCGATGCGCAGGTGTTCGGCGAGCTGTCGCGCGTCGCGCAGACCTTGCCCGATCCGGTCGATCGCTACTGGATCACGGTGTACACGCTCGTCGCCGAGCTGCCGGCCACGGTGCCGAGCTGGCGCGTGATCCCGTTCCTCGGCGTCGTGCAGGCGGCGTTTCAGATCACCGATACGGACATGGAGCTCGCGGTCGTGGACGCGTTGACGTTCCCCGCCGCGCTGCCGCGTCCAGCCTGAAAAAGTCAACTGCGAGACGCGTCGATCGATGGCGGCGTGCACGCGCGCGTTCATCGCCACGCACGGAACGATCGAAGGTGCATAATGAGCGAACACGTCATGACGTCGGACACCATCGAGCTCGTCGAACGCGTGCGTCGCCGCCTCAAGGAGCACGAGAACCCCTGCCAGATCGTCGGGCCCGCGCCGGAAGCCGCGATCTCCGCTGCGGAAGTCGCGCTCGGCTGCACCTTCCCACCGTCGTACCGGACCTTCCTGCGGACGTTCGGCGGCATCGCGATCCCACCGCACCTCGGCATCGTCCACGACTTCGTCGGCCTCGATCCCGCGGCGGCGGACGGCGAGCCCGTGGCCGCCGATCCGACCGACGTCGTGCAGCGCACGCTGCGCGCCCGCGCCGAGCGCAAGCTCGGCGATCACCTCGTCGTGGTCGGGATCGGCGCCCAGCACCAGGAGTGGTTCTGCCTCGACGTGTCCAAGCCGACCAGCGCGGGCGAGTATCCGGTCGTGATGTTCGACGCCAAGGACAACGCGCTCGACCAGCAGTTCTATGAGGACTTCGGGCAGATGCTCAAGGAGGTCATGGACTTCGTGGCCGACAGCCTCGAGCAACCGCTCGATTGAATCGGTCACGTCCTGCAGCTATTGCTATAGGTACCTGGAATGAGTCGGCCGACGTGGGCTAGGTGGGTCACGAGGATCTCGCTGATCCTCGCGGTGATCGCCCTGGTGCTCACGATCCGCGACATCGGCCCGCGCACGATCGCGACCTACTTCCGGCGGATCGGCTGGTGGTGGATCGCGGTGGTGATCTTCGAGGTCGTGATCACCTCGCTCGATGCGATCGCGATCCGCGCGTTCCTGTCGCCCGAGCAGGCCAAGGTCAAGCTGCGCAGCGCGGTGCTGTCACAGCTCGCGGGCCGCGCGGTCAACGCCGTCACGCCGAGCGGCAACCTCGGCGAGGCGGTCAAGGTCTCGGTGCTGGTCGACTACGTGAGCCAGTCGCGCGCGGTCTCGACGATCCTTTTGTACAACGTCGTCAGCTTCTCGGTCGAGCTGATGATCGTCGCGGTCGCCGCCCCGATCATGGCGCTGCTGGTGCCGATGCGGCCCAGCGTGCGGGGGATGATGCTCGCGACCTGCGTCATCTGCTCGGTGCTCGCGGTCGGGATCTACCTGCTGACCCGGCGCGGCGTGCTCGACAGCATCGCGCGGCTCGCGACCCGGATCTGGATCCCGCTGCTCGCGCCGATCCGGGCCCGGATCTGGCCGCGGCAGCCGCGGTCGCCGTATCTGCTATCGCAGATGCGCTATGCGCAGTGGCAGGAGCAGCTGCGCGCGGTCGATAGCAAGATGCACCTGTCCTCGGGGGCGCGGTCGCGCGATCGCTGGCTCGGCATCGTGGCGGTCACCGCGTCGCGGCTGACCTCGACCACCCTGTCGCTGACGATCCTCCATGCGGTCGGCGAGTCGATCACGCTCGGGTTCGTGGCGGCCTATACGGTCGGCGGGTTCGTCATCTATATGATGTCGACCCTGGTGCCGATGGGCGTCGGGATCAACGAAGGCGGCTACTACGCGCTGTTCCGCGCCCTCAACGAAAATCCGGCCCGCGGCGTCACGCTCGCGCTCGCGCGCCGCGTCACGATCATCCTGTACGCGGCGATCGGCCTGGTGCTGATGACCGCGAGCGAGACCGTGCAGCGTGCGCGGGAGCGCTCGATCGAGCGTGCATCGGCGGAGCGTGCATCGGCGGAGCGTGGATCGGTGGAGCGTGGATCGGTGGAGCGTGGATCGGCGGAGCGTGGATCGGCGCGGGACGTCCGGATCGTGACAACCGCGCCGGCGCCTGCTGCCGCGCCGGTGACAAAGACGGCGGACTGAGCGAGCGAGATCGACGCGTCAGCCGCTTCACATGAATAACCTGGCCGGATCGGGCCGGCCGCGTGCTAGCGTGCGGCCCGATGCGTCGATGCCTCCTCGTGGTAACACTCGCCATCGTCACCGTCGCTGCATGCGGTGATAACCTCAAGGGCCCGCCCGATGCCGGATCCGGCAGCGGGGTGGACAACGATCCTCCGCCGGTCGTGATGATCTGTGCAACGTTACCGGCGTCCGCCAACACCTGCGACGTCGCCGCGGGTGCCTCGGGCAACACGTCCACCCTGCTGCAGGGCAACGTGTTGACCCCGACCGCGGTGTACATGGGCGGCCAGGTGCTGATCGGCGGCGACGGCAAGATCCAGTGCGTCGGCTGCAGCTGCGGCACCGGCGGCGAGACGACGATCACCTGCCCGAGCGCGTCGATCTCCCCCGGCCTGATCAACACCCACGATCACATCACGTACACCCAGAACAACCCGTACACCGACACCGGCGAGCGCTACGAGGACCGCCAGCAGTGGCGCACCGGCGCCGACAAGCACACCGAGATCAACACCGACAGCGGTGCGACCAAGGATCAGATCAGCTGGGGTGAGCTGCGGTTCTTGATGGGTGGCGCCACGTCGATCAGCGGCTCGGGCGGTCAGCCCGGCCTGCTCCGCAACCTCGATCAGCTGGCCAACCTGGGGCCGGTGCTATCCGACATCCACACCAAGGCCGTCGACTTCGACACGTTCCCGCTCGACGACGCCAGCGGTCACCGCAGCACGCGGGACTGCAACTACGGCACCTCGGCGTTCACCGCCGCGATGCTCGCCGGGCTCGACGCCTACGAGCCCCACACCTCCGAGGGCATCGACCTGACCGCGCGCAACGAGTTCAAGTGCGAGTCGTCGATGGCGTACGACGTGACGAGCCCCGGGTTGTCGCAGGATCTGCTCGAGCCGAAGACCGCGATGATCCACGCGGTCGGCTTGACCGCCGCGGACTACGGCCTGATGGCGACCGCCGGTACGGGCCTGATCTGGTCGCCGCGCTCGAACCTCACGCTGTACGGCGACACCGCGCGGGTCACCGTGGCCCACCGCGCCAAGGTCAAGATCGCGCTCGGCACCGACTGGATGCCGTCGGGCTCGATGAACCTGCTGCGCGAGCTGGCGTGCGCCGACAGCTTCAACACGACCTACCTCGGCGGCTACTTCCGCGACGACCAGCTGTGGAAGATGGTCACCAGCAACGCCGCCGCCGTGGTCTCGATGGACGACGCGATCGGCATCCTCGACAAGGGCAAGATCGCCGACATCTCGATCTTCGCGAGCAACGGCAAGCTGCCGTTCCGCGCGGTGCTCGAGGCCGAGCCCAAGGACGTCGCGCTGGTGATGCGCGCCGGTAAAGTCCTGTACGGCGACGACGCGGTGGTCAACTCGTTCTCGCAGACCTGCGACACGGTCGACGTGTGCGGAAACGCCAAGCGGATCTGTCTGATGGACGAGATCAGCAAGAGCTACAGCGATCTCAAGACCGCGGCCCAGGTCAAGAAGGGCACGGCGACGGTCGACATCTACCCGGCGTTCGCGTGCGGCGTGCCGGACAACGAGCCCAAGTGCGAGCCGGCGCGCCCGGTGTCGGTCGCCGGATCGACGGTGTACGACGGTCAGGTCAGCGCGATGGACAGCGACGGCGACGGCATCCCCGACGCGAGCGACAACTGCCCCCACGTGTTCAACCCGATCCGCCCGATGGATCACGGGATCCAGGCCGATGCCGACGGCGATGGTGTGGGCGACGCCTGCGATCCGTGCCCGCTCGACGCCAACAAGACGGATTGCACCGCGGTCGCGATGGACGATCGCGATCACGACGGCGTGCCCGATGCGATGGACAACTGCCCATTCGATCCCAACCCGAGCCAGCTCGACACCGACGGCGACGGCGCGGGCGATGCGTGCGACGACTGCCCGACGGCGTCCAACGCCAACGGCGCGAACTGTCCGGCGACGATCTACCAGATCAAGAACGCCACGATCGCGGTCGGCACCGCGGTCCGGGTCAGTAACGCCCTGGTCACCGCGGTCGGCTCGAACGGGTTCTTCGCGCAGGTCAAGGAGACCGACGACGGCTACAACGGCGCCGATAACTCCGGCCTGTTCATCTTCACCAGCGCGATGCCGACGGTCTCGGCCGGCGATCGCGTCACGGTCGACGGCTCGATCGACAACTTCCACGGCGAGCTCGAGCTCGACGGCCTGACCAACGCCAACGTCCACGTCACGTCGACCGGCAGCGAGGGCCCCCCGGCGCCGATCGCGGTCAGCTACGCCGACGTCAAGGACGGCGGGCCGCGCGCGGCCACGCTCGAGGGTGTGGTGGTCTCGCTCGGCGCCGCGAACGCCACCGCGGTCGACGCCACCAACAAGAACTTCACCTTGACCGACGCGGCGCCGAGCTCGGTGCTGGTCGACGACTTCGCGTTCGCGATCACGCTGCCGATCGTCGGTCAGCCCTATGTTTCGGCGACCGGTGTGCTCGCGCTGCGGCCGCCCAGCTCCGGTGCCAACGCGACCTCCACGGTGCTGCCGCGCAGCGCCGCGGACCTCGTGCTCGGCCCGCCGCTGATCGCGTCGTTCGGGCCCGCGCTGTCGTACGCGCGCGTCACCGTGACCAACGACCTCCCGACGTTCCCGACGCCGCTGACGATCGTGCTGAGCGGCCCGGCCCAGGTGGGCGGCACGATGGTCGCGCTGTCGTCGAGCGACAACAACTCGCTCACCGTGAGCTCGTTCGTCATCCCCGAGGGCATGACGTCCGCGGTCGTCCCGGTCACCGCGGTCGCGCAGTCGCTCGACGTGACGATCACGGCGATGGTCAACATGAAGATGGCGACCGCGCACGTCCGCGTGCTCGGCGCGACCGAGCTGCCGACCGGGCTGACCTTGACGCCGATGACCGCCGGGATCCACGTCGGCGGCATGCAGACGTTCACCGCGGCGTTCGACATCCCGGTGCTGTCCGACACCACGGTCTCGGTGGCGGCGACCCCGGCGAACGCGGGCACGCTGTCGTCCAACACCCTGACGATCACCGCCGGGCAGATCGCGCAGAGCTTCACGTTCACCGACAGCGCGACGTCGGGCACGATCACGATCACCGCGACCGGCGGCGGGTTCACCACCACGGCGACCCTGACGGTGACCAGCGCGGCGAACCACCTGGTGATCAGCCAGGTCTACGGCGGCGGCGGCAACAGCGGCTCGATGTACAAGAACGACTTCATCGAGCTCCACAACCCGACCGCCGCGGCGGTGCCGCTCGACGGGCTGTCGGTGCAGTACGCGAGCGCGACCGGCACCGGATCGTGGCTGGTGACCCCGATCCCGGCGGGCTTGATGATCCCGCCGGGCGGTTACTTCCTGATCCAGGAGGCCGCGGGCACCGGTGGTACCACCGCGCTGCCGATCCCCGACGTCATGACCTCGCCCGGGATCGCGATGGCCGCGGGCGCCGGCAAGGTCGCGCTGGTCACGGGCATCACCGCGCTCAGCGGTGTGTGTCCGGCCGCCGACATCGATCTGGTCGGGTACGGCCCCACCGCCAACTGCTCGGAGAACATGCACCCGGCGCCGCTCATCTCGGCGACGCTCGCGGACGTCCGGGTCGCCGGCGGCTGCAATGACTCGGACGACAACCTCGCCGACTTCACCGCGGTGGCTCCCACGCCGCGGAACAGTGCGTCGCCCGCGGTGACCTGCCAGTAATTACAGCGCGGTGCGGCACGGCCGGCGCGTCGCATGTCGCGAACCCGACACTGTAGTTCTCGGCGGCGATCCGTGGGAGCGTGGTGGTATATCTCGAGCTTCTTCCAACCATCTCCGACGGAGCTTCGCTTATGGCGTTCTCGCTCGAAAAACAGGGCATCTCGATCAACGAGATCCATCGCAATGCCTCGCCTGCCTTCCTCTACGAGGCAGCGCTTCGATTCGAAAAAGGCTCGACGATCTCGTCGACCGGCGCGCTGATCGCCTACTCCGGCAAGAAGACTGGGCGCAGCCCGACCGACAAGCGCGTGGTCGACGAGCCTGAGGTCCGCGACGACGTGTGGTGGGGCAACGTCAACATCAAGCTCGACCCCCACAGCTTCCTGGTCAACCGCGAGCGCGCGGTCGACTACCTGAACACCCGCGAGCGGCTCTACGTGGTCGACGGCTACGCCGGCTGGGATCCCAAGCACCAGCTCAAGATCCGCATCGTGTGCGCCCGCGCGTACCACGCGCTGTTCATGCACAACATGCTGATCCGCCCGACCGTCGAGCAGCTCGCGGCGTTCGGCGATCCGGACTACGTCATCTACAACGCCGGCGGGTTCCCCGCCAACCGCCACACCCAGGGCATGACGTCGAACACGTCGGTCGATCTGTCGTTCGCACGCCGCGAGTTCGTCATCCTCGGCACCGAGTACGCCGGCGAGATGAAGAAGGGCGTGTTCACGATCATGAACTACCTGATGCCGAAGACCGGCGTGCTGTCGATGCACTGCTCGGCGACCCAGGCGCGCGACAGCAGCGACACGTCGATCTTGTTCGGCCTGTCGGGCACCGGCAAGACCACGCTGTCGGCCGATCCCAAGCGCCTGCTGATCGGCGACGACGAGCACTGCTGGACCGACACCGGCGTGTTCAACATCGAGGGCGGTTGCTACGCGAAGGTCATCAAGCTGTCCAGGGAGCAGGAGCCCGACATCTGGAACTCGCTCGGGTTCGGCGCCGTGCTCGAGAACGTGGTCTACGAGCAGACCTCGCACCTGGTCGACTACGACAACACGTCGATCACCGAGAACACCCGCGGCAGCTACATCCTCGACGGCATCCCGAACGCCAAGCTGCCCGCGATCGCCGGTCACCCCAGGAACGTCATCTTCCTGACCGCCGACGCGTTCGGTGTGCTGCCGCCGGTGTCCAAGCTGACCCCGGCGCAGGCGATGTACCACTACATCTCGGGCTACACCGCCAAGGTCGCCGGCACCGAGGTCGGCGTGAAGGACCCCGAGCCGACGTTCTCGCCGTGCTTCGGCGGGCCGTTCCTGGTCTGGCACCCGACCAAGTACGCCGAGATGCTGGCGGAGCGGCTCAAGAAGCACAACGCGCAGACCTGGCTGGTCAACACCGGCTGGTCGGGCGGCGCGTACGGCACCGGGTCGCGGATCAAGCTCAAGTACACCCGCGCGATCATCGACGCGATCCACTCGGGCGCGCTCGCCAGCGTCGAGACCGAGCTCGACCCGGTGTTCGGGCTCGCGGTGCCGGTGTCGTGCCCCGAGGTCCCGGCCGACATCCTGATTCCGCGCAACACGTGGTCCGACAAGGCCGCGTACGACGACAAGGCCAAGAAGGTCGCGTCGCTGTTCCGCGAGAACTTCAAGAAGTACGAGGCCCAGGCGTCGCCCGAAGTCCGCGCCGGCGGCCCGAAGCTCTGACCGGGCCTACCTGAGCTCGCGCCGGCTCGGGTATGGTGCGCGCCATGTCCGACGACGCGCGCGCCCGCCTCGATCCGCTTCGCACCGAGCTCGGCCAGATCGATCGCGAGATCCTCGCGCTGGTCGCCAAGCGCCAGGCGGTGGCGCAGCGGATCGGCCAGGTCAAGCGCGAGGCCGGGATCCCGACCCGCGACTATCGCCAGGAGAAGGACGTCGTCGAGCGCGCCCGCGCCGCGGCGGTCCAGCACGGGCTGTCGCCGGTGCTCGGCGAGGAGCTGATCCTCGCGCTGATCCGCGGCTCGCTCACCGTGCAGGAGAAGGACACCGTCGCCGCGGCCGGCGAGGGCGGCGGCCGCCGCGCGCTGGTGATCGGCGGCGCGGGCCACATGGGCCGGTGGTTCGTGCGCTACCTCGATGCCCAGGGCTTCGTCGTCGAGATCGCCGACCCGTCCGACGGTGCTCCCGGGATCCCGAACCACCGCGACTGGCGCGCCGTCGCGCTCGACCACGAGCTGATCGTGATCGCGGCGCCGATGCCGGCGACCGCGGACATCCTCGAGGCGATGGCCGCCGCCCCGCCGCGCGGCGTGGTGTTCGACGTCGGCTCG
Organism: Kofleriaceae bacterium; assembly: GCA_036271215.1. Classification (GTDB taxonomy): domain Bacteria; phylum Myxococcota_A; class Polyangia; order Haliangiales; family Haliangiaceae; genus JABFXX01. The sequence goes on along the minus strand of DATBBB010000568.1, from coordinate 6,299 downwards.
CTCAAGTCGCCGCTGCGCCGCGGGCTCCGCGCGCTCGCCGCGGCCGGCGCCCGGGTCACCTCGGTCCACCCGATGTTCGGCCCCGACACCGAGCTGCTCAGTGGCCGCCACGTGATCTTCATCGACGTCGGCTCGCCCGACGCCACCGCCATGGCGCGCGCGCTGTTCGAGCCCACGATGGCCACCCTGGTCGAGATGGACCTCGAGAGCCACGACCGGCTGATCGCCTACGTGCTCGGGCTGTCCCACGCGCTCAACATCGCGTTCTTCACCGCGCTCGCCGAGAGCGGCGAGGCCGCGCCCCGGCTCGCGACCCTGTCATCGACCACGTTCGACGCCCAGCTCGGCGTCGCCGCCAAGGTCGCCGGCGAGCACCCCGACCTGTACTTCGAGATCCAGACCCTCAACGACTACGGCACCGAGTCGCTCGCCGCGCTGCTGTACGCCGTCGAACGCCTGCGCTCGGTGGTCCGCGCCAACGATCTCGATGGCTTCCGCGCGCTGATGGCCCGCGGCAAGTCGTACCTCAAGGACCGCACCCAGCGCTGAGGCTCCCGGCCGTGCGATGCGGCCACGGTGTGCGCATCGGCGCGATCCCGGACGCGCAAGCTAGCGAATCCCGCACAGCGTGCGCGTACGGCTCTTGCAGCACCGGCGCAGCAATGACGCAACCGCTTGTGGCGAGCCGCATGCCGGCGTTGATGGCACAGCTCCGCGATACGACCGCGGCGCTCCGCGATGACCGCGAGCTGCTTGCCGGCCGGGTGTCGGGGCTCGACTACCGGGCCTACCTGCTGCAGATGTACGGGTTTCACGCCGTGGTCGAGCGCGCGCTCAAGGCCTCGCGGCCGCTCGCCGCGGTCGTCGCCGACGCCCCGCTGCGCAACCACAAGGCGGCGTTGCTCGCGCACGACCTGGTCGCGCTCGGGGTCGATCGCGGCGACCTGGTCCACGCGCCGCGGATGGCGTTCCCCGGCGCGCTGGCGCTGCCCGAGGCGCTCGGCTGGACCTACGTCGTCGAGGCGATCGCCCACGGCGGCAAGCAGCTGGCGCGTCACCTCACCCGCCAGCTGCCGGCGGAGCTGTCGCGCGCGTCGGCCTACTTCGGGTGCTACGGCGGCGAGGCCGCCGAGCGCTGGCGCGAGCTCGGGGTCGCGATCGATGGCTTCGAGCACGCGGCGCGCGACGGCGAGCGCGTGGTCGCGGCGGCGCGCGACGGCTTCCTGCAGCTGCGCGCGTGGTTCCGCCCGGTGCGCCAGCCGCGGTCGAGCCGGATCCACGCCTGACCGATGTCCTGACCGGTGCCTGACCGGTGCCTGACCGGCTCGGGTCAGGCCTGGTACAGCCAGACCCGGAGCAGCGACAGCAGCTGATCGGCGTCGACCGGCTTGGTGATGTAGTCCGACGCGCCGGCCTCGAGGCACTTCTCGCGGTCGCCCTTCATCGCCTTGGCGGTCAGCGCGATCACCGGTAGGTCGCGCCACTGCGCGCGCTCGCGGATCTTGCGCAGTGCCTCGTAGCCATCCATCTCCGGCATCATGATGTCCATCAGGACGACGTCGATGGCGGGGTTGTCCTCGAGCCTGCTGAGCGCGGTCCGCCCGTTCTCGGCGTGCTGGACGTGCATCTTGTGACTCTCGAGCAGTGAGGTCAGCGCGAAGATGTTGCGCACGTCATCGTCGACCACGAGCACGGTGCGCTCGGCGAGCTGCGGATCGCTCTTGGCGAGCCGGCGCAGCACGCGCTGCTTGCGCTCGGGCAGGTTGGCCTCGACCCGGTGCAAGAACAGCGCGGTCTCGTCGAGCAGGCGCTCGAGCGTGGTGACATCCTTGATGATCACGGTCTGCGCCAGGCCGTGCAGCCGCTGCTTGTCCTCGTCGGTCAGCTCGCGGCCGGTGTAGACGATCACCGGCAGCCGGCGGTGCCGCGGGTCGGCCTTGATCCGCTCGATCAGCTCGAACCCGGACATCCCGGGCAGCCGGAGATCCATCACCACGCAGTCGTAGTTCTGCTGGCCGAGGATCTCGAGCGCGGTCTCGCCCGACGCCACGTTGGTGGTCGACACGTCGCCCTCGCCGATCAGCTCGCTGATCGCCTGGCTCTGCACCGGATCGTCCTCGACGACCAGCAAGTGCTTGACCCGCTTCTCGACGAAGTCGTGGATCCCGGCCAGCCCGGCCTGCAGGCCCTCCACGGTGACCGGCTTCTGCAAGAAGCCGTGCGCGCCGTACTGCAGGCTGCGGCGCTCCTCGTCGAGCCCGGAGATCACATGGACCGGGATGTGGCGGGTCGCCGGATCGTGCTTGAACCGATCGAGCAACACCCAGCCGTCGATGTCGGGCAGCCGCAGATCGAGCGTGATCGCATCGGGCTTGACCGCGCGCGCCAGCTCGAGCGCCTGGCCGCCGGTGGTCGCGACCACGCCCTTGAACCCGGACTGGCGGCTCATCTCGAGCAGGGTCGCGGCGAACGTGATGTCGTCCTCGATCACGAGCAGCACGCGGTCGCCGGGCTCGAGCGTCTCGTAATCATCGGGCACCGAGCGCGCCAGCGGCGGCGCCGGGACCTCTTTGATCGGAGTCCCGGGCGGAGTCTCGAGCGAGCTCTCGGACAGCGGCGGCCACGGCGTCTGGGGCGCCGCGCCGGCCACCGTCAGCTCGCTGTCGGGCGGCGGCTCGAGCATCGGGTTCGACATCGAGGACGTCGTTGTGGACGTTGTTGCGGACAGCGTTGCCACCGCCGGTTGCCGCGTCCGGTGCTTGGCGGTGTAGACCACCGGCAGGAACAGCGTGAACCGGCTGCCCACGCCGACCGTGCTCTCGACCCGCAGCTCGCCGCCGAGCAGGCCGGCGATCTCGCGCGAGATCGCCAAGCCCAGGCCGGTGCCGCCGTACTTGCGGCTGGTCGAGCCGTCGGCCTGGTGGAACGCCTCGAAGATCAGCCGGTGCTTGTCCTTGGGGATGCCGATGCCGGAGTCGGTGACCGCGAACGCGATCACGTCGGCCGCGGCGCGGTACATCCTCAGCTTGACCTTGCCGCGCTCGGTGAACTTGAGCGCGTTCGACAATAGATTGCGCAGCACCTGGCGCAGCCGGCCGTCGTCGGTGTCGAACGCCGGCGGCAGCTCGGGATCGAGGTCGACCGTGAACGCGAGGCCCTTCTCCTCGGCGACCTGGCGGAACGTCTGGTCGACGTAGTCGCGCAGGCTGCCGAACCGGACCGGCGAGATCTCGACCGCCATCGTGCCCGACTCGATCTTGGCGAGATCGAGGATCTCGTTGATCAGCGTCATCAGGTCGGTGCCGGCCTGGCGGATCGTATCGGCGTAGCGGATCTGCTTGTCGGTCAGGTTGCCGTCGCCGTTGTCGGCGAGCTGGCGCGACAGGATCAACAGCGAGTTCAGCGGCGTGCGCAGCTCGTGCGACATGTTCGCGAGGAACTGCGACTTGTACTTCGAGGTCAGCGCGAGCTGCTCGGCCTTCTCCTCGAGCTCCTGGCGGGCGAGCTCGACCTGCTTGTTCTTGCGCTCGATCTCGGTCTTCTGCTCGGTCAGCTGGACCGCGCGCTCCTCGAGCTCGTCGTTGGTGTGCTGCAGCTCGTTCTGCTGATCGCGCAGCGACTTGGTCAGGCTCTGCGACTGGCGCAGCAGATCGTCGGTGCGCATCGTGGCCTCGATCGTCGCGATCACGATGCCGAGCGACTCGAGCATCTGATCGAGGAACGCGAGCTGGATCCCGGAGAACCGCTCGAACGACGCCAGCTCGATCACGCCCTTGACCTCGCCCTCGAACAGGATCGGCACCACCACGATCGCGTGCGGCGGCGCCTCGCCGAGCGCGGACGCGATCTGGATGTAGTCCGACGGCACCTTGGACACCATGATCCGCTTGCCCTCGAGCGCGGCCTGGCCGACCAGGCCCTGGCCGAACCGCCACATGCTCGAGACCGCCTTGCGCTCCTGGTAGGCGTACGACGCGAACAGCTTGAGCGCCGCCTCGCCGTCCTCGGTCTCGGTCATGTAGAACGCGCCGTGGTGCGCGTTGACCAGCGGCGCCAGCTCGTTGAGGATCAGCCGCGCCACGGTCAGGAGGTCGCGCTGGCCCTGCAGCATGCGGGTGAACCGCGCGACGTTGGTCTTGAGCCAGTCCTGCTCCTGGTTGACCTTGGTGGTCTCGGCCAGGGTGCGGATCATCTGGTTGACGGTGTCCTTGAGCTGCGCGATCTCGCCGCGCGCCTCGACGGTGATCGACCGCGTCAGGTCGCCCTGGGTCACCGCGGTCGCGACGTCGCGGATCGCGCGGACCTGGCCGGTCAGGTTGCCGGCGAGCTCGTTGACGTTGTTGGTCAGATCGCGCCACACGCCGGCGGCGCCGGGCACGTCGGCCTGGCCGCCGAGGCTGCCCTCGACGCCGACGTCGCGCGCCACGCCGGTGACCTGCTCGGCGAACGTCGACAGCGTGTCGATCATGCTGTTGATCGTCTCGACCAGGGTCGCGATCTCGCCGCGCGCGGTCAGGGTCAGCTTGCGCTCGAGGTCGCCGTTGGCGACCGCGGTGACCACGGTCGCGATCCCGCGGACCTGCTCGGTGAGGTTGCGCGCCATGACGTTGACGTTGTCGGTCAGCTCGCGCCACGTGCCGGACACGCCGCGGACCTCGGCCTGGCCGCCGAGCACGCCGTCGAGACCGACCTCGCGGGCCACGCGGGTGACCTCCGAGGCGAACGAGCCCAGCTGATCGACCATCGTGTTGATCGTGTTCTTGAGCTGGAGCAACTCGCCGCGGACCTCGACCGTGATCTTGCGGGTCAGGTCGCCCTTGGCGACCGCGGTCGTGACCTCGGCGATGTCGCGGACCTGGTTGGTCAGGTTCGACGCCATCTGGTTGACGTTGTCGGTCAGCTCCTTCCACGTCCCGGCGACGCCGCGCACCGCGGCCTGGCCGCCGAGCTTGCCCTCGACGCCGACCTCGCGCGCCACGCGGGTGACCTCGTCGGCGAACGCGCTCAGCGTGTCGACCATCGTGTTGATCACGTTCTTGAGGTCGAGCAGCTCGCCGCGGACCTCGACCGAGATCTTGCGGGTCATGTCGCCGCGCGCGATCGCGGTCGCGACCGCCGAGATGTCGCGGACCTGGTTGGTCAGGTTCGACGCCATCTGGTTGACGTTGTCGGTCAGCTCCTTCCACGTGCCGCGCACGCCCTCGACCGAGGCCTGGCCGCCGAGCTTGCCCTCGGTGCCGACCTCGCGCGCGACCCGCGTCACCTGATCGGCGAACGCGCTCAGCTGATCGACCATCGTGTTGATCGTGTTCTTGAGCTCGAGGATCTCGCCCCTGGCGTCGACCACGATCTTCTGCTGCAGGTCGCCGTTGGCGATCGCGGTCGCGACCTTGGCGATGTTGCGGACCTGATCGGTCAGGTTGGCCGCCATCGAGTTGACCGCGTCGGTCAGGTTGCGCCACGTACCGAGCACGCCGCGCACGTCGGCCTGGCTGCCGAGCCGGCCCTCGATGCCGACGTCGCGCGCGAGCCGGGTCACCTGATCGGCGAACGAGCTCAGCTGATCGACCATGATGTTGACGGTGTTCTTGAGCTCGAGGATCTCGCCCTTGGCGTCGACCGTGATCTTGCGGGTCAAGTCGCCGCGCGCGACCGACGTGGTGACCTCGGCGATGTCGCGGACCTGGTTGGTCAGATTCGACGCCATGCCGTTGACGTTGTCGGTCAGCTCCTTCCACGTGCCGCGCACGCCCTCGACCGAGGCCTGGCCGCCGAGCCGGCCCTCGGTGCCGACCTCGCGGGCGACGCGGGTGACCTCGGACGCGAACGCGTTGAGCTGATCGACCATCGTGTTGAGCGTGGCCTTGAGGTCGAGGACCTCGCCGCGCGCGTCGACCGTGATCTTGCGCGACAGGTCGCCGGCCGCGACCGCGCGGGCGACGTCGGCGATGTTGCGGACCTGGTTGGTCAGGTTCAGCGCCATCGAGTTGACGTTATCGGTCAGCTCCTTCCAGATCCCCGACACGTCGCGGACCTGGGCCTGGACGCCGAGCACGCCCTCGGTGCCGACCTCGCGCGCGACGCGCGTGACCTCGGACGCGAACGCGTTGAGCTGATCGACCATCGTGTTGATCGTGTTCTTCAGCGTCACCAGCTCGCCGCGCGCCTCGACCGTGATCTTGCGGCCGAGGTCGCCGTTCGCGACCGCCGTGGTCACCTCGGCGATGTCGCGCACCTGGTTGGTGAGGTTGCGCGCCATCTGGTTGACGTTGTCGGTGAGCTCCTTCCAGATTCCCGAA
>DATBBB010000567.1:0-5300 GCA_036271215.1 Kofleriaceae bacterium | reverse complement strand
CCGCTGCCGGCCTCGCTGCTGCCGGCCTCGCCGCTGCCGGCCTCGCCGCTGCCGGCCTCGCCGCCGGCCAGGGCCCGGTGATCCTCTGGAACCTCGCGCTCGGGGCGCTCGCGCTGGCCGCCCGGACCCGCGAGGCCGCGGCCCAGGGCACGCCGATGCCTCCGCCGCCCCAGCCGCCGGGCGTGATACCAGTGGCGACGCCGCCGGGCGTGACGCCGGTGGCGACGCCGCCGGAGAGCTCGCCTCCGACCGGGACCGCCGCTTCCACATCACGCGAACGGTCGCGACCCGCGACGTGTCGGCGCTCCGCGCGCGCTGCGACGGCTGCGATCCGGTCAGGCCGTGCGACGAGCATGCCCGCGGCGCCGCGCTGTGGATGGTGACCGCCGGCGCGTTCGAGCTGCGCGACGCCGCCGGGCGCCACGTGCTCGATCCGACGCGGGCGATCGTGATGCCGGCCGACCACGCGTTCCGGATCCGCCACCCGGCGGGCCCCGACGTCTGCCTGGCGTTCGGCGGCCCGATCGTTGAAGCGCTCGCCGCGCGCGGCGCCCGGCTGGTCGCGGTGGCGCCGGCGCACATCGCGCAGATCACGCAGGCGCTCGCCAGCGACGACGACCTCGCGCTCGCCGAGGCGCTGGCACAGCTCGCCCCGCCGGATCCGGACGAGCCGGACGAGCCAGCCGGCCCGGACGGTCCAGCCGGTCCGGGAGCCCGAGCCGCCGCCGCGCGCGACGCCCGCGATCTCAGCGCCGCCGTGATCGACGCGCTGCGCACCCGGTATGCCGATCCGACGTCGCTCGGCGAGCTCGCCACCATCACCGGCTACTCGGTGTTCCACACCTGCCGCGTGTTCCGCGCGACCACCGGCACGACGATCCACGGGTTCCGCCGCGAGCTGCGGCTGCGCCACGCGCTCGCCCGCATCCTCGATAGCCGCGAGCCGCTGACCGAGATCGCCGCGGCGACCGGGTTCGCGAGCCAGTCACACCTGACCAACCTGTTCCGCGCGCGGTTCGGTATCACGCCGGCCCGGGCACGCACGCACGACGGCGCCCGCGCCCTGCGGTAGCCCGCGGCTCAGGTCAGCGTCGGCTGATCGACCGCCACGCCCATCGCCTGGTAGCCCTTGTCGACGTAGACCGTCGAGCCGGTGATCCCGCTCGCGAGCGGACTGCACAGGAACGCCGCGGTCGAGCCGACCTCCTCGGCGGTGATCGGCTCCTGCAGCGGCGCGTTGCGCTTGACGTACTCGATCATCTGGCCGATGAAGCCGATCGCGCTCGCCGCGCGCGACGCGAACGGCCCCGCCGAGATCACGTTGACCCGGTGGCCCCACTTGCGGCCGGCCTCGAACGCGAGCAGCCGGGTGTCCGACTCGAGCGCCGCCTTGGCCGACGACATCCCGCCGCCGTAGCCCGGCACCACGCGCTCGGCCGCCATGTACGACAGCGACAGGAACGCGCCGCGCGGCCGCATCACCGGCCCGAGGTGGCGGACCATCGACACCATCGAGTACGCCGACGCCGACACCGCGCTCAGGTAGCCTTTGCGCGAGGTCTCGAGCAGCGGGTTCTTGACCTCGGAGCCGTTGGCGAGGCTGTGCACGACGATGTCGACCCCACCGTCGGCCGCGACCGCGGCGGCGAGCCCGCCGATCGTGAAGTCGCCGAGGTCGCGATAGCGCCGGCTGTCGCGCAGCTCGGCGGGCACGTCCTCGAGCTTGTCGTACTCGGCGTCGAGCGGGTAGATCTTGGCGAACTCGAGCTTGGTGCCGTCACCGAACGCGAGCGACGCGTCGAGCTTGCCGCGCTCGAGCATCATCTTGAGGATGCCGTAGGCCGGCGGCCAGGTGCCGACCGAGACCTTGGCGCCGGCCGCAGCGAGCGACTTGGCGATCGCGAACCCGAAGCCACCGTCGTCGGCGACGCCGGCGACCAGCGCATGCTTGCCCGTGAGATCGATCGTGAGCATGCGGCGGTGATCGCGCGAATCGTGCGCGGACGCAACCCGCGGCGGTCACGGGTGGTACCGTCGGCGCGTGAAAGATCTGCTGTTCCGCGGCGCTGCCATGGTGGCGCTGCGCACTCCGCTGTTCCGCGTCATCGGCCGCGCCCGGACCAGCGGCAGCGACGCCGGCCTCGATCCTCAGGTCGCCGCGGTGCTCGAGGGCCAGCGCCTGCTCCGGCTGCCCGCGCTCGACTCGATGGACCCGCCGCGCGCCCGCGCGTTCGCCGAGTCCGGGCTGTCGCCGCTCGACGTCGCGCCGATCGCGATGGCCGAGGTCACCGACACCATGGTCGCCGGCCCCGGCGGCCCGATCCCGGTCCGGATCTTCGTTCCGGCCGACGCCACGCCCAACTGGATCGTCTACTTCCACGGCGGCGGCGGCGTGATCGGCTCGATCCGCAGCTCGGAGCCGGTGACCCGGCTGCTCGCCGCGCAGACCCGCTGCGTGGTCGCGTCGGTCGAGTACCGGCTCGGCCCCGAGCACAGGAACCCCGCCGCGATCGACGACGCGTGCGCGGCGTGGGATGCGCTCGCCGCCCGCGCAGCCGGTGGCCGGATCGCGGTCGCCGGCGACAGCTTCGGCGGCTTCCTGTCGGCCCACGTCGATCACTACACGGTGACCGCGGGCCGCCGGCGCCCCGATCTGCAGGTGCTGATCTATCCGTCGGTCGATCTGACCCACAGCCTGCCATCGATCGAGCGGCTCGCGACCGGCTACCTGCTCACGCGCTCGATGATCGAGTGGTTCCGCAGCAACTACCTGCGCGATACCGACGATCGCCGCGCGTGGTCGCCGATGTTCTGGCCCGATCGGCGCGGCGCGGCGCCGGCGCTGATCGCGACCGCCGGGTTCGATCCGCTGGTCGACGAGGGCGATCACTACGCCGAGCTGCTGCAAGCCGCGGGGATCTCGGTGCTGCTCCGGCGGTACCCGTCGCTGATCCATGGATTCCTCAGCATCGCCGGCGGCGTGACCGCCGCGCGCGCCGCGATCGACGAGCTGTGTGGCGATATCCGCGAGCGGCTCGGCGTGGCGTGAGATTCCCGAGCCGGTCAAGACACTTCAGCGATTCACCCGATGACTGGGGGATTCTACGGGCGCCGGGCATGACAACTGTCATGTTCGCGCGATGACGGCGGGCACTTACGCGATCGCGCGCGCGGCGCCATCGTGATGCCATGCAGACATCCCTTCCGCGCGGCGGCATCGAGGCCCGCGGCCTCGACAAGACGTTCGCGACCCCGCACGGCCCGGTCCACGCCGTCCGCGGCCTCGACCTGACGATCGCGCCCGGCGAGACCGTGGCGCTGCTCGGCCCCAACGGCGCCGGCAAGTCGACGACGATCGACATGCTGCTCGGGCTGACCCGGCCCGATCGCGGCCAGGCCCGGCTGTTCGGGCTCGAGCCGTCGGCCGCGGTCGCCGCCGGCCGGGTCGCGGCGATGCTCCAGACCGGCGAGCTGGTCCGCGACCTCTCGGTCCGCGAGCTGGTCACGATGATGGCCGGGCTGTACCCGGCGCCGCGCGCGGTGTCCGAGATCCTGCGGCTGACCGGGCTCGACGAGCTCGCCGAGCGCCGGACCGAGCGGCTGTCGGGCGGCCAGGCCCAGCGCGTGCGGTTCGCGATCGCGCTGGTCGGCGACGCCGACCTGCTGGTGTTCGACGAGCCGACCGTCGGCATGGACGCCTTGGCCCGCCGCGAGTTCTGGACCACGATCCGCGCGACCGCCGCGCGCGGCAAGACCGTGGTGTTCGCGACCCACTACCTCGAGGAGGCCGACGCCTACGCCGACCGCATCGTGCTGGTCGCCGGCGGCCGGATCGTCGCCGATGGCCCGGCGACCGAGATCAAGGCGCGGGTCGGCCAGCGCACGATCAAGCTGACCCTGCCCGGCGCCGAGCTCGCCGCGCTCGAGCGGCTGCCCGGCGTGCACCGCGCCGAGCGCCGCGGCGAGGCCGTGGTGCTCGCGTGCACCGACTCCGACCAGGCGATCCGCGCGCTCGTCGCCGCGTGCCCCGCCGCCCGCGACATCGAGATCGCCGGGGTTGGCCTCGAGGCCGCGTTCCTCGCGCTCACCGGCGCGGGCGCAGAACGGCTGTCCGCATGACCGCGCTCGCCTATACCCGGTTCGAGCTGCTGCGCACCGTGCGCAGCAAGCGGTTCTTCATCCTGTCGCTCGGGTTCCCGCTCGGCATCTACCTCTTGATGGCGGGCCCGAGCCGCGACGTCGCCGATCTGCGCGGCACCGGGATCCCGGCCGCGCTGTACTACATGATCGGGCTCGCCACGTTCGGCACGATGGCCGGGGTCCTGTCGAGCGGCACGCGGATCGCCGCCGAGCGCACCGCCGGCTGGACCCGCCAGCTCCGGCTCACGCCGCTGCCCGCGCGCGCCTACCTGCGCGCCAAGGTCGCCACCGGCTACCTGATGGCGCTGCTCACCCTGGCGCTGCTGTTCCTCGCCGGCAGCTTGCTCGGCGTCCGGCTGAGCTCGGAGCAATGGCTGCACATGACCGCGCTGATGCTCGTCGGGCTGATCCCGTTCGCGGCGCTCGGGATCTGGCTCGGCCACGTGCTGACCGTCGACGCGGTCGGCCCCGCGGTCGGCGCGACCACCGCCGCGCTGTCGTTCGTGTCCGGCACCTGGTACCCGCTCGGCGACGGCCTGCTCGCGCACGTCGCGCACTGGCTGCCGTCGTACTGGCTGGTCCAGGCGAGCCGGGCGGCGCTGACCGGCGACGGTTGGCCGGCCCAGGGCTGGCTGGTGATCGGCGCGTGGAGCGTGGCGCTCGGTGCGCTCGCCGCGCGGGCCTATCGCCGAAACACGCAGCGGGTGTAGTGGCGGCCCGGCCGGACACCTGGGGCGTACAATGACGACCGACGGCATGGCGGCTTCATCGACTTCCTGTGCGACCGCGGCTCCGGCCGCCGGGGGCCGGGGGCCCAGCCACGCGATGGTCTACCTGTTCCTGGTGACGTTGATCGCGCCGGCGAGCGACCTGATCACCGGCAAGCTGGCCTTGCCCGGGCTCGCGGCCGCGGCGCTCGTCGCGTTCGCCGCGAGCTTCGTGCTGGGCATCGAGGTCCGCCGCCGGCGCGCGACGCCGAACGCCCCACTCTCGCGCACCCAGCGCGCGATCAGCGGCGCGATGCTCGTCGTGATGCTCGCGCTCGCGATCGCCACCACGCTCGCGATCGGGCGCGGCTGGTGGCTGCTGTTCATGTTCGTGGTCACCACCTCGGCCTTGCTCGTCCCGGTCCGGCTCGCGCCCGCGACGATCGCCGGCGT
>DATBBB010000566.1:0-1629 GCA_036271215.1 Kofleriaceae bacterium | reverse complement strand
TGCGCTGATCGGCGCGCTGCGCACGCAGTACGGCGATCCGATCGCGCTGCAGGTCGTCGCGTTCGATCAGGACAGCCAGCCGATCTTCGACGGCCCGGCTGCCGGCTACGGCAGCGCCCAGGACGCGGCGCTGATCGCGCGCGGCGCCGCCGGTGCCTCGAACCTCGCGCAGGTGCTCGCCACGCTCGGGACCGCGGCCCGGCCGATGCATCGCCGGGTGATCGTGGTGACCGACGCGGTGATGACGGCGGGGCCCGAGACCCCGGCGCTGGTCGCCGCGATCCGTGCGCTGCCGATCGATCGGCTCGACGTCGTGCTCGCGGGCGGGATCCGCGACGACCGGCTCGCGGCGGCGATCGTGCGCACCGGCCTGCCGCACGCCGGCGACGTCTACGATCTCGATCGCGGCAGCGCGGCGGTCGCCGCCGGGCTCGGCGAGCCGGTCGTCGCCGACGTCGCGATCGACGTCCCGGGCGCGACGTGGGTCTACCCGCGGGTGGTGCCGTCGGCCCGGCCGGGCACGCCGGTGATGGTCTACGCGCGGCTGGCGCAGCCGGCCCGGACGCTCGACGTGACGATCGGCGGCGTGGCGCACCGGATCGAGCTCGGCGCCGCGGCGCCCGCCCTGGTCGAGCGCGCCCTCGCCCGCGCCGAGATCGAGCAGCTCGAGCACACGCTCGAGATCGCGCCGGCCGTCGACCTCCCGCAGCTGCGCGCCCGGCTCGCGAAGCGCTCGGTCGCGGCGCGCGTGGTGTCGAGCCAGACCGCGATGCTGGTGCTCGAGACCGACGCCGACTACGCGCGCTACCAGATCGACCGCACGGCGCTCGCCGACGTCCTGGTCGTCGGGCCCGCGGGGCTCGAGCAGACCCACCGGACGGCGGCGTGGCTCGCGGCCCGCGGCGAGGGGGGCGCGGCGACCGGGCCGGCCCGCGGCGCGGGCCAAGACCAGCAGCCCGACCCGGCGGTCGCCCACGAGCAAGCACGCGAGCAGGTGCGTATCGCGGAGCAGCGCGACCCGACGCCCGCCGAGGCGCGTGCACAGGCGATCGAGCAGGCGCGTGCCGCGGGCGTGCTCGGCTCGTCGGACATGCACGGCGAGGGCGCGTACGCGGCGCGTGCCACTGCGACGGATTACTCGAGCGGATTCGACGACAGCAATATCTATGGCGGCCTGCTCGGCGACGCGGCGGGCGAAGTCTCCGGCGGCTACGGCTACGGCCGCGCGGGGTTCGGCCCCGGCGGCGGTGGCACCGGCGAGGGCACGATCGGCCTGGGCCGCTACGGAACGATCGGCCACGGCGCGGGCGTCGGCGTCGGCTATGGCGTGGGCGCCGGCCACGGCGGGATGCGCGGCCGGGTCCCGGCGATGCCGACGGTCGCGATCGGCCAGCCGATCGTGGCGGCCGGCGGGCTCGATCGCTCGATCATCCGGCGCTACATCAAGCGCAACACGCAGAAGATCCAGTACTGCTACGAGCGCCAGCTGTTCGCGCAGCCGATGCTGGCGGGCGTGCTGACCACGCAGTTCCTGATCGAGCCGACCGGGATCGTCAAGACCGTGACCGCCACCGGCGTCGACCCCAGCGTGGCGAGCTGCGTCGCCGACGTGATCAAGACGATCGAGTT
>DATBBB010000565.1:0-23181 GCA_036271215.1 Kofleriaceae bacterium | reverse complement strand
GACCACAGCGCCTTACAGGCCTCGGACAGCTGTGCGGAAACGAGCTCCTTGAAGTCGGGCTTCCCATGCTTTGGCCATACCGCGACACGGAGGCGACCAAACAGATCGTTGATGAGCACCGCTCTGAGAAGTACACCACGTCCGATCAGATCGGAGAGTGCATTGACTGCACGCTCGATGGCCTGATCCAGGTGGACATTACCAGGTATCGTGGTCACCATCACAGGACTCCATCGAGCTGCATCTGGACAATTGTGGCGTCGTACACGAACCTTGCCCAGGACATCCAGGACGTAGCAGCGGTCTCGGCATTCGGATCCAAGGGCTGGTAACGCCGGGTTTCCTTCCACTGGTAAATGGATGCGTCCGGTGGGAGGTCCGGTAGATAGCGAGCTCCCTCCGTACCAATGGTGGTGCTCAATAGCGCGAGCAAGTTGTGCCCAAACAGGCGGCTTGCCATCTGGTTACGCGCGATGGAGAGCGCCCCCGCGTCGTGGCGGTGAGTCGCTGATCGCCATGCGTGATCGTGGAGACGCACCGACTTGAGACAGCACTCGACAACGTACCCGAGGAGGTAACATGCGCCATCAGCCCGCTGAGCGGCATGCAACGCTTGTGCGTCGTTGAGGTGTTTGGTGGCAGCCTCAGGAAAGTCTTCGTTCTGAACTCGTAGCGCAGACATGCGTTGCATCGACATTCGAGGATAAACGGAAGTAAATCAAGGAGATCGCCACGACATGAACCGATCAACAAGCTCGTCGATCTCTCAGCGGACCGAAAGCTCGCTCTCAGCGGGCCGAAAGCTCGGCCCCACGCTGCACAATTTGGTAACCCACCTACTGTACGACCTCGCAGCCGACAGACTGATGAAGCATCGAGCATACTCAACGCACCACGCTGCTCGACGGCGACGCACGCCTAGACCTGCTAGAGTTGACGGCCGATGACGAACCGGCAACGCGGGTGGCTCGCGATGATGCTGATCGGCGCGCTGGCCGCGTGTCACAATGCGACACCGGCGGCGGACGACGGCCCGTGCAGCTGCACGCCCGGCAACCGCTCGTTGACCAGGGCCGCCGACGGCGCCCCGATCGACGGCGCCACGCTGCTCAACCGGCTGCGGCTCCACAAGCGCGAGGTCGACGAGCACCGTACGCCGCGCGACATCAAGGTCCTCGACGATCAGCTGCGGTTCGAGATCTCCAACTTCTGCCAGCCGTGCGGCGATTGGGTCCAGGACCGCATGACGATCGAAGACCTCTATCCACTCGGCCGGCTCGACGACGCCACCGGCGCGGTCTGCATGGGCCTCGTGCTGCGCGACGGCACCACCGCGTGGGGCGATGCCCGCCCCCACGCCTGCCGGTGACGCGCGCCACGCACATACGATAGTTCCCTGGAGGGACGGGCGGAGCGGAGCCGGCACCGGTGGCGACCCTCGTGGCGGGCCCCTCGCGGGCCGCTTCATCAGTGGGAGGTGGCCGCGTGACGGCCGCCCTCGCGGATTGCTTCATCGGTGGTCGATCAGCGCAGCGCCGCGATCAGCGTCGCGAGCGGCGGTCCGAGCGGCGGCTCCGGCTCGGCGACCGGCGCCCCCCGGATCGCCGCCGCGAACGCACGCGCATCGTACGGATCTGGCCCGCCGCCGTCGCGGCTCACCATCGGCGACGCGATCACCGGAACCCCGATCATCCCCAGTTCGTCTGGATAGCTCTCGCAGATCGCCGGACAGACGATCGCGTCGACGCCGGGCGGCGCGCCCGCGCCATTCGCGCCGCCCGTGCGGCCCGAGTCCGCCGCGCGATCCGCGCCGGCCCGCTCGACGAGGACGCCCGGTTGCTGCGCGAGGTCCGCGGGCTCGGTGCCCTCGCCGATCCGCACGACCAGGGTCATCCCGAGCTGCCGCGCCGCCGCCAGCGCCGTATCGATGCCGTGGCGCGCCGCGGCCAGCCCGGCGAGCCGTAGCCGACCCGTCGGCGCTGCCGGTGGCACGACCGCGCGCAACCGTACCGGCAGCTGCGCGAGGCGCGACGTGGCAATGCCGTCCGCCACGCACAGCGCATGGGCATAGGCGCCGCGTACGATCACCAGATCGGCCATCACGCGCTCGGCGTCCTGGCGCGCGATCGCCCACGACGGCGCGCGGAACCGGCGCAGGAAGCCGCGCTCGGGCCACGCCCCCGCCGCGCGATCCAGATCGCGATGCAGCGCGCGCAGCACCGGGACGTCGAGGATGAGCACCGTGGCGGCGCCGAGCTCGCGCGCCGCCGCGAACGTCCGCCGCGCCGCCAGGCTCGACGCCACGACGATCCGTGGCCGCCGCCGCCGCACCTCGCGCGCCGCCCACACGTCGATCGCGGCGCGCAACGCGAAGTCGATGCGGTAGCGGCGATCGGTGCGGCCACCGGCCCAGGCCCGTAGCCCGGCCTCCACCGCGAGCAGCGCCGGCGCGTCGACGTCGTGCGGCCCGCGCCGCCGCTCGGCGTAGCGCCCGATCGCACCCGGCGCCCGCGCAAGCCACCCCGGCGCCGCCAGCGGCGACCAGCGCTCCGTCCGATCGACCTCGCCGCATGCCGCGACCACCGCGTCGAGCGCGCCCCCCGCCGCCGCGCCGACCACCGCGATCGTCATCCGCGGCCGATACGCGTCGCGTCCAGCTCGCCCGTCGCCACCGCGGCCGGCGTCGCGGGGACAGCCGCCGCGATCGGCTGCGCGGCCATCACCACCG
Organism: Kofleriaceae bacterium; assembly: GCA_036271215.1. GTDB lineage: Bacteria > Myxococcota_A > Polyangia > Haliangiales > Haliangiaceae > JABFXX01. Next base: position 20,453 of record DATBBB010000565.1, on the reverse strand, counting down.
ACGGCTGCGCGGCCATCGCCACCGACGGCTGCGCGACCATCGCCACCGGCATTGCGGGCACAGCCACCGCGATCGGCTGCGCGACCAGCTGCGCGCGGGCCGGCGTTGCCGCACCGTGAGCCTCGGGGATCGTCACCCGCGCGTGGCATGCGACCTCGCCGCAATCCAGGCACGTCCGCAGCTCGCCCGGGATCCGCTGATGGTCGTCGACGATCCACGCGTCCTCGACCAGCGCCTGGCCTCGCCACACCCGCCGCCGGATCCGGGTGTCTCGCGTCGTCGCCGTGCCGGGGCCCTGCGCAGCCACGCGCTCGGCCGCGCCGTGCGCGCCGGAGCCCGCATCGCCGGTATGGGATTCGTGCTGCGTGCGATCGAGCTCGACGCGCAGCTGCGCCGCGGCGTGGTGCAGCGCGACCACCAGGACGTCGCCGCGGACCGCGACATCGAGCACGGCCACACCGTCGCGCGGCGCGATCCGCAGATCAACGTGTGGGAACGCGATCGTGGCATCGAGCACATCGCGGTCGCCGAGCGCCATCGAGTGGCCGTGGCGCTCCAGGATCTGCCAGCCCTGCTCGACCGCCATCGCGAACAGCGCATTCGACACCAGGCACAGCCCGCCGCCGATCGACGGCACCGCGCACCCCGCGCGCAGCTCCATGCCCCAGGTGAACCCGCGCGCGGCGATCGCCGGCCCGAGCGTGCGCCAGAAGCTGAGCGGCCGATCCGGCGCGATCACCACGCCGTGGAACGCGGTCGCCGCGAGCTTCACGTTGTGGCGCTTGCCGGCCTCGAGCGTCGGGTGCGCCCCGCTACGCGCGATCGGCACCCGCACCGTCCACGCGATCGGCCCCTCGGGCGCCACGCGTTCCGGCGCCGCGAACCCATCTTCGATCACCCAGCGGCCCAGCCGGACGGCGGTCAGCCGCGCGACGCTCACCTTGCGCAGCCACAGCTGCCACGGCCGAGCCCGGCGCAGGTGCCGCAGGTGCATGTCAGCAGGAACGTCCACGCGCGCCGGCTTATTTCGTAGCACGCCGTCGCCCTCCCCGGCGTGATCACCTCGACATCCGTCGAGCCCGGGCAACGCCCGGCGGAAGCGCCGAGCGCTGGGAGAAGTGGCAGGTCGTCAACGCCCGGCGGAAGCGCCAGATGTTGGGAGAAGTGGAGGTCATCAACGCCCAGCGGAAGCGCCAAGTGTTGGGAGAAGAGGGAGGTCGTCAACGCCCGGCGGAAGCGTCAAGTGTTGGGAGAAGTGGCAGGTCATCAACGCCCGGCGGAAGCGTCAAGTGTTGGGAGAAGTGGAAGCGCCGAGTGTTGGGAGAAGAGGGAGGTCGTCAACGCGCAGCGGAAGCGCCGCGAGCTGGGTCACCGAGACGCGGTAGCTTCCACAGGTGGTCCTTCGAGGGCAGGCCGGGTTGAGTATTAGGTTTGGCCCCCCGTTCTCTCGCCGGCGGTCCGCTTTCTCCCGCGCGAGGGACCCAGACTCGCGAGCGCGGAGCGAAGCGTGTCCGCGATCTCCCCAGCCTCGTGCAAGGGATCAGAGGAGCCCGAGCCTCGTGCATGGAGGCCTCGTGCATGGAGGCCTCGTGCATGGAGACCTCGTGCATGAAGGCCTCGTGCATGAAGGCCTCGTGCATGGAGGCCTCGTGCATGGAGGATCAGAAAGCACGGGCCGCCCAGCCTCGTGCGTGGGTACAAAGCACAGCGGCCCAGCGCATCACGCGCGGCCGCGTGCGAGACTGCCGCGCATGAAAGTCATCCTGTTCGGAGCTACCGGCATGGTCGGCCAGGGCGCGCTCCGCGAATGCCTGCTTGCCGAAGATGTGGAGTCGGTCCTCACCGTCGGCCGCGCCGCCACGTTACAGCAGCACCCGAAGCTCACAGAGCTCGTTCACGCGGATCTCACAGATTACACCGCGATCGAAGCTCAGCTCGCCGGCCACGACGTATGCTTGTTCTGCCTCGGTGTGTCGGCAGCCGGGATGTCCGAGCAGGATTACACGCGGATCACCTATGACGTGACGCTCGCCGCGGCCGGCGTGCTCGCGCGCCTGTCACCGCAAATGACGTTCATTTATGTATCCGGAGAAGGCACAGATTCGACCGAGTCCAAGCGTGCGATGTGGGCGCGGGTCAAGGGCCGGACCGAGAATGCGCTGTTCAAGTTACCGCTCAAGGCCGTGATGTTCCGCCCCGGACTGATCCGTCCGCTGCACGGAATTCGCTCGAAGACTCGGCTGTACCGCATCGGCTACACGGTGATGTGGCCGCTGTTTCCGGTGTTCCGTCTGCTTGGATTGCTGACGACGACCGAGCGGGTCGGCCGCGCGATGCTGCACGTCGTGCGCGCCGGATCGCCCAAGCCGATCCTCGGCAATCGCGAAATCAACGAGCTCGGCGCCTGATCACGCGCGTCGCATGCGCGCGCAGATCTGTGAGGATGACATCCTGCGCGGATCGGCCGGCGTGCTTGACGCCGGGTATTACGATGTATCAGATGGAACATCGTATCCGATTATGTGCGTCTGAATAGCGCAATCACGTGACAGGCACGAATCGGCCACGCATCCGCACCAGGAGTATCATATGCGTTTGTCCCGCCACCTCTGCAGCTCGCTCGTCGCCACCGCGCTCGCCCTCGGGGTCACCGCCACCGCCGCGTCCGCCGCCCCGCAGCTGCCCATCCCGATCGCGCTCGCCCGCGCGCTGCCGATCGGCACCACCGTCACCGTGATCGGCTCGGTCACCGTACCGAGCAACGCGTTCGACCCCGGGTTCGCGATCCAGGGCCCGCTCGCTGGCATCTACGTGCTCGACTCCGCCGGCGCCGATCGCCAGATCGGCGATCTCGTCGAGGTCACCGGCACGCTGGTCGACAACTTCGGCCTGCTGTCGATCCAGCCCACGGCGGCCCACGGCCTCGGCCACGCCCCGGCGATCCTGGCGGCCCCGACCTCGACCGGCGCGGTCGGCGAGGCCACCGAAGGCCGGCTGCTCAAGCTCCACGGCACCATGGTCGGCGACCTGTTCGACGACGGCCCGTTCGGCTTCAAGCTCAACATCGACGATGGCTCGGGGCCGATCCAGATCTTCCTGTACCCCGCCGTGGGGATCTCGACCGACGGCCTGGTCAACGGCGCGGCGATCCACGTCACCTGCTTCTCGAACCAGTTCGAGGATACCTACGAGTGCGATCCGCCGAAGGCGTCGGACTTCCACGTCGAGTGAGCCGCCGCAGCCGGCGGTCCCAGGTCAGTACAGGAAGAAGAACACCGCCACGCCGGTGACGCTCACGTACAGCCACGCCGCCCACGTGTAGCGCGATAGCCGGCGGTGGCGCTCGAGCCGGCCCGACAGCGCGAGGAACAGCGAGGTCAGGATCAGCGGGAACGCCACCGCCGAGGTCAGCACGTGCGAGATCAGCACCGTGAAGTAGACCGGGCGGATCCAGCCGGTGCCGGTGTACAGCGTGTCGCCGTGGTGCAGGTGATAGTAGACGTAGTTGACCACGAAGATCGCCGAGGCCACGACCGCGGCGACCATCAGCGTGGCGTGCAGCGCCGAGCGCCGGCGGCGGATCGCGATCCGCCCCGCGATGATCAGCGCCGCGCTGGTCGCGTTGAGCAGCGCGTTGATCGCCGGCAACGTCCGCGACGTCGCGGCCGCGCTGCCCGGCGTGCCGCCGCGGAAGTACACGACCCAGACCAGGAACGTCATCACCGCGGCCGTGATCACCGCATTGGCGAACCCGAACGAGCGCAGCGATCGAGGCGAGCCTGGGGCGTCAACAGCAGACGGACTGGTCACGCGGCAAGACTAGGTCCAAACACCCGCACCTGCCATGACTTCTCACCGGTCCGGCTGCGTCGATCGGCCGCGCGACAGTGCCGCGCCGAGCGAGCCCTCGCTGGACATGAAGGCCGCCGATGACCTCGCAGCACAAAACCGACAGGAGCCTCGATAGCAGCTCTTGACACGCCATCCAGTGCTATCGTTGAGAGATGCCAGGTGCCGGCGATCTGCGGCTCGGTCACGCTCTTCGGCTTCGCAGGCCGAGCTGTGATGAGCTACGCCAGATGCCCAGCGTTACCTAGCGCCGGCGCCGGATCGCGTCGCGGCCGATCCGCAGTAACTCGTTGACGCTCGGCCGCACCAGGATGAACGCCGCGCCGATGTAGATGATCGCGCCCGCCACGATCTGGGCGATCAGCGACACGATGTTCGGCGTGTTCACCGCCGCCAGCGTGTGCGAGATCGCCTCGACCGCGAAGTACATCGGGATGCATGGCAACAGCGAGCGCATGCAGCCGCCGAGGTACGCCGAGGCCGACAGCCCGGTCGCGCGGCTGGTCGCGATGATCGTCAGCACGCTGTGCACCGCGAACCCGGCGCCCGCGCCGAAGCACGCGCCGTTGATCCCGCCGAGCTCGCCGCCGACACCGACCAGCGACAGCACGACGATCGCGCGGATGAAGCTCGACCACATCACGATCCGCGTGCGCTGCACCGCCTGGACGTACGCGATCGCCGACCACGTCATCGGTCGGAACACCGTCATCACGCTGAGGATCCTGAGCAGCGGCCCCATCGGCTGCCACTTGTCGTCGAAGATCGTGGCGGCCACGGTGGGCGCGATCACCCCGAGCCCGACCCCGAGCGGCGAGACGATCAGGCCCATCAGCGCCGCCGCGCGGATCGCGGCGCGCTCGCGCTGGCCGGTCTCCATCCGGGAGAACGCCGGCATCAGGACCTCGCCGATGTGCTCGGCGACGTTGATGATCGGCATCTCGGCGAGGCTGTACGCCAGCTGGTACAGCGCCATCACGCTGGTGTCGAACAGCCCGTTGACCACGACGTTGTCCCACCGCCGGGTCGCAGTGTCGGTGACGATCGCGACCATGATCGGCAGGCCGTAGCCGATCAGCGCGCGGACGTCCGACGCGCGGAACCGCACCCGCACCATCCACTCGCTGCGCGGCGCCGCGTAGAAGAACAGCGCCGAGGTGATCACCGAGCGGACGATCGTCGCGAGCATGATCGCGTACGCGCCGAGCCAGTGCATCGTGGCGAGCGCGGCGATCGTGAACCCGATCTCGCCGAGCCCGTTGATCGTGGCGAGCGCGCGGAACCGCATCGCGCGCATCAGCAGCCGCTCGGGGACGTAGCGCGAGCGATCGATCAGCTGCGCGATCGCGAACCCCAGGACGTACTGGCCCATCCCCCGCGCGTGGACCACGTGGCCGAGCGGCTCGCGCAGGGCGTAGGTCGCCGTCATCGCGACCACGCCGAGCACCATGTGGATCGCCATCGCCTGGGCCGCGACCTCGGCCGGGGCCTTCTTGGCGATCATGTACTGGCCGAACGAGAAGCTGGTGAACGCGCTCGCGGTCGCGACCACGATCGACGCCATGATGACGTCGCCGTACGCGTGGGGCGCGACGACCCGCGTGAGCCATAGCGTCCCCACCAGCTGGAGCACGCGCGAGCCCACCCCGAACACCATGTTCCACGCGACGCCATGCGCCGCCTGTTTTGCGATCGACATATAGGGTTAGGAGAACCGCCGCTGGATCCAGCCGGTCACCGCGGCGAGTAGCTCGCCCTGCGCATCGAGCTCGGTGAACGTGTGGTTGGCCGTCGGGTAGTACGCGTGATCGAGCCGGCCGCGCAGCGCCGGGTAGAGCTCGAACAGCTGATCGGCGTGGTTGTAGCGCGCCTGGTGGATCCCCGAGAACACGGCGAAGATCGCGACGCCGCGATCGAGCAGCTGGGTCAGCTGCGCCCCGAACGTCGCGACCGGTGGCAGCTCGCGGCCCTCGGTCGGCGGATCGTCGGGCACCTCGCGGCCCAAGGTCGCCAGTGCGACCCGGACCCGGCGCTCGGCGACCTTGAGCGCCCAGCGCGCGACCTCGGCGGCGCCGCCCTGCTCGGTGACCTTGTTGCGCAGGTGGCGGAGCTGGCTCTGGCGGGTAGGATACGTCGGTGGATCGACGAGGATGACGCCCGCGACCCGGTCATCGACGAGCGCGGTCGCGAGCGAGTTATCCGCGCCCGAGCACACGCCGAACAGCACGAACCGGTCGCCGCCCACCGCCTCGGCGAGCCCGGTCATCGCCAGCCTCGTGTCTGCCACCGCGCTCTCACGAAACGTCGCAGCATCCGAAGCGGCCATACTATCGCCAACCCCCCCGAGATCGAGTCTCAGGCTCGCGATTCCGCCTGCCGCAATTCGCCGCGCCAGGGAGACGTGCAGGCGATGGGGCCCCACGCGGTGGAGCACGCCCGCGTTCAAGATGATTAATGAGAGCGCGGAAGCGGGCTTGCCGGTATTCGACCGGGTGGCCGTGTTTCCTTCCGGAGGATGGCTTACGATGCCGACGAGCTGGCTCTGGGGCCCGAAGCGCAGGACTTCGTCGCGGACGATCGGCTCGATCGGCTGATGTCCCTGCCGCTCGTGGGTTGCTGTCATGCGGGACGCGATTGTAAACTGGTTCGCATTGCGGGGGGTGAGCATCGAGTACTTCGGCGCGAAGCGTCAGCTTCTCGGCGCGCTTCATCAACCGCAACGCCTGCGTCCGCGCGGCACGGCGGTGCTGCTGTGTAATCCGTTCGGCGAAGAAGCCTCGCGCTCGCATCGCATCTATCGCGTGCTCGCCACCCAGCTCGAGCGCGCCGGGTTCGCCGCGCTGCGGTTCGATTACTCGGGCACCGGCGACTCGCTCGGCGAGACCACCGACGCCACGGTCGACGCCTGGATCGCCGACGTCGGCGCCGCCGCCGAGCGCCTGCGCACGGCCAGCGGGGTCGCGCGGATCGCCGTCGTGGGCCTGCGGTTCGGCGCCACGCTGGCGATGCTGGCGAGCGAGCGCGGGCTGGCGGTGCGCCACCTGTTGCTGTGGGATCCGGTGGTCGAGGGCGCGGGGTACCTGCGCGAGCTGGTCGCCCAGCACCGCAGCTACATGCGCTCCGAGATCGGCGATGGCTGGCGGGATCGACTACAAATTTCTAGTACCGGGATCCCGACCGAGGCGCTCGGGGCGCCGATCGGCCCCACGCTCGGCGCGCAGATCGCCGCGATCGATCTGGCCGCTCCCACGACCAGCAGCAGCGCGGGCGCGGACATCACCGTGATCACCACCCGCAAGACCCCCGACGTCGAGCGGTTGCGGCCCCGGCTGCCCGCCGCGGCGCGCTGGATCGAGATGGCCGAGACCGCGGCGTGGAACACCGACGCCGCACTCAACGCGATGACCGTGCCGATGGATATCGTGCAGGCGCTGATCGCCCGCATCGAGGAGATCTCACCATGAGCCTGGCTTCCGACGCCGACGACGCAGACCTGTTCGATGTGGTCACCGCACCCAGCACCGTTGGCGCGCGCGAAGCTGCGGTCACCATCGAGCTCGCCGCGGGCGACGCCGCACGGCTCACCGCGCTGGCCGGCCAGCTCGGCCTCGCGCCGGGCGCGATCTGGCGCGCCGGCTGGGCGCTCGTCCTCGCGCGGCTGATCGGCGTCGAGCGCGTCCGGGTAGGTCACCCGCGCGACGCTGGCGGCGACGGCGATGCGGCGTGGACCGCGGCGGCGATCGACGTGCCGGCCTCCGGCGAGCTCGCGGCCTGGCTGACCGCGGCGGCGGCGCACGCGCCGGGCAGCGGCAGCGCAGCGGCGGCGCCGGCCGCGCAGACCGCGTGGGGCGATGGCGATCGGGCCCCGAGCGAAGCCGGCGGCCCGACCCTGATCTGGCACGCGACCGGCGGCGGCGACCGCGCGATCGTCCGGTTCAGCGGCGCGCGGATCGATCGCCCGACCGTCGAGCGGCTCGGCGAGCTGTTCGGCCTCGCGATGGCGCAGCTGGTCGCGCCCGGCGCCCGGCTCGAGACGATCTCACCGCTGACCGCCGCCGAGCGCGCGCACGTGATCAGCGACTGGAACCAGACCCGCAGCGAGTACCGGCTCGACGCCACGGTCCACGGCCTGTTCCGCGAGCAGGCCGCGGCCCACCCCGATCGCATCGCGCTGATCTGGGACGCCGGCCGGATCAGCTACGGCGAGCTCGATCGCTGGTCCGACGCGCTGGCCGAGCAGCTGATCGCCGCCGGCGTCACCGAGGACCAGCCGGTCGCGCTGGTGCTCGAGCGCTCGCCCGAGGCGGTGGTCACCGCGCTCGCGATCCTCAAGGCCGGCGGCTGCTACCTGCCGCTCGATCCCGATCACCCGGCCGACCGGCTGGCGTTCGCGATCAACGACGCCGGCGCGCGCGTGCTGATCACCCGGCGGACCCGGGCCGCCGCGCTGTCGGCGCTGACCTCGCGCACGGTGTTCGTCGACGACACCCCGCTGACCTCGGGCGGCGACTCGCTGCCGCGCCCCGAGCGCGCCACGCCGCATACCCGGGCCTACGTGATGTACACGTCGGGCTCGACCGGCCAGCCCAAGGGCGTGCAGATCGAGCATCGCTCGATCATCCGGCTGGTCGGCCGCGTCGACTACATCCGGCTCGGCCCCGACATCCGGTTCTTGCACGCCGCGCCGCTCGGGTTCGACGCCTCGACCCTCGAGCTGTGGGGCCCGCTGGTCCACGGCGGTGCCTGCGTGATCTACACCGAGCCGGTGCCGACCGGACGCGGGCTGGCGCGCGCGATCAAGGCGCACGGCGTGACCTCGATGTGGCTGACCGCGGCGCTGTTCAACTCGGTGGTCGACGAGGATCCGCGGCTGCTCGCGGGCGTCCACCAGCTGTACACCGGCGGCGAGATCCTGTCGGTCGGCCACATCCGGCGCGCGCTCGCCGCGTTGCCCGAGACCGAGCTGTTCAACGCCTACGGCCCGACCGAGTGCACGACGTTCGCGACGACCTACCCGATCCCGCGCGAGATCCCGGCCGACGTCCCGCTCCCGATCGGCCGGCCGATCGCCGACACCCAGCTCTACGTGCTCAACCGCGCGGTCCAGCCGGTGCCGGTCGGCATCGTCGGCGAGCTCTACATCGCCGGCCTGGGCGTCGGGCGCGGCTACCTCGCGCGCCCCGAGCTCGACGCCGAGAAGTTCGTCGCCGATCCGTTCGGCGCGTTCGTCGATGGTCACGGCGCGACCCGGATGTACCGCACCGGCGATCGCGTGCGGTGGCGGCCCGACGGCACGATCGACTTCCTCGGCCGCGCCGACGGTCAGGTCAAGCTGCGCGGGTTCCGGATCGAGCTCGGCGAGATCGAGGCCCGGCTGGGCGCGCTGCCCGGGGTCGCCGGCTGCGCGGTGATGATCCGCAGCGACGGCCCGACCGGCAAGCGGCTGGTCGCGTACATCGTGCCGGCGCCCGGTGCCGGCGACGCCGCGAGCCCGCCGACCCTGCGCGCGCAGCTCGCGCGCACCGTGCCCGAGTTCATGGTGCCGTCGGCGTTCGTCACGCTCGACGCGCTGCCGGTGACCCCGAACGGCAAGACCGACCGCAAGGCGCTGCCGGCGCCGACCAACGCGCGCCCCGAGCTGGCGCAGCCGTACCGCGCCCCAGCGGGCGAGCGCGAGCGCGCGGTGTCCGGGCTGTTCGCCGAGCTGCTCGGCCTCGATCAGGTCGGCGTGCTCGACGGGTTCTTCGATCTCGGCGGCAACTCGCTGCTCGCGCTACGGCTGATCACCCGGCTGCGCGAGACCGGGTTCCCCGACCTGTCGCCGGCGACGTTCTTCGCCGCGCCGACCCCGGGCGCGCTCGCCCGCGCGATCGATGGCGAGCTGCCGCGGCCCCGGACCGAACGCGCCCCGCGCGCCCGCCGCGACACCGGCCGCGCGACCGAGCGCCCCGGCAACGCGCGCGAGCCGATCGCGATCATCGGCATGGCCGGCCGGTTCCCGGGCGCCGCCGACATCGAGCAGCTGTGGGCCAACCTGTGCGCCGGCCGCGAGTCGATCCGGATGTTCGCGCCCGGCGAGCTCGATCCGTCGATCCCGGCCGCGGTGCGCAACGACCCGGCCTACGTCGCCGCGCGCGGCGTGATGGACGGCATCGAGCTGTTCGACGCCGCGTTCTTCGGGATCACGCCGCTCGAGGCCCAGCTGCTCGATCCCCAGCACCGCCACTTCCTCGAGATGTCGTGGCACGCGCTCGAGCACGCCGGCTATGTGCCGGAGCACGCGCCGGGGCCGATCGGGATCTTCGGCGGCATGTACAACGCGTCGTACTACCAGCGCCACCTGTGGCCGCGCCCCGAGATCGCCAACCGGCTCGGCGAGATGAACGTCATGCTCGGCAACGAGAAGGACTACATCACCACGCGGGTCGCGCACCGGCTCGGGCTGACCGGCCCGGCGATCAGCGTCCACACCGCGTGCTCGACCTCGCTGGTCGCCGCCGCGATGGCGATGGACAGCCTGCGCAACGGCAACTGCGATCTCGCGCTCGCCGGCGGCGTGGCGATCACCTGCCCGCCGAACAGCGGCCACCTCTATCAAGAGGGCTCGATGGCCTCGCTCGACGGCCACACCCGGACGTTCGACGCCGACGCCAGCGGCACGGTGTTCTCCGACGGCGTGGCGGTCGTCGTGCTGCGCCGGCTGTCCGACGCGATCGCCGCCGGCGATCCGATCTACGCCGTGCTGCTCGGCGTCGGAGTCAATAACGACGGCGCCGAGCGCGCGAGCTTCACCGCGCCGAGCCCCGACGGCCAGGCCAAGGTCATCGCCGCGGCCCACGACGCCGCCGGGATCGACGCGCGGACCGTGTCGTACATCGAGGCCCACGGCACCGCGACCCCGCTGGGCGATCCGATCGAGATCGAGGGCCTGACCCGCGCGTTCTCGCGCCACACCCAGGAGCGCAACTTCTGCGCGATCGGGTCGCTCAAGAGCAACGTCGGCCACATGGTGATCGCCGCCGGCGCCGCGGGCCTGATCAAGACCGCGCTCGCGCTGCACCGCCGGACCTTGCCGCCGACGATCAACTTCACCGCGCCGACCCCCAAGATCGACTTCTCGCGCACGCCGTTCCGGATCCAGACCGAGCTGACCGCGTGGCCCGAGAGCGCCGGCCCGCGCCGCGCCGGGGTCAGCTCGTTCGGGTTCGGCGGCACCAACGCGCACGCCGTGCTGGAAGAGGCGCCGCCGCCGGTGCGCTCGACCCCCGCGCCGCGGCCGACCGAGCTGATCGTGATCTCGGCGCGCACCGCGCCCGCGCTCGCCGAGGCCAGCGCCAACCTCGCCGGGTTCCTCGCCGCCGCGCCCGACGAGCCGACCTGGCTGTCCGACGTCGCCCACACGCTGCAGGTCGGCCGCCGCGGGTTCGCGCACCGCCGGTTCGTCGTCGCCGACAGCCCGGCCGACGCCGCGCGCCTGCTCGCCGCGCCCGAGCCCGCCCGAGCCGGTAGCCGCGAGCTCGGCGCCGAGTTGCCCGCCCTGGGCTTCATGTTCCCCGGGCAAGGCGCGCAGTACCCGCGGATGGGCTGGGGGCTCTACCACAGCGAGCCGGCGTTCCGCGCCGCGTACGACGAGTGCTGCGCGATCCTCGAGAGCTACGTCGAGGGCGATCCGCGCGACGTGTTGTTCTCCGAGGATCCGCAGGCGCTGGTGCCGACCGGCGTGTTGCAGCCCGCGGTGTTCACGCTCGAGTACGCGCTCGCGAAGCTGTGGATGAGCTGGGGCATCGCGCCGAGCGCGTTGATCGGCCACAGCATCGGAGAATGGGTGTGCGCGGCGCTCGCCGAGGTCATGCCGCTCGCCGACGCGCTCGGCCTGGTCGTCGAGCGCGGCCGCCGGATGCAGGCGCTGCCCGCCGGCAGCATGCTGTCGGTCAAGCTGCCCGCCGCCGAGCTCGCGCCCCGGCTGCCCGCCGGCGTGGTGATCGCCGCCGAGAACGCGCCCGGGCTGTGCGTCGCGTCCGGGCCGACCGAGGCGATCGCGGCGCTCGAGGCCGCGCTGGCCGCCGACGGCACGGCCGCGCGCCGGCTGGTCACATCGCACGCGTTCCACTCGGCGATGATGGAGCCGGTGATCGAGCCGCTGGCCGAGCGGATCGCCCAGGTCCGGCTCGCGCCGCCGAAGATCCCGATCCTGTCGACGGTGACCGCGCGCTGGCTGAGCGACGCCGAGGCCACGACCACGCGGTACTGGGCCGAGCACCTGCGGGCGCCGGTCCGGTTCGGGCCCGCGGTGGCCCAGCTGCTCGCCGAGTCGCGCCGCGTGCTGATCGAGCTCGGCCCGCGCGCCACGATGTCGGCGCTCGCGCGCCAGGCGGTCACCGGCAAGCGCGCGCTGCCCGCCGCGGTGCCGAGCCTCGCCGACACCGCCGAGCGCGAGCCCGAGGCGATCGCCGCCGCGCTCGGCCAGGTGTGGTCGATGGGCCAGGCGATCGACTGGGCCGGCTACCGCAACACCGAGCGCCGCCGCCGGATGGCGCTGCCGCTCTACCCGTTCCAGCGCCAGCGCTACTGGGTCGACGCGCTGCCCCACGGTGCTGCCGCCGCGCTGCCGGCCCCGATGATCACGGCCGGCACGCTGACCGAGGCCGCCCCGGCGGTCACCGAGGCCCCGGCGTTCCCGACGATCCTGTCGGTCGCGCCGCTGCTGATGTCCCTGCCGCACGCCGCGCCGGCACCGCTGCCGGGGTTCCCGCAGATGCCGGGGTTCCCGCAGATGCCGGGGTTCCCGGCGGGCTCGCCGTTCCCATCGCTCCCTTTGCTCGTTTCCGGTTCGCAGCCGGCGCCCGTCGCCGCTCCTGCTCCGCTCGCCACCTTGGAGATCCCTGCCGCCATGTCCACTGCACCGTCCGCTCCCGCCGCCGCCGTCGATCGACGCCCGCGCATGATCGCGCTGGTCTGCGAGCTGGTCGAGGAAGTCTCCGGCACCGACGTCACCGAGGTCGATCCGGGAACGCCGTGGCTCGAGCTCGGCCTCGACTCGCTGACCCTGACCCAGCTCGCGCTGCAGATCCAGCGCTCCCACAAGATCAAGGTCACGTTCCGCCAGGTGATGGAGAGCTTCCCGACGATCGCGTCGCTCGCGGCGCTGCTCGACGAGAAGCTGCCGCCCGATGCGCCGGCGGCCGAGCCCGCGCCCGCGGCTGAGACCGGCCCTGCGATCGCCGCGCAGGCGTCCGCCCAGGCGTCCGCGCCGTTCGCGTTCGCGATGCCGGCGGTCGCCGGTGGCGGCGAGCTGCCGCCGTACCTACGCCAGGTGATCGACCAGCAGCTCGCGGTGATGGCGGCCCAGCTCGCGATCCTCGGCGGCGGTGGCGCCGCCGCCGCGCAGCCGATCTCGGCGATCTCGGCGCTCGCCGCCGCGCGCCCCGCCGCCCCGGCACCCGCGCAAGCCGCCAGATCGGCCGCGCTGCCCACGCCACCGACCACCACGCCGCAGGCCAAGAACGAGGACGAGCCGCCCGCCGGCCCGGTCAACTACGACGTCAAGAAGGCGTTCGGCGCGATCGCCCGGATCCACACCGTGTCCGACGAGCTGTCGCCCCAGCAGCGCGCCCGGCTCGACGCGCTCACCGCGCGCTACACCGCGCGCACCCGCAAGTCGAAGGACTACACCACCGCGCACCGCTCGCGGATGGCCGACCCGCGCGTGGTCAACGGGTTCCGCCCGCTGACCAAGGAGCTGACCTACCAGATCGTCATCGAGCGGTCGCGCGGCTCGCACATGTGGGACATCGACGGCAACGAGTACGTCGACGTGCTGTCGGGCTTCGGCATGAGCCTGTTCGGCTGGCAGGCCGACTTCATCCGCAACGCGATCCACGAGCAGGTCGAGAAGGGCTACGAGATCGGCCCGCAGCACGTGCTCGCCGGCGAGGTCGCCGAGCTGTTCTGCGACGTCACCGGCGCCGACCGCGCCGCGTTCTGCAACACCGGCTCGGAGGCCGTGATGGGCACGATGCGCATCGCGCGCACCGTGACCGGCCGCAGCCTGATCGCGATCTTCACCGGCGCGTACCACGGCATCTTCGACGAGGTCATCGTCCGCGGCACCCGCAAGCTCAAGAGCATCCCGGCCGCGCCCGGCATCATGCCGTCGGCGTCGGCGAACGTGATCGTGCTCGACTACGGCACGCCGGAGTCGATGGAGATCCTGAAGTCGCGGATCCACGAGCTCGCCGCGATCGTCGTCGAGCCGGTCCAGAGCCGGCGCCCCGACTTCCAGCCGGTCGAGTTCCTGCGCGAGCTGCGCAAGCTGACCGAGGACAACGGCACGCTGTTCATCTTCGACGAGGTCGTCTGCGGGTTCCGCGCCCACCCCAAGGGCGCGCAGGGCCTGTTCGACATCCAGGCCGATCTCGCGTCGTACGGCAAGGTCGTCGGCGGCGGGTTCTCGATCGGCGTGATCGCCGGCAAGCGCCAGTTCATGGACGCGCTCGACGGCGGCCACTGGCAGTACGGCGACGACTCGATCCCGACGGTCGGCGTGACCTACTTCGCCGGCACGTTCGTCCGCCACCCGCTCGCGCTCGCCGCCGCCAAGGCCGCGCTGCAGCACATGAAGGACGCCGGCCCCGCGCTGCAGGAGAAGCTGACCGCCAAGACCGCCGCAATGGTCGGCGAGGTCAACCGCTACATGGCGGAGATCGGCGCGCCGTTCAAGCTCAACACGTTCGCGTCGCTGTGGCGCAACGTGTTCACCGAGGACATGCCGTACTCGGATCTGATCTACGCGATGCTGCGCGACCGCGGCATCCACATCCTCGACAACTTCCCGTGCTTCCTGACCACCGCGCACACCGACGAGGACATCGCGAAGGTCATCGCGGCGTACAAGGCCGCGGCGGTCGAGATGCAGGCCAGCGGGTTCTTCCCGGCGCCCAAGGTCGCGGTCGCCGCGGCCGACGTCGCGGCCGGGGTGCGCGAGGCGCCGTCGACCGAGCCCCAGCGCGAGGTCTGGCTCGCCGACAAGCTCGGCCCCGAGGCGTCGCTCGCCTACAACGAGTCGGTGTCGCTCCACCTGCGCGGCGAGCTCGACGTCCCCGCGCTGCGCGCCGCCGTGCGCGAGCTCCCGGTCCGCCACGACGCGCTGCGCTCGACGTTCGGCGCCGATGGCCTGACGATCCGCGCCGGCGTCGCGCCCGAGCTCGCCGTCCCGCTGCGCGATCTCGAGAGCCTCGCGCCCGCCGCGCGCGACGCCGAGCTGGCCGCGATCGCCCACCGCCACGTCACCGAGCCGTTCGATCTCGAGCGCGGGCCGCTGGTCCGCGCGGAGCTGGTCCGGCTCGACTCCGATCACCACGTGCTGGTGTTCACCGGCCATCACATCGTGCTCGACGGCTGGTCGTACTGGGTGCTGGTCAAGGACCTCGCCGCGCTGTACGGGCTATCGACCGGCAGCCGCAAGGCGGCGCTGCCCGCCGCGCCGTCGTTCCTCGACTACGCCACGGCGACCGCCGCCGCCGCCGACTCGCCCGACGTGCGGGCCAACGAGCGGTGGTGGATCGAGCGGTTCTCCGGCCCCGCGGCCGGCACGATCCCGGTGCTCGATCTGCCGACCGATCGGCCGCGCCCGGCGATGCGCACCACGCGCGCCGGCCGCGAGGACTACGTGCTGCCCGCCCAGCTGCTCGGCCAGGTCCGAAAGCTCGGCGCCTCGCTCGGCGCCAGCCTGTTCGCGACCCTGCTCGCCGGGTTCGATGCCCTGCTGTTCCGGCTGACCGGCCAGACCGACCTGGTCGTCGGCATCCCGGCGGCGGGCCAGGCCTCGGCCGGGCTCGAGGGCCTGGTCGGCCACTGCGTCAACATGCTGCCGCTGCGCGCGAAGCTGTCGCGCGGCGACAAGTTCGCCGAGCACGTCACGGCCGCGCGGACCACGATGCTCGATGCCTACGATCACCAGGACGTCACGTTCGGCCGCGTACTGCAGGTGCTGCCGATCGCGCGCGATCCGAGCCGGCTGCCGCTGATCAGCGTGATCTTCAACATCGACCAGGCGCTGACCGGCGAGGGCCATAGCCTGCCCGGCGTGACGCTCGAGCTACTCGGCAACGCGCGCGCCCACGAGACGTTCGAGCTGTTCATCAACGCGGTCGACGCCGGCCCCGCCGGCATGCGGATCGAGTGCCAGTACAACGCCGACCTGTTCGACGCCGCCACGGTGCGGCGCTGGCTCGCGGCGTTCGAGGTCCTGCTGCACGGCGCGGTCGCCGATCCGCACCAGGCGCTCGGCCGGCTGCCGATCGTGCCCGACGCCGATCGCCGCGCGCTCGCGGCGTGGAACCAGACCGAGGCGAGCTACCCGCGCACCGCGCGGATCGAGGAGGTCATCGCCGCCACCGCGCGCCGCGCGCCGGATCGCCCGGCGGTCCGGGCCCGCGGCGGCACCCTGACCTACGGCCAGCTCGCCAGCCGCGCTGCGGCGATCGCCGCCGAGCTGCGGGCCGCGGGCGTCCACGCCGGCCACCGGGTCGGCCTGCTGGTCGAGCGCGATCTCGATCTGCTGCCCGCGATCGTCGGCGCGCTCGCGGCCGGCGCCGCGTACGTCCCGCTCGATCCGGGGTTCCCGGCGGACCGCCTGCGGTTCATGGTCGAGGACTCCGAGGTCGCCGCGATCGTCACGACCACGGCGGTCGCCCGGGTCTCGGCCCAGGTGATCGGCGCGGTCCCCGCGGTCATGCTCGACGGCATCGCGAGCCACCCGGCGATCGACGTCGTGTCGTCGCCCGCGATCGGCCTGCCCGACAACGCCGCCGGCGGGGTCGATGACGCGGCCTACGTCATCTATACGTCCGGATCGACCGGCAAGCCCAAGGGCGTGTGCGTCCCGCACCGCGCCGTCGTCAACTTCCTGACCAGCATCGCGCGCGAGCCCGGCATGACCGAGCGCGACGTCGTGCTCGCGGTGACCACGCTGTCGTTCGACATCGCGGTGCTCGAGCTGTTGCTGCCGCTCGCGGTCGGCGCCCAGATCGTGCTCGCGACCCGCGACGAGGCCCACGACGGCGTGGCGCTCGGCGGGCTGCTCGACCAGCACCGCGCGACCGTGATGCAGGCGACCCCGGCGACCTGGCGCATGCTGATCGAGACCGGCTGGCACGGCAGCCGGAGCTTGACCGCGCTGTGCGGCGGCGAGGCGCTGCCGCGCGACCTCGCGGGCGAGCTTGGGTCGCGGGTCGGCGCGCTGTGGAACATGTACGGCCCGACCGAGACCACGGTGTGGTCGACGGTGCACCGGGTCGACGACACCACCGGCCCGATCCTGATCGGCCACCCGATCGCCAACACCACGGTCCACGTGCTCGACGAGGATCTGCAGCCGGTGCCGGTCGGCGTGACCGGCGAGCTGTACATCGGCGGCGATGGCGTGACCCTGGGCTATCACCACCGGCCCGAGCTGACCGCCGAGCGGTTCGTCGCCGATGGCTCGCGGATCGAGCCCAACGCGCGGATGTACCGCACCGGCGACCTCGGCCGCTGGCGGGCCCGCCCCGACGGCAGCGGCGCGCTCGAGTGCCTCGGCCGCACCGACTTCCAGGTCAAGGTCCGCGGCTACCGGATCGAGCTCGGCGAGATCGAGGTCGCGCTGGCGCGCCACCCGGCGATCGCCCAGGCCACGGTGATCACGCGCGAGGATCGCCCGGGCGACGTCCGGCTGGTCGGCTACGTGGTCGCGCGCGACGGCGGGGTCCCGGCCGACGACGTGCTGCGCGCCCACCTGGCGCACAGCTTGCCCGACTACATGGTGCCGACCCGGTTCGTCGCGATGCCGGCGCTGCCGCTGACCGGCAGCGGCAAGGTCGATCGCAAGGCGCTGCCCGCGCCGACCGGCCCCGCGCTCGCCAACCAGGGCGCCGCGGTCGCGCCGCGCACGCCGACCGAGCACACCGTGGCCGCGGCGTACCAGGAGGCGCTCGCGCTGCCGCGGCTCAGCGTGCTCGACGACTTCTTCGCGCTCGGCGGCCACTCGCTGCTGGTCGCGCAGATGACGGCGAAGCTGTCGCGCACGCTCGGCCGCACGGTGCCGATGCGCGCCGGGTTCGAGCACACCACGGTCGCGGGCCTCGCGGCCTGGCTCGACGGGGCTCGCGTCCGGGAAGCGGACATCCCGCGCATCGTCCACCGCGCCGAGACCACCCCGGCGCCGCTGTCGCTGATGCAGCAGCGCGTGTGGTACCTCGAGCAGCTCCAGCTCGGCCGCACCGTGTTCAACGTGCCGTCGGCGCACCGGCTGCACGGCCCGCTCGACGTCGCCGCGCTCGGCCGCGCGTTCACCCAGCTGGTCGATCGCCAGGCCGTGATGCGGACGGCGATCGGCACGGTCGGCGACGCGCCGGCCCAGATCGTCGCCGACTCGGTCGATACCAAGATCCCGTTTGAAGATCTGTCCGAGCTGCCCGCCGATCAGCGCGAGGCCCAGCTCGCCCGCCGGCTCGAGCACGACATCGCCCAGCCGTTCGAGCTGACCCGCGCGCCGCTGTGGCGCGTCAAGCTGTACCGGCTGTCGCCCGGCAACCACGTGCTGTTCTTCATGGCGCACCACATCATCTGGGACGGCTGGTCGTTCGACCTGCTGTACGAGGAGATGTCGGCGCTGTACACCGCCGAGCTCGCGGGCGTGCCGACCACCCGGCCGGCACCGCCGGTGACCTACGCCGACTTCACGGTGTGGCACCGCGACTGGCTGGCCGGGCCCGAGCTGACCCGCCAGCTCGAGCACTGGCGCGGCAAGCTGATCGGCGCGCCCGACGCGCTCGATCTGCCGCTCGATCACCCGCGGCCGCCGGTCCAGACCGGCGACGGCTCGACCGAGTGGCTAGCGCTGCCGCCGGCGACCGCCGCGGCGCTGCGCACCGTGGGCCTGCGCGAGGGCGCGACCCTGTTCATGACCCTGCTCGGCGCGTGGACCGCGCTGCTCCACCAGCTGACCCGGCAGTCCGAGATCATCGTCGGCACGCCGGTGCGCGGCCGCAGCGTCCCCGAACTCGAGCAGATCATGGGGTTCTTCGTCAACGCGCTGCCGCTCCGGCTCCGGGTCGATCCAGACGCCAGCTTCCTCGAGCTGTTGCGCCGGATGCGCAGCGAGACCGTCGAGGCGTTCGGCGCCCAGGACGTGCCGTTCGAGCACCTGGTCCGGATCCTCGACACCAAGCGCGACGAGAGCCGGTTCCCGATCTACCAGGCGTTCTTCTCGTACCAGGACGCCCGCCAGCGCCCGCCGCGCTGGGGGAATCTAGAGCACCACAACCTGCCGGTGTTCCAGCCGTCGGCGGCGCAGGACGTGGCGCTGTGGTTCCTCGATGGCGCCGATGGCCTGGTCGGCGGCCTCAACTACAACACCGACATCATCGAGCCGGCGACCGCCGCGCGCTGGCGCCAGCGGGTCCTCGCGCTCGCCGAGGCGATCGCGGCCAACCCCGATCGCCCGGTGCGCCAGCTGCTCGAGGTCTCCGGCGACGAGCTGAACCAGCTCGTCGCGTGGAACCGCACCGATCGGCCGCTCGCCGCCGACGCGACCCTGACCGCGCTGTTCCAGCCGCTCGCCAAACACGGCGATCGGATCGCGATCCGCCACAGCGCGCCGACCTCGCCGATCTCGCCGACCTCGCCGACCTCGTCAACCTCCGGGACGCTGAGCTACGCCCAGCTCGCGGCCGAGCGCGATCGGATCGCGGCGGCGCTCGCGGCGCGCGGGGTCCGGCGCGGTGACGTCGTCGCGCTGCTGCTCGACCGCACGCCGGCGATGCTGGCGGCGATGCTCGGCGCGCTCGCGGCCGGCGCGACCTACGTCCCGCTCGACCCCGGGTTCCCGGCGTCGCGGCTGGCGTTCATGCTGGCCGACGCCGACGCCAAGGTCGTGATCACCGATCAGGAGCTGTCATCCAGCGGCGGCAACGGTAACGGCAACGGCGCGACCGCGCATGGCACCGATGTGCTGTCGCTGCTCGACCTCCAGCTCGATCCGGCGCGGATCCTGCGGATCGGCAGCCCCGAGATCACCGGCGCCGGCGCGCCGCCCCAGGTCGCGGTCGGCCCCGACGACGCGGCGTACCTGATCTACACCTCGGGCTCGACCGGCAAGCCCAAGGGCGTGCGGGTCCCGCACCGCGCGGTCGTCAACTTCCTCGCGAGCATGGCCGACAAGCCCGGGCTCACCGCCGACGATCGGCTGGTCGCGGTGACCACGCTGTCGTTCGATATCGCGGTGCTCGAGCTGATGCTGCCGCTGACCCAGGGCGCCGAGATCATCCTGGCGACCCGTGACCAGGCGACCGACGGCACCGCGCTGCGCGGCCTGCTCGAGCAGCACAAGGCGACGATCATGCAAGCGACCCCGGCGACGTGGCGCTTGCTGATCGAGGCCGGCTGGAAGGGCGGCGCCGGGTTCAAGGCGCTGTGCGGCGGCGAGGCGCTGCCGCCCGAGCTCGCGGAGATGCTGCTCCACCGGGTGGGCCTGCTGTGGAACATGTACGGCCCGACCGAGACCACGGTGTGGTCGACGTGCGGCAAGGTCGAGCTCGGCCAGGGTGGCGTGGGGGGGGGGGGGG
>DATBBB010000564.1:0-12992 GCA_036271215.1 Kofleriaceae bacterium | reverse complement strand
GCGGCTCAGCTGCCGGCGGTGGTCAGGCGCTTCAGGAACGGCAGGATCTGGCGGTCGGTGACGTCCTCGGCGACCGCGTCGAGGCAGTCGCGGACGCCGCCGGCGATCTCGCGGTCGGAGTTGCCGGTCATCGCCTTGGCGGAGCCCGAGGCCGAGGCGGCCTTGTTGGCCTCCCACTTCTCGCCGCCGTCCGAGCCGCTCCACGGGGAGATCCGGATCTCGAGCTTGCACGATACCTGGGTCTGGCGACCGGTCTTGCTGAGCTCGACCTTCTTGACCGTGGAGGCGACGATGAACGCGCGCGAGTGCGCCGAGGTCAGCTCGGTCTGGGTCGGCAGGCCGCCGGGCCAGCTGGTCGCGTAGCCGGTGTGCTCGACCCGCTTCTTGACGATCTTGGCGAGCCGCTCGCCGGCGTCGCTGCCGGCGATCTTGGATTGATCGGTGGTGGCGTCGATGTTGATGAACACGCCGGGCTTGTCGGCCCTGGGGTCGGCGTGCGCCGTGCGCTTCTTGCGGTGCAGGCCGGACAGGTCCTGCTGGGCGCGCCCGGCGGTCGACCGGACCTTGACGTCGCGGTCGGAGGTCGCGGCCTCGGCCAGCGCGTCGAGCCCGAGCTCGCGGGCGTCGTCGGCGGTGCGCTCGTCGATCATCTTGCCGAGCGCGAGCGCCGCGACCCGGCGGATCGTCGAGTCTTCGTCCTTGCCGAGCGCGTCGGCGAGCGCGATCACCGCGCGCGGGTCGTGCGACTTGGACAGCGCGAGCGCGGCGGCGAGCCGGACCTTGTAGCTCGAGTCCGCCATCTGGCGGATGCTGGTATCGATCGTATCGGCGCGCGCGGTCGCTCCCCACAAGAGTAGCGAAGCGGTCACCACCGCCAGCGCGCGCATTGCCCCTGAAGGTAACACGCGCGCGCGAGCGCGGCGCCGGCGTCGAACGACCAACCCCATGATATCTCCCACCTCGGAGTAGAATACGCGCCATGTCTCTCCTCGATAGCGTCCGCGTGCTCGGCGCGATGGCCCGCGTCACGGCACCTACCCTGGTCGAGGCCGCGCGCGGCTCGCTGGCGCGGTCCTCGATCGACGAGCGCACCCGGTGGTTCGGCCGGCGGGTCATCGAGCTGCTCGAGATCGATCTGATCGCGTCCGGGGCCGAGCTCGTGCCACCTCGTGCCGTGATCTACATGTCGAACCACCAGAGCCACCTCGACATCCCGGTGCTCTATGCGAGCTTGCCGTCGCCCACGATCCGGATGCTCGCCAAGACCGAGCTGTTCCAGATCCCGCTGTGGGGGCCCGGCCTGCGCGCGGCCGAGTTCATCGAGGTCGACCGCAAGAACCACATGAGCGCGATGCGGTCGATCGATCACGCGGCGCGGCTGATCCGCGACGGGGTCAGCATCTATCTCGCTCCGGAGGGGACGCGGTCGCGCGACGGACGGATCGGCAAGCTGAAGAAAGGTGGGTTCCACCTGGCGCTCGGGACCGGCGCGCCGATCGTGCCGGTGGCAATCCGCGGCACGCTCGGCATCCTGCCGCGGGGGGCCAAGGTCATGCGGTCCGGCCAGCAGGTCACGGTACAGATCGGCGCCCCTATCGATGTCGCAGGGCGTGACATAGATGGCCTGATCACCCAAGTAGGTGAATTCCTGGTCAACAAGGTAGAGAACTGAACGGGCATCGACGGATAAATCGGGGTATTCTTCGGCCGTGACCTGGGTCGTCCCGCTGGCGCTCGGGGGCTTCGCCATCTTGTTGATGGCGGTGTTCACGATGTTGTCTGCCCGCAAACGCCATCGTTCGCTCGTAGAGCAGGCGCCTTCCGCGGGCCCGCGGATCCTGGTGCATGACATCAACGACGATCGCTGCACCGGCTGCGATGCGTGCGTCGCGGTGTGTCCGACCAACGTGCTCGATCTGGTCGCGAACAAGAGCCGCGTGCTGCGGTTCCACGACTGCATCCAGTGCGAGGCGTGCATGTTCGCGTGCCCGACCGAAGCGCTGGTGATGTTCCCCGAGGGCGGCCTGCCGCCCAACCTCAAGGTCCCCGAGATCGATGAGAACTTCCAGACCGCGGTGCCGGGCCAGTACCTGATCGGCGAGGTCGCCGGCAAGCCGCTGGTCAAGAACGCGGCGAACCTCGGCCGCGTGGTCGTCGAGCACATGCTCGCGACCGGCTTGCAGCCGGGCGCGCTCGGCCGCGGCGAGAACCTCGTCGACGTCGCGATCGTCGGCTCGGGCCCGGGCGGGCTGTCGGCCGCGCTGACCTGCATCCAGAAGGGGCTGTCGTACGTCGTGCTCGAGAAGGAGCAGATGATCGCCTCGACGATCTCGCGCTACCCCAAGGGCAAGCTCGTGATGGCCGAGCCGTACGATACGCTGAACCTGTCGCTGCTGCCGGTGTTCGACGCCGGCAAGGAGCAGCTGATCCCGATCTGGAGCGAGGTGATCGAGCGCGTCGGCATGAAGATCCAGCAGGGTGAGTCGGTCGAGACCGTCACCCGCGGGCCCGACGGCACGTTCGAGGTTCGCTCCACGGTCGCGACCTACCGCGCGCAGCGCGCGATCCTGTCGATCGGTACGCGCGGCAAGCCGCGGACGCTGCAGGTCCCCGGCGAGAACATGCCGAAGATCTTCAGCCTGCTCGAGGATCCCGACGAATGGCGCGGCCGGTCGGTGCTCGTGGTCGGCGGCGGTGACTCGGCGTGCGAGGCGGCGCTCGCGCTGTCCGATGCCGGCGCGAAGGTCATGATCTCGTACCGCGGCAAGGGCTTCAACCGCGCCGCGCCCAAGAACAAGCAGACGATCGAGAGCTACGCCGCGCAGGGCCAGATCAAGGCCAAGCTCGGCTCGCAGGTGCTCGGGTTCGAGGCCGACTCGGTGACGCTCGCGCTCGCCGACGGCTCGCAGAAGCGCTACCCGAACGATGGCGCGTTCGTGCTGATCGGCGCCGATCCGCCGATCGCGTGGCTCGAGAAGATGGGCGTGCGGTTCGTCGAGAGGCCGCACCAGTACCAGCTCGGCAAGACCGACGATCTGGTGCGCCGGTTCGTGATGCGGGCGGTCGAGTGCCCCGAGGACGGCGCGCGCGCCGCGGCGCAGGTGCTCGGCGGCAGCATCGGGATCGAGCCGGCGCGTCCGGCCGCACCGGTGATGCCGGCGCCGCAGCCCGGGATGTCGGGCATGCTGCCGATGCCGATGGGCGAGCCGGTGTCCGGCCCGCGCAAGTGGCTGCGCTCGGCGACCAGCATCTTCTCCAACCGCGCGCACTCGGGTGTCATACCGATGCCGCCGCCGCAACAGGAGCCCGCGATCGCGATCGCCACCGCGGCCGGGGTCGGCGCGCTGCCGCCCAAGCCGGACGTCCGCGCTCCGGCGGGCCGCGTCAAGAAGTTCGACGCGCCGGTGCCGCTGTCCGAGTTCGCCAAGCGCGGCAAGACCGATAACCGCACGCACACCGGACATGGCCGGCGCGACGCGCTGTCCGCCGGCGAGCGGACCCGCATCCTGCGCATGCTGCGCGACGAGGGCGGCCGCCTGGCCGATGAAGACGAGGAGGTCTACATCGGCGGCGCTCCGACCAGCGCGCCGGCCGGCAACCAGAGCTTTGACTTCGACTTCGACGATTCGCCGGGGCCGACCGGGCCGTCGATCACCGCGGTGCGCCCCGACGTGCCGGCCAAACCCGCCGTGGTCGTCGGGCTCGCGCAGGCCCAGGCCGCGCGCACCAACGGCAAGCGGCCCGCGGAGCGCTCGCACCCGCGGCCGTCGCATCCGCCGCCGATGGCGCAGCCGCCGGCGATGGCGCAGCCACCGATGTCGCAGGCGCCGATGACGTTGCCGCAGACCGGGCCGCAGCCGGTGCTGGCGCACGCCAGCCCGCCGCAGCCGTACGCCCCGCCGCAGCAGTACGCGCAGCCGCAGCCGCGGTCGCGCCAGATGGCCGCGGTCCAGCCACCGCCGCCGCAGCGCCGCCCGGTGCCGGCCCCGTTCGGCGACGAGCCGACGCGCCAGGTCGACGACGAGCTGTTGACCGCGCTGCGCAACGCCGCGCCGGCCAAGCCGTCGCCGGCGGTCAGGACGCCCCCGCCCGCGCCGCGTCCGACCGCGACCGCGTCGTCGAAGTCGCCCCGGCCGAACCTGCCGCGGCCGAGCGCGATCCAGTCGGCGCGGCCCGATGAACCGACCCGGATCTCGATCGACACCAACGCGCTGCCCGGCAGTGGGTTCGAGAACGACGAGATGACCCGGCCGAGCGATGCCGCGCACCACAAGTTCCTCGCCAACGCGCCGGCCACCGATCCCAATGTCGGCGGGTTCGAAGATCACGGCGACGAGGCGACCCGGCTGTCGAGCCTCGATGGCATCGCCGCGATGGAGCGCGCCCGCAATCACCCCGGGCTGTCGAACGAAGAGCGCACGCGCGCCGTCAATATCCGCAACGATCCCAGCATCTCGGATATCGATTGGGATCTGGACTGATCCGGAACGCGCTCGAGGACACGCTGCAGGCTGCTCCGGAGGACACCGCGGCGGTAGGCCCGCCGGCGAACGCGGCCCAGCCGGCCTACGCGGTGACGCAACACCAGGCCCTGCAGGCGCAACCCGTACCGCCGGCGGGCCCCGCGGCGGCGCATGCACCCGCTGACCCGCTCGGCACGGCGACCGCGCCGACCACGCCGCTGGCGTCGAGCGACCGCTACCGGCTCGGCGCCGAGCTCGGCCGCGGCGGCATGGGCCGGGTGGTCGAGGCGTTCGATCTCCAGCTCGGCCGCACGGTCGCGTTCAAGGAGGTCCTGCCGCGGGGCGGGCCCAGCATCGCCAGGCGGTTCCTGCGCGAGGTCCAGCTGACCGCGCGGCTCGAGCATCCGTCGATCATCCCGCTGTACGACGCGGGCACCACGGCCGATGGCCGGCCGTTCTATGTCATGCGCCGGGTGACCGGCCAGCCGCTCGATCAGCTGATGGCGCAGGCGGCGGACCTCGGCGAGCGCCTGACCTTGCTGCCGGCGCTGCTCGCCGCGATCAACGCCGTGGCCCACGCCCACCATCGCGGCGTGATCCACCGCGACCTCAAGCCAGCGAACATCCTGGTCGGCCGGCTCGGCGAGACCGTGGTGATCGACTGGGGGCTCGCCAAGGTCATCGGCGAGGATGACGACAAGCCCGGTCAGCTGCTCGCCCAGGCGAGCGACAGCCTGCGCACCCAGATGGGCTCGGTGTTCGGCACCCCGGGCTTCATGGCGCCCGAGCAGGCGCGCGGCGAGGAGCTCGACCCGCGCGGCGACGTCTACGCGCTCGGCGCGATCCTCTACCAGCTGCTCGCGGGGGCACCGCCGCACTCGGGGACCAGCGCCACCGAGGTCATCGCCAACACCGGCAGCCGCGAGGTCACGCCGGTCAACGTCAAGGCGCCCGGCGCGCCGGCCGATCTGGTCGCGATCGTCGGCAAGGCGCTCGCGTTCGACGCCGCCGGCCGCTACCCCGACGCCGGGGCGCTCGGCGAGGACGTCCGCCGGTTCCTCGCCGGCCAGCTGGTCGCCGCGCACCACTACACGCGGCGCCAGCACGTCGCCCGGTTCGCGCGCCGCCACCGCGCGCCGCTGGCGGTCGCCGCGCTCGCGATGGTCGCGGTCGCCGTGCTCGCGTGGATCGGCGTCCACCGGATCGTCCAGGAGCGCGACACCGCCGACGCCGCGCGGGCCCAGGCGGTCGCGCAGCGCGCGGAGACCGAGCGCGCGAAGGACGCGCTGCAGCGGCGCGCCGATCAGCTCGTGGTGTCCGAGGCCCGCGGCCTGCTCGACAAGAACCCGACCCACACCGCGGCGGTGCTCAAGGACATCCCGGATCGCTCGGAGCGGATCGCCGAGGCGCGCGCGGTGGCGCAGGCGGCGATCGTGCGCGGCACGGCGTGGACGATGCAACTCACCGACGACCTCACGGTGTACGCCGAGCTGTCGGCCGACGCGAAGTTCCTGCTCCAGGTCACGCGCGACGGCACGATCCGGGTGTGGGACCTCGACCACCGGCGGCTGGTCGTGGCGCGGCCGTACCCCAAGGACGTGCGCGCCACGTGGGCCGGCGCGTCGGTGTTCGTGACCCCGGGCCACGCCGCGCCGGAGCTGCTCGATCCATTTGCGGGCCCAGTCTCCGGCACGATCCAGCAGCTGGCGATCGGGCCGGCGACCTGGGCGGTGGCGACCGCCAAGGGCGATCGCATCGCGTACCTCGACCCCCAGCACGCGGCGTACGTGCTCGACGTCGCGACCCGGGCGACCCACCCGCTGTGGCCGGGCCACGCGGTCGCCGAGCTCGAGATCGCCGCCGACGGCAGCTGGATCGCGCTCGCCGACAAGGCCGCGGTCGAGGTGGTCGACGCCGCCGGCCACGAGCTGACCGCGCGGCCGCTCGCGGCGGTCCGGATCATCGGCTCGCGGTTCGGCTCGCTCGCGGTCCAGACCGCCGACAAGGTCGTGATGTGCACGCTCGCGCCCGAGCCGGTGTGGACCGAGCTCGAGTTCTCGAAGTGGGCGCCGGGCCAGCCGATCGACGTCGAGTTCCGCGGCCGCGAGCTCGATACGTTCGTGTCGACCGGCAAGGTCGTGGCGTGGAACGGCCAGCGGCAGTGGGAGCGCCTGATCCTCGACGGCTTCACGTTCCGCATGGCCGTGGCGGGCGACGATCTGCTCGTCGTGCCCGGCACCGACGGCCAGCTCCACCTGTCCAACGATCTGGTCACCGGCGCGCTGCACCTGCCGGTCCCGCTCACCGCCCTGAAGGTCTACGCGCGCGCGGGCGCGCCGCGGATCGTCGCGCTCGGCCGGGGCATGCTCGTCGGGTTCGAGCTCGGCGATAACCTGCCGCAGCTGCTGCGCCAGCCGGCGGGCACGATGGCGGCGTTCGTCGACGACGACACGCTGCTGTTGTGGCGCGCCGAGGGCGGCAGCTGGCAGTGGTACGACGTGCGCAGCGGCCGCGCGACGCCGTTCGACTACGACGCGCACGGCCTGATCGAGGTGGTCGACGTCGACCCGAGCGACGGCCGCGTGCTGGTCCGCGAGACCGCGATCGACACCGCGCTCTACCTGCTGCGCAAGACCACGCCGGAGCGCCGCATGCTGGTCCGCGGCGCGCACGTGTGGGGCCACCTGATGCCGCACGACGCGCTGATCTTCGGGGTGGGCGACGGCCGGCTGTTCGGGGTGCGCGCGACCCGGCGATCCGGCGATCCGGGCGCCGCGGTGCCGCGCGAGATCGTCAAGCTCGCCGGGTTCACCGAGACCGCCGTCGGGTTCGGCGATACCGGCTACGCGGCGATCGCGACCAGCGGCGAGCTGGTGCGCGGCGACCTCGCGACCCAGGCGCTGGCCCGGACCCATGTGGCGCCGGGCACCACGGGCGCGATCGCGGTCGACCCCGCCGGCCGGGTCTTGCTCGGCGAGGACAACCACCTGCTGGTGTGGGACCGCGACGTGGTCGAGATCGCCAGGCTCGATCAGCCGATCACGCGGATCGTGCCGGTCGAGCGTGGCGCGCTGCTCGAGCTCGCCGATCATGCGGTGGTCCGCACCACGCTGGTCGCCGGTGCGCCGATGATCCAGGTGCTGGCGGCGTCGGATCAGGCGCCGCTGGTGAGCGGCGATGGCCACCTGGTGATCGGCCAGTCGGTCAATAACCAGCTGGTCGCGGTCGAGATCGCCGCGCAGTCGCAGTCGGCGTGGGAGCTGCCGGTCTACTACACGGCGCTCGGCTTGCTCTCGATCTCGCCGACGACGCGCCGGTTCGTGCAATCCGGGTTTGCGCAGCTCGCGCTGTGGACCTTGCCGGTGGCGCCGGCCGAGCTCCACACCTGGCTCGACGAGCGCACCAACGCCCTGGTGGACGATCACCACGCGCTGACCTGGCCGTGGCAGCTCCCCATGGGCCCGGCGCACCCGATGCCGTCGCCGGTCCATCCCTCGGATCCGTAGGTCGTACCCCTGTGAAATTCCCGGACAATGGGTGCCCCTGAGTAGGGGTTCGGCGTACGTTCCACAAGTTCACAGCGTGGTGGATCCCTACAGGCGATCCGTGGAGTGTCGGGCGCTTCGACGCACTGTCCCGGCAGCGCTCGGGGAGGTGGCGCGCAAATATCCTGTTCCGGTGGATCCGCTGCTGGCCTGGTGATTGCTCCAGGTGCCCCCGAGGAATCCATCTATGAAACGCATATCTTTGTTCACCTTGGGCGCAACGCTTGGTGTGGGTCTTGTTACCACCGCATGCTCGTCGTCATCGTCGAGCAAGCCGACCGCCGAAGAATACGACGACACCGCGCAGGCGATCAGCTCGACCGCCGCGCCCAGCAACGCCGGCACCAGCAGCGGCGGCGACGTGGCGTCGATGACCGACACCGTCTCGCTGTCGCTCGGCGTCGTGCCGGCCGGGATCTCGCTGATGGGCAACGGCCACTTCCACGGCACGCGGCTCGGCGTCGACTACGACTACTCGCTCACCTGCAAGACCCTTGCAGGTGTGGCCGGCGCGTGCGGCCCCACGACCGACTCGGCGACCGCCGCCGTCATGTGGTCGGGCAACCTGAGCAGCACCGCGGTCGACGCCGACGTCACCCGCACCGGCAGCTGGAGCGTCACCGGCCTGCAGGGCGACACCGCCACGTTCACCGGCGATAGCTCGTTCACGTTCGACGCCACGCTGCGCTCGATCTTCCGGCCCGGCGTGACCACGACCTATACGTTCGACGCCAGCGCGTCGTACGACGCGGTCAAGATCGCGACCGCGCAGCGCAACGTCATCGGCGGCTCGGCGAGCTTCGACATCATGGCCCACCACATGGTCACCGGCTCGGGCAGCAACAACGTCGACGCCTCGTTCGACGTCAACGCCAAGCTGACCTTCAACGCCGACCAGACCGCCAGCCTCGTGCTCGACGGCGACCAGAGCTACACGCTCAACCTGACCACCGGCGCCGTCGCCCGCGTCACCACCAACTAACGCCGCTCCCTACGCTCCCGACCGCGCCGATCGCAAATCGGCGCGGTTTCGCATTTCGGCGTTTCGGCGGCGCGGTGGGTCTTGGACGGCAGCGAACGGATGTGTGATCGTAGGGGACCATGAAGGCTCGGTGGTTGCTCGCAGCGCTCGTGTCTATCGGGATGTCGACCGCGCCCGGAGGGTCAGCGAGGGCCGCGGGGGATGACAAGACGCCGGCCGCGACGGCCCAGCCGGGTGGGCCGAAGCCAGCGGAAGGGAGTGGGGCGAAGAAGAGCACGCACCATCACGACAGCGCCGACGATGACGACACCGACGAGGTCGAGCCGCCGGCGGTGCCCGATCCGCTGGTCGGCGTGCCACACATCGTGGGCCCCAAGCAGGTCGAGCTCGGGCACGGCGCGGTGATCGATCTGCCGGAGGGACTGGCGCTGCTCGAGCAGGCGATGGCGCAGGACATGGAGCGCAAGCTCGGCAACGATGCGAGCACCGTGGTGGCGGTGGTGATGGCGGAGGGCGGGGTCGATACCTGGAACATCGTGATCCGCGCCGCGGACGTCGGCCACGTGAGCGACGCCGAGGCCGGTACGATCGATCCCGACGTGCTGCTGGACCAGCTGCAGCACGGCGCTCGGGCCCATCCCGCGGCGGCCGGCCTAGGCAGCGCGACCGGGGGCAGCGCGAGCGGATCAGGGGCCGCTGGTGAGCCCGCGCTCGACGCGTGGATCGCGCCGCCGCGCTACAACGCCACGCGGAATCGCCTGACGTGGTCGCTCAGGACCCACGACGGCGGCAGTCAAGGCAGCAAGTTCTCCGGGCGGCTGCTCGGCCGAGCTGGCTACCTCGCGGTCGACCTGGTCAATCCGACCGCGGCGGTCGCGGAGGCAGGCGAGCCGGCGTGGGCGGTGCTCGACGCGATCCAGCTCAAGTCCGGATCGCGCTACGAGGACTACACCGCGGGCGACAAGGACGCCGGGCTCGGGCTGCGCGCGCTGGTGTTCGACGGCGAGGGCGTGGTCGAGCCCCCCAGGCCGCAGCCACAGGCGCAGGCGCAGCGTCCGCCGGTGATGCTGATGGTGGCGAAGAAGGGCCTGATCGTCGTGCTCGCGGCGGTGGCGGCGCTGGTCCTGGCGCGCCGGATCAGCGGCCGGCGAACCCGGCGCGGAGGATCGCCTCCGCCAGCTTGAGCGCGGTGACCCGCGCGATCGGATCGCCGGGCAGCGCGGCGATCAGCGCGCCGAGCGGGCGCCGGGGCTTGCGGTTGTCGACGAATGCCTGGGCGAGCTTGCGGACGCCGTGCTCGGGATCGACGCCGGGCAGGTCGATCGGGCCGGGCTTGAGCGCCGGGGCATCGGTCCAGCGTGCCACGGCGTGCATCAGCGGCGCTTGCTCGGACCACAGCGTGGTCAGCTCCTGGAGGCCGAGCGCGCGGCCGGCGAGCTGCTCGCCGAGCGCTGCGAACCCGAGCCAGGCGAGCCACATCCGGGCGAGGATCGGGGCCATCGCCGAGCGCGGCGCGTACTGGCGCGGGCCGTAGAGCTCGTTGAACCGCAGCGATGGGGTGAGCCAGCCGGCCGTGGTGAGGGTCGGCAGCGAGGGCAGCTGCCAGGGCGCGCCGAGGATCGCGGTGAACGCGGCGCCGGCGATGGCCTGCTCGGCGTCGAGCGCGGCGGCGTCGGCCTGGGCGCCCCAGGCGGCAGCGAGGTCACCGGGCGCGGCAAAGATCGCGCCGGCGATCGCGCGCTCGGTGGTGACGAAGTCGCGGCCCTCGGCGTCGGGGTCGCGGGCCGCGAGCGGGGTGCCGACGATCGTGGGGTCCGCGATCGCGGCGATCTCGGCGGCGATGTCGGCGTGCGCGACGCCGTCGTCTCCGGAGCCAGGGCCGGAGCCAGGGCCGGAGACGACCGTGAGCGGGCAGATCACGCTGTTGTAGTCGACGATGGTGTACGGGCCGATCCGGAACACGCGGTTGAACGGGAACAGCCGGCACGACGCCGGCTTGGCGGCGCGGCCGTCCTCGACCTCGATCCGGCACAGGCCGTCGTCGGCGAGGAACCAGCACCGATCGCGCGGGTTGAACGCGGTGATCGCCTCGCCGCGGCGGCGCAGGAACGCGGTGATCGCCGGCCGGCGCGCGACGAGCTGAACCAGCTGGCCGCCCGCGACGTCGAGCCCGATGCCGTGGCCCTTGCAGCACGCACCGCAGCCGCGGCATTCATAGCGAAACCGCCGATCCGGCCAGGTGAAGTACACGTGCTCCACGGATGGGTCTTCGTCTGGGCTTGGTCTAGGTTTCGTCGCCGGCGTCGGGGCCGCGGCGCTCGATGCCGGCGGCGCGCGCGAGGTCGCGGTGGATCCGGGCGACGCGCTCGACCTGGCCCTTGGCCGGGAACCGCTCGTAGAACCCTTCGACCCGGAACTGCTTGGCGAGCTCGGTCCACGGCGCGAGCCGCTTGATCCAGCGCTTGACCCGGTCGTCCCTGGGGTCGGCGTCGGCCGCCGCGAGGTCGGCGCACACCCGGAGCTGCGCCTTGAGCGTGACCGGCTTGGTCACCATGAACCCGGGGCTGCCCCACGCGTCGCCCCACGCCTTCTCGGCGGCGCGCAGGAAGTCGCGCACGATCTCGTAGTAGCGCTCGGCCTCGCGCGGCGCGTTCGACTTCTTCTGGATCTTCTTCCAGTCCGCGGTCGCCCAGCGGTGGATCTCGTTGAACAGCTCGGCCTGCAGGATCCACTTCTCCTGCTTGCTGCGGCCGCCGAGCCGGTTGATCTTGTAGCGCAGCGGGCTGTCGGCCTCGCGGTACAGCTGGTCGACCACGCGCGCGGCGAACTTCTTGTCGGGCGCCGCCCACGACACCTTCTCGTACAGATCGACCAGGTGGCTCTTGTTGATCCGGGTCGGCGTCGAGTTGATGATCACGAACATCTCGGTCGCGAAGTCCTCGCTCTTGCCGTCGAAGATCACGCACGGGACGTGGATCGTGTTGGCGTCCTCGGGGTGCTGGCGGCGATAGAAGTGGAGCGCGGCGAGCCGGTGCTGGCCGTCGATGATGAGGTACTTGCCGCGCGGCTCGGTCAGGTTCCCGACGTTGGTGAACGGCTTGACCGGATCGAACCGGAGCGTCTCCTCGGTGAACAGCAGCACGGTGCCGGGGATCGGCGGCTGGCTCGCGGCGGTCTCGTAGAAGTTCTTGATCGTGGTGACCTTGGCGCGCGACAGCTGGCGCTGGAACGCGGCGTCGGTCGACTCGATCTTCGAGATGAAGCTCGCGACCTCGTCGCCGGCCTCGACCGCCTCGCCGGGCAGGCTCGGCTCGCCCTCGGCATAGAACCGGCTGATGAACCGGACCTTGTCGAGCACGTCATCCGCCGGATACGCGCAAAAATAGAAGACGCTGTCCTTCTGGCGGATTTGCGTAGCGAGCACGGGCCAAGGACTATACGCCAGCGCGCCGCCGGGCGAGCAGACGCGGGGCTACCAGACGACGCACTGCCGGGTCGGGACCATCTTCGATCCGGCCTTGCACCGGAACGCCTGGCTGAACGCGGGCGTCGCCGACAGCGCCCCGTTGACCCGCCACCTGGCCGGCGCGTGGACGTCGGTCGCCGCGAGCATCTTCTCGAGGTCGGGTCGCATTTTGCCGCACCATGCCTGACCAAAGCCCAGGAAGAACTGCTGGTCCTCGGTGAAGCCGTCGGCCACCCCGGCGTCGGGAGCGGCAGCGCGCAGCGCGCGATAGGCCATGAGTGCCAGCTTCACGCCGCCGATGTCGGCGATGTTCTCGCCGAGGGTGTGGGCGCCGCTGAGCCGGGTGCCGCCGGTGACCTCGTAGGCGTTGTACTGGTCGACCACGCACTGGGTGCGCTGCTTGAACTGCTGCTCGGTCTCGGGCTGCCACCAGTTGACCAGGTTGCCGGCGGCGTCGTACTGCGCGCCCTGGTCGTCGAACCCGTGGGTCAGCTCGTGGCCGACGACCATCCCCATGCCGCCGAGGTTGACCGGGA
>DATBBB010000563.1:0-3590 GCA_036271215.1 Kofleriaceae bacterium | reverse complement strand
GTTCGCGCAGCCGATGCTGGCGGGCGTGCTGACCACGCAGTTCCTGATCGAGCCGACCGGGATCGTCAAGACCGTGACCGCCACCGGCGTCGACCCCAGCGTGGCGAGCTGCGTCGCCGACGTGATCAAGACGATCGAGTTCCCGCGGGTTCCCGGCGCGGGCAGCGTGGAGGTCCACTATCCGTTCACGTTCAGGCTCGCGAGCGCCGATCCGAGGAGCCCGGCGTCGGGTGAGCCGGCGCCTCGTGATCCGGTGCCGGACGCGCCAGGGCCGTCGCCCGCCGAGCCCGCCGAGCCGGAGGATCGCGGCGAGCCGCCGCTGACCGGCAAGCTCGCCCAGGTGATGGTGGCGCTGCACGCCGGCCGCACCGAGCAAGCGCTGGTGCTGGCGAAGCGCTGGCACGCCCAGGCGCCCGGCGACGTGCTCGCCCTGGTCGGGCTCGGCGAGGCGCTCGAGGCCACGCACGACGCCCGCACCGCGGCGCGGATCTACGGCTCGATCATCGATCTGTTCCCGGCGCGCGCCGATCTGCGGCGGTTTGCCGGCGAGCGGCTCGAGCGGCTCGGCACCGCGCGCGACCTCGTGGTCGACACCTACCGCCGGGCGGTCGCCGATCGGCCCGATCACGTCACCGGCCACCGCCTGCTCGCCTACGCGCTCGTCCGGTCGGCGGACTATGCCGGCGCGTTCGCCGCGATCCTCGCCGGCATCGACCAGTCCTACCCGGCCAACCGGTTCCGCGGCGCCGAGCGCGTGCTCGGCGAGGACGCCGGCCTGATCGCGGCGGCGTACCTCGCCCACGGCGGTGAGCGCTACGCCGTGATGCACGAGCTCACCCAGCGCCAGCTCGGGCTCGCGGCCGAGCCGTCGACCCGGTTCGTGCTGTACTGGGAGACCGACGCCAACGACGTCGACCTCCACATCCGCGACCGCCGCGGTGGCCACGCCTGGTACCAGAACATGCATCTGCCGTCGGGCGGCGAGCTGTACGCCGACATCACGACCGGCTACGGCCCGGAGTGCTTCACGATCGACGGCACGCCGAACGCCGGGCCGTACCGGCTGTCGCTCCACTACTACTCGCAGGGCCCGATGGGCTACGGGATGGGCCTGCTGCAGATCCTGCGGTTCGATGGCAAGGACCTGACGTTCGACGATCGGCCCTACGTGATCATGACCGACCACGCGTACGTCGAGCTCGGCACGTACCAGTAGCCGCGGCGCGTAGCGGTGTGCCTGGCTGCGAAGCAGCCGGGCGACCTGCGAACCAGGTCAAGCGTGACCGAGCGGAGCAAAGGAGTAGCGCGGCGCGCGCCGCTGCAATGTTTCTTCACGTGCTCGCGTCCGGTCGCGAAACACGCGCCGCGCATGGTGAAGCTGTCGAAAGGACATCACCATGATCTGCTTTGCTGCTGCGATCGGAATCCTTGGAATTGCGGCGATGCGCCGCGCGCACCGTCGCTGCCACGGTGGCTACTATGGGTACTGCGGGCCGGGCGGCTATGGCAGCTACGGCGGCGACAGCTGGGACCGCCCGTTCGGCGACGGCGGCGACGGTGGTGACCCCGGCGCGGCGGGCTGCGGCCCGAGCTGGCAGGGCCGGCGGCCGGGGCGCTGGCAACCGGGGCGCCGGAAGGGCCGCCGGATGCTGTACGCGCTGCTGTCGCGGATCGAGGCCTCGCCGGCGCAGGAGCGCGCGATCATCGCCGAGATCGAGCAGCTGCGCGACCGGGTGCGCGGCGCGAAGCTCGACATGGGCGCGGCGCGCGGCGATCTGGCCGCGGCGCTGCGCGGCGCGGTGTTCGACGACGCGGCGCTCGGCGCGGTGCTCGGCCGGGTCGACACCGCGACCGGCGAGGTCCGCGCGGCGGTGATCGACGCGGTGCGCGCGATCCACAGCGTGCTCGACGATCGCCAGCGCGCGCAGGTCGCCGATCTGGTCGAGCACGGCGGTGGCTGGTGGCGCCGGCGATCCAGCCCGGCGCGCGCATGAAACGCGATTCTCACGCGTGCAGATTCTGCAAGACACCTGGCAGGCGCTGCCGGTGGCGCCGCTCGCGCAGCATCGCCGACAGCAAGCTTTGCCGGATCTGACCGTGCGACGCGTATGCGGCGTGGGGTGTGTCGCGTGCGGCAGCGCTCGCCGACGACGGGTCGCGGGACCCTCGCTGCAATGTTTCTTCATACAGCGCCGGCCGGTCGCGAAACACGGCGCTCCCATCCTGGACCAGTGAAAGGACTGTTCACATGATCGGCTTCGCAATCGCAATCGGGGTGCTGGGGTTCGTGGCGATGCGCCGCGCTCATCGCCGGTGTCACGGCTCCTACGGCTATGGCTGGTACGGCCCGTACGGCCACGGCTACGACGGTCATCACGGGTTCCGCGGCCGCCACCACGCCAAGTCGCGCATGATGCTGCACGCGCTGTTCATGCGGATCGACGCGTCGCCGGCGCAGGAGCGCGCGATCATCGCCGAGGTCGATCGGCTGCAGGAGCGGGTGCACGGCGCGAAGGCCGGGCTGCGCGACGCGCGCGGCGATCTGTCCGCGGCGCTGCGCGGGCCGGTGCTCGATGACGCCGCGCTCGGCGCGGTGCTCGGCCGGGTCGACACCGCGACCGGCGAGGCCCGGGCCGCGGTGCTCGATGCCCTGCGCGGGATCCACGGCGTGCTCGATGACCGCCAGCGCGCGCAAGTAGCCGATCTTCTGGACCGTAACGGTGGGTGGTGGCGCGGGTTTGGTCCGTACCGCTGACCACGTAAGCTAACCACGTGCGGGTCTTGCTCATCGATGACGACGCGCGGCTCGCCGAGCTGCTCGACGACAACCTCAAACCGCAGGGCGTGGCGCTGGTCCACGCCGGCGGCGGCCAGGCCGGCCTGGCCCAGCTCGCGGGCGGCGGGTTCGACGCGATCCTGCTCGACGTGATGATGCCCGGGCTCGACGGGCTCGCCGTGCTGCGGACCTTGCGCGACGCCGGCCACCGGGTGCCGGTGATCATGCTGACCGCGCGCGGCGACGAGGCCGATCGCGTGGTCGGGCTCGAGCTCGGCGCCGACGACTACGTGGCCAAGCCGTTCTCGCCGCGCGAGCTGCTCGCCCGGCTCCGCGCCGTGCTGCGGCGCACGCAGCCCGATACGCTGGCCGAGAAGCTGTCGGCGGCCGGGATCACCGTCGACACCGGCTCGCGCGAGGCGTGGGTCGACGGCAGGTCGGTCGAGCTGACCGGGCTCGAGATCGATCTGCTGGTCGCGCTGCTGCGCCGGGCGGGCCGCGTGGTGCCGCGCGCGGCGCTGCTCGAGCTCGCCGGCCGCGGCGACGTCACCGTGGGCGAGCGCGCGGTCGACGTCCACATCTCGCGGCTGCGCAAGAAGCTCGGTGACGATCCGCCGACGCGGATCCGGACGGTGCGCGGCGTGGGCTACGTGCTCGCGCGCGCGGCAGAGGACCATCCATGAGTGACGACCGCGACGATCGAGACCACCGCGCCGGCGATCACGATGAGCCGGACGAGCCGGACGAGCCGGACGAGCCGGACGAGCCGGACGAGCCGGACGAGCCGGACGAGCGCGAGGCGCGCCAGTGGCAC
>DATBBB010000562.1:0-18248 GCA_036271215.1 Kofleriaceae bacterium | reverse complement strand
GCTGGGTGGCGAGCGCCGTCACCTGCACCAGCATGGCGGAGCTCCTGGGCGAGCCGTGACAGCACGTCCGCAGCCGGCCGCGGTCCATCTGGGCCACCGAGTCCTCGTTGCGCAGGAACACGATGTCGAAGTTGTCGATCGCGCGCTCGATCATCTCGCGGCCCTCCATTGCGCTCGACGAGGCAGGTCCGATGCTCGGCGATGAGCGCGCGCATCTGGTCGAGCGCACGATCCTTCAATAAAATTGTAGATTTGTGTTCCGTACGCGAGCTGTATCGCACAAAAATAAATATGGCTTAATTTTGTGCATGGCCGCGGCCTCCCCTGATCGTCCGACGTGGGCACCCTCTATGAAACAGCCGCGGGTCAGGAAGGGCTTTTCACAACCAAGCAAGCAGCGGAGGCCGGCTACTCTCCGCAGCTGCTCGTCCACTACGTTCACACCGGCAAGGCCGTCCGTGTACGTCGCGGTATCTACCGTCTCGTCCACTATCCAGCGGGCGAGCACGAGGAGCTCGTCGCTGCCTGGCTGTGGTCCGAGCTGGCCGGCGTGATATCGCATCAGAGCGCGCTCGCACTCCACGAGCTCTCCGACGTGCTGCCGACCCAAATCCATCTCACGCTGCCGGCGACCTGGCGCCGCCGCCGGTTCCGCGTGCCGCCCGACGTCGTGCTCCACCATGCCGACGTGCCACCCGACGACCGCACCTGGTTCGGCGCGGTGCCAACCACCAACCCTCGGCGCTCCCTCAACGACTGCGCGAAGAGCGGATTCTCTCCCGAGCTGCTGCGGCAAGCCGCTCAGCAGGCCCTCCGTCGTGGACTCGCCACCAAGAGCGAGATCTCCAATATCGATTGTGAATCGGCGGCCTGCGTTTGATACAATTGAGCGCTCGATATCTGGTCCGTGTGTGCGATGGCCTCTCTCTTGAGAAGGAGAGGTCATCTTGGCTTCTGCAGCTAATCGACGATATAGTGCCGTTCCTGGAAATGTCCCCCCGGGCTGCTCGGAACAACGATAAAGACGCGCCTTCCGCGTTCCGCGACGCCAACGCTCGCGCGCTTGAGGACGCTCTGCCCAAGCTGCGCACCCTGCGAGCGAAATTGCATTAATGACTATGGCGTCGAGCTTCTGGTCGCGGCGGACGCTGAAGTACCGTGGGTCTCTCCCGCGGAGATCGCCTGTAATGATCACGAGCTCAATCGGCGACAGTTATGTTATTGTTGTGCCCGGATGACGGTTGATGTCCCAGCAGCGTTGTTCATGACGCATGGATGCATGTTTCTGCGGAATCGATCGTACCGGCGATGGCGCGCGGGCGCGTTGGTCAGGCCGGGCGGCGCCAGCGGGGCGGCAGGAACTGGCCGCGGCGGTGGGCGAGCGCGAGCAAGGTGATACCGGCCGCGAGGCAGACGACGACGGCGACAACGGAGGCTTCGGGGCCGAAGCTTCCGCCGGTGAGGAGCTCTGGGCCGGAGAGCTGGCTAGTGAGCAGGCCGCGGGGTTGGCCGCCGGAGATGCTGGCGCCGAAGATGCCGCCTTCGGTGAAGTTCCAGGCGGCGTGGAGGCCGAACGGCAGCCAGAGTCGGCGGGTGAGGGCGAAGGCGGCGGCGAGCAGGACGCCGGCTTCGAGCGCGATCGCGATCGTGCTGACGACGGTCGCGCCGACGTTGAAGGCGTGCAGCACACCGAACAGGGCGGCGGACAGCGCGAGGGCGATCCAGGTGCCGAGGCTGCGCTCGACCAGGCGGAAGAAGATCGCGCGGAGCAAGAGCTCTTCGATGACCGCGGCGGCGATCGCGCCCGCGAGGACGTTGGCGGTACTGGCGACGTCACCCGCGGCCTCGACCGTGCAGACGCCGAGCAGGCACAGGATGGCGATGGTGACCGAGAACAGCGCGGCGCCGAGGGCCAGGCCGCGGGCGAACTCGGGGACGGCGCGCGTGCGAGCGAGCTCGTCGAGCGGGCGGCGCTCGATCAGCCGGACGTAGCCGGCGTAGAGCGCGAGGCTGGAGGCGGCGCGGACCAGAGTCGACAGCGGGCCTGCGCCGGCGAGCGTGATGACGGCGATGTTGCACGCTACGATCGGCGCCGCCGCGAGGACGATCCGGACGACCGACAGCTGGCGCAAGCGCATGGCGGAATGATCAGGACGGCAGGTTGCCGAGAAAACCCGGGTTGCCGGCTTTTGTCGGCAAATCGGATCAATGGAAGTCCGAGCGCGACGAGCAGGCTGCGCGCGCGAGTGGCATCGGCGACGAACACCACGACCGCCAGGATCCGGTTACCCCGGA
The DNA here is from genome assembly GCA_036271215.1 of Kofleriaceae bacterium. GTDB lineage: Bacteria > Myxococcota_A > Polyangia > Haliangiales > Haliangiaceae > JABFXX01. The sequence continues at coordinate 15,953 of DATBBB010000562.1, read as the reverse complement.
TCCTGGCGCTGGTGATACCGCCACAGGGTAGGCAGCGCGGCGGGGGGGCTCAGCGCAGCTGGGCGAGCGAGGCGGCGAGCCGGCCCAGGCCGGTCTCGATGTTCTGCATCGAGCAGGCGTAGGACAGGCGGACGAAGCCGGGCGCGCCGAAGCCGGAGCCGGGGACGACGGCGACCTTGCCGTGGTCGACCAGCCAGTCGCACAGCTGGACGTCGTCGGCGAGCACCGCGCCGTCGGGCGTGGTCTTGCCGACGTAGGCCGAGACGTCGGGGAACGCGTAGAACGCGCCCTTGGGCTCGCGGCACGACACGCCGGGGATCGCGCGCAACAGGCGCACCATCTCCTGGCGCCGCTCGTCGAACGCCTTGCGCATCTCGGCGACGCAGTCCTGCGGCCCGGTCAGCGCCGCGATCGTCGCGATCTGCGACGCGTGGGTCGGGTTCGACGTCGACTGACCCTGGATCTTCGCCATCGCCTTGATCAGCGGCAGGGGGCCCGCGGTGTAGCCGATCCGCCAGCCGGTCATCGCGTAGGTCTTCGACACGCCGTCGACCAGGATCGTGCGCTCGGCGACCTCGGGGCCGATCGACGCGATCGAGACGTACTCGGCGTCGCCGTAGACCAGCTGGCGGTAGATGTCGTCGGAGATGACCAGCAGGTCCTGGTCGACCACGGCCGCCGCGAGCGCCTCGATCTGCGCGCGGTTGTACACCGCGCCGGTCGGGTTCGATGGGTTGTTGAGCACGATCGCGCGGGTCTTCGGGGTGACCGCGGCGCGGACCTGCGCGGCGGTGACCGCGAAGTCGTCCTCGGCGCGGGTCTCGAGGATCACCGGCTTGCCGCCGGCGAGCATCACCATGTCGGGGTAGCTGACCCAGTACGGCGCCGGGATCAGGACCTCGTCGCCCGGATCGATCAGCGCCATGAACAGGTTGTAGAGCGAGTGCTTGGCGCCGGTCGACACCAGCACCTGCTCGGGATCGAGCGCGAGCTTGTGCACCGCGTTGAGCTCGGCGACGATCGCCTTGCGCAGCGCGAGCGTGCCGCCGACGTCGGTGTACTTGCCGACGCCGCCGCCCGGCTTGTCGAGCGCGGCGCGCACCGCCTCCTTGATGTGGACCGGGGTGTCGAAGTCGGGCTCGCCGGCACCGAAGCTGATCACGTCGACGCCGGCGGCCTTGAGCTTGGCGGCCTTGGCGGTGACGGCGAGCGTGATCGATGGCTTGATCGGATCGAGGCGAGACGCGAGCTTGAGTGGGGCCATGGCTATTGCTTCCTGTACTTGTTGCCGAGCGCCTGGACGACCGCCGCCGGCACCAGGCCGGTGACGTCGCCGCCGAGGCTGGCAACCTCCTTGACGAGCGACGAGCTGACGTAGTGGTTGCGCTCGTCGGTCATGAAGAACACGGTGTCGACCCCCGGCGCGAGCCGGCGGTTCATGTGCGCGAACTGGAACTCGTACTCGAAGTCCGCGAGCGCGCGCAGCCCGCGGACGATCACGGTGGCGCCGCGGCTGTGGCAGAACTCGACCAGGAGGCCCTCGAACACCGCGAACTCGAGCCGGCCGGCGTGCTCGGGCAGGGCGTCGCGGATGAACGCCATCCGCTCGTCGGTCGAGAACAGCGGGTTCTTCCGGATGTTCGGCGCGATCGTGACGATCACGCGATGAAAGATCCCCAGCGCGCGCTGGAGCACGTCGAGGTGGCCGTTCGTGATCGGATCGAACGTTCCGGGGTACACGGCGATCGAGTGCGACTGCGTCATGCGGGATCCTCCCGTGACCGGACAAAGAAGGAGATCAGCGTATCGCCGTAGCGGCGCAGGTCCGTTCGTAGCAGAGATCCCAGGGTGTCGGGGGGCGCGTTGCGGCGATCGTGCTCGATGACGACCACGGCGTCCGGTGCGAGCCGTTCGGGCGGGAGCGCGAGCACCGCGCGGGTCGCCAGATCGGATCGGTACGGCGGATCGACGAACACCAGCCGCCACGGCGCCTCGGGGACCTGGCGCGCGGCGGCCGCGACCGCATCGCCGGCCACGACCAGGGCGCGCGGCTCGAGCTCGAGCGCTCGCAGGTTGCCGCGGATCGCGATCAGCGCCGGCTTGCCGGCGTCGACGAACGTGGCGTGGGCGGCGCCGCGCGACAGCGCCTCGAGGCCGAGCGCGCCGGACCCGGCGAACAGGTCGAGCACGCGGTCGCCGTCGAGCGCGCCGATCAGGTGGCCGAGGATATTGAACACCGCCTCGCGGACCTTCTCCGAGGTCGGCCGCGTGGCGTCGCCGGCGGGCGCGCGCAGCACCCGGCCGCTGTGGCTGCCTCCAACGATCCGCACGGCGCGAACACTAGCGCACCCCGGGATAGGAGGCCGCGAGGGGTTCGCGGTGGCACGCGGTGAGGCCCGTGCACCGGGATCGTTCTTAGACCGCGTCAACGCGTGGAAATTGCCGTCGCAAACGTTGCCCGATCTCCTCGGAACTCCCTTACAATTCCGGTGCATGTCTCAGGTGGGGAACCTCGCCGCGTGGCTGCTCGACGGGGCGCTGGCAAACGGCGCGGGCCCCAGGTGTGCGCTGCGTGAAGGTGATCGTGCGTGGACGTTCGACGAGCTGGCTCGGGCGGTGGCGAAGCTGTCGTCGGCGCTGCGCGGGATGCGGCTCGGGCGTGGTGAGCGGGTGCTGATCCTGATGCGCGACACGCTCGAGGCGTCGGCGGCGATCCTCGCGGTGATCCACGCCGGGGCGGTCGCGGTGCCGGTGTCCGAGCTGGCAACGCCCGACGACCTGCGCGAGTACGTGCTGCACGCCGGTGCGGTGATCGCGCTCGTCGACCATACCCACGAGCAGGTGGTCGACGCGGTGCGGGCCGCCACGCCGGACCTCCGCGAGGTGATCTGCGTCGGTGCCAAGCTCGCCGGCGTGCAGGACTTCCAGCGCGTGGTCGACGCCGCGGCGCCGCAGCCGCCGGTCGCGATGGGGCCGTCCGATGTCTGCCTCCTCATCTACTCGGCGGGCTCGGGGCCGGGCGAGCTGAGCGCGGTGCCGCACTGCCAGCGCACGATCGCGGCGGCGCGCGACTCGTTCGCGCGCGAGCTGCTGCAGCTGACCTCCGATGACCGCATGCTGTCGGTGGCGCGGCTGTCGACCGCGTACGGGCTCGGCGCCGGGCTGCTGATGCCGCTCGCGGTCCAGGCCGAGTCGCTGCTGTTTCCGGCCCAGCCGCATTCGAAGGCGCTGTTCAAGGCGCTCGAGACCTACAAGCCGACCGTGCTGTTCGCGACCCCGTCGGTCTATGCCCAGCTCGCGCACGACGCCGAGCAGCAGCAGATCGCCAGGCCGCTCGAGGGGCTGCGCCACGTGATCGCCGGCGCCGAGGGCATGCCGGAGCGGCTGATCCCGCGGATCCGCGCCGTGCTCGGCAACGAGGTCACCGTCGGCTACGGGCTGACCGAGATCTTCCAGTTCGCGCTCGCGGGCCGCAGCAGCGATCCGGGCGCGCGGCCGGGGGTGTGCGGCAAGCCGCTCCACGGCGTACAGGTCCGGCTGGTCGACGAGGACGGCGACCCGGTCGGGGTCGACGAGATCGGCACGCTGGAGCTGCTGTGCAGCTCGCTGTTCACCGGCTACTGGGGCGGCGGCGCCGGCGAGCATGACCTGCGCGCCGACGGCTGGTTCACCACGCGCGACCGGTTCATGGTCGACCGCGCCGGGTTCTATCACCACTGCGGCCGGGTCGACGATCTGTTCAAGGTCGGCGGCAAGTGGGTGTCGCCGGTGGAGGTCGAGCGCGCGCTGACCGCGCACGAGGGCGTGTGGGAGGCCGCGGTGATCGGCGCCGATGACGAAGAGGGCCTGATCAAGCCGCTGGCGTTCGTGGTCACCAACGTCGGCCACGAGGGCGGGCCCAAGCTCGAGGCCGAGCTCAAGGAGTACGTGAAGCACGTGCTCACGCCGTACAAGTACCCGCGCTGGATCGAGTTCGTCGACGCGCTGCCGCGCGGCCCCGGCGGCAAGCTGCTGCGCTACAAGCTGCGCCCGGCCCGCGGCAAGCGCCGCCGCGCCGAGACCGGCACGCTCCCGAACGATTGACCGGGTGAAGCAGGCCATTCGCCGGATGCCGGGCTCTCCCAGGTTCCATGAGCGACCCTGATCGCCCCATGATCGATGCGCGCTCCGCCGACGACGTGGCGCGCGCGCTGGCCGCCGCGTGCCGCGATCCGGACGTGCTGGCGCGGCTCGGCGGGCCGATCGGCGCGGCGGCGCGCGCGGCCCACGCGACGCAGCCGGATCGCAAGGCCCGGCTGCACTGGGCGATGGCGGCGCGGACCCCGGTGCCCAAGGGGCTGCGCGGCGTGCACCCGAGCTGGATCGAGGCCGGGCTCGCCGGGCTGCCGGTGCGGTCGCGCGCGGCGGTAGCGGCCGGCGGCGGTACACCGGTGGATACCTGGCTCGCGCGGTGGGCGACCGCGGGGATCCCGCCGATGCCGGCGGTGACCGCCGCGCGCGTGGCATCGGCGGACGACGCGACCCGGGTCGACGCGGCGACGCTGATCCGCTGGCTCGAGGACGCCGGCGCCGATCAGCTCGCGTTCGCGCTCGGGGCGGCGGATCCGCGGGCGGTGGCGGCGGCGGCGCGGATCGTCGGTGACCAGCTGACCGCCGCAGCGGCGCGGATCACGCGGGCGCCGCGCGCCGGGGCGCTCGGGCCGATCCGCGCCGCGATCGCGCGCTGCCGGGTCGAGCTCGACGAGCACGCGCTGCTGCGGATCGGAGCGCGCGGCGTGGCGCCCCATGTCGATCCGCTGGCGCGACTGCAGATGATGCATCGCGTGCCGCGCGCGCTCGGCCTGGTGATCGGCGACGAGCTCGCCGCGGCGGCGCACGCCTCGATCGCCGACGCACCGCGCTGGGACGCGCTGGCGGCGCCCTGAGCGGCGCCCTGAGTGGCGCCCTGAGTGGCGCCCTGAGTGGCGCCCTGAGTGGCGCCCTGAGTGGCGATCGAGCAGTTGTTGAGCGGCGGTCGGCGCGGCGGGCGCGGCGTCGCGTGAGTCGGCGCGGTCGGCGTGGCGGGTGCGCGCCATCGCGTGAGTCGTCGCGTCGTCGCGTGAGTCGTCGCACGGCGGTGGCGTGCGCGCAGCTCACACCTCGTGCGGTGGATCGCGAAAGCTGATGCTCTCGAGCGCGACCGGCGACCCATGCTCTCCGGCCGGCGCGGGATGAACCGGCGGCGATCCGCAAGCGCCGCGTGGTTCCTGATACGCTGGCGTGTGATGAAGGCCGGGCGCGTGATCAGCGGGGACGAGCATGACGCGCGGGTCCACGCGCGCCAGATCGTCGACGACGCGCGCGCCGAGGCCGACCGGATCCGCGCCGCCGCGGCGGCCGAGCTGGCGATCGCGCGCGATGCCGCGGCCGAGCTCGCGCAGCGCGTGGCGGACGACGCGCACGCCGCGGCCGAGCGCCGGACCGCGCGCGCCGAGGCCGAGCTGGCGGTGCTGCGCGACCACGCCACCGCGCTGGCGGCGCGCGCTGCGGATGGCGGACCGGCGGACGGCGACGTCGCCGCGCTGCGCGATGACGCGGCGACCGGCACGGTCGACGAGGTCGTCGGGCTCGTCATCCGCGTCACCGTGCCCGGCGTGGCGCTCGGCGAGATCGTCCGGATCGATCGCCGCGGCCGGGCCCCGCTCGCCGCCGAGGTCGTCGGGTTCCGCGGCGATTCGGCCGTGGTGCTGCCGCTCGGCGACGTCGCCGGCATCGCGCCCGCCGGCCGGGTATGGCGCACCGGCGCGCCGCTCGCGATCCGGTGCAGCGACGCGCTGCTCGGCCGCGTGCTCGATGGCCTCGGCGCGCCGGTCGACGACGGCCCCGCGCTCGACGGCGAGCCGTGGCCGGTCGATCGCCCCGCGCCCGCAGCGCTCGCGCGGCCACCGATCGCCACGCCGCAGCCGACCGGCGTCCGCGTGATCGACGCGCTGCTCACGCTCGGCCGCGGCCAGCGCGTCGGGCTGTTCGCGGCGGCCGGCGTCGGCAAGTCGACCCTGCTCGGCCAGATCGCGCGCGGCGCCGCCGCCGACGTCATCGTGCTGTGCCTGGTCGGCGAGCGCGGCCGCGAGCTCGCGGAGTTGCTCGCCGAGGAGCTCGCCCCGGCGCGCGCCCGCACCGTCGTGGTGTGCGCGACCAGCGACGCGCCGCCGCTGGTCCGGCTGCGCGCGATCCACACCGCGACCGCGATCGCCGAGTGGTTCCGCGAGCGCCGCGGCGCGCAGGTGCTGCTGCTGTGCGACTCGCTGACCCGGGTCGCGCGCGCCCAGCGCGAGGTCGGGCTATCGGCGGGCGAGCCGCCGGCGCGCCACGGCTACCCGCCGAGCGTGTTCGCGCTGCTGCCGCGGCTGATCGAGCGCACCGGCGCCACGCCGGCCGGCGCGATCACCGCGATCTACACCGTGCTGGTCGCCGGCAACGACCTCGACGAGCCGATCGCCGATGAGGTCCGCGGCCTGGTCGACGGTCACATCGTGCTCGATCGCCGGCTCGCCCAGCGCGGCCACTTCCCGCCGATCGACGTCGTGGCCAGCGTGTCTCGTCTGATGGCGCGCGTCGTCGAGCCGCGCCACGCCGAGGCCGCTGCCCGGTTGCGCGCCCGGCTCGCGATCTACGAAGAGCACCGCGAGCTGATCACGCTCGGCGCCTATCAGGCCGGCCGGGACCGCGCGGTCGATGACGCGGTCGGCGCGTACCCGGCGATCGAGCGGCTGGTCCGCCAGCGGCGGGACGATCAGGCCGATTGGGCGGTGTCGATCGCAAACCTACTGACACTCGCTGGACCTGGCTAACCAAATGGAACCTCCACCCCCCAGCGGAGCCCCCCGGACGCGACCTGGATTCATCACCGCGCCGGTTCAGCTTCGGTCAATGACGAGAGATAGCGTACAAAATCCACGACACTTCAAGGGGTTACACCCATCGACTGAGGGGGTGAGCAAGTTCTGCGCGGTGGCGCACGCCTTGCTGTCTTGTCCCTTACAGTCATGCGGCGACGCACCTCAAAGATCACAAATCCCATGACTCCCATCGGACCGGTGCCGTTTGTCGGCCGTCAGAGTGAGCTAGAAGAGCTCAAACAACACCTATCGATCGTCTCGCTGGTCTCGTTGCATGGCGCGCTCGGGTCCGGCAAGACCCGGCTGGTCACCGAGCTCGCGCCGTTGCTCGGTGGGCCGTGCACCCTGGTCGAGTGTCATCCCGGTGACCGGGCGTCGGCGCTGCGCTCGCGCGCCGAGCGGGCGCTGCGCTGCGTGCCGGGGACCCTGGCCCAGACCCTCGCGCAGCAGTCGCGCGTGCTGGTGATCGATGACATCCAGCACCTGCGGACCGACGAGGCGACCAGCTTGCTCGCGCCGCTGCTGCTCGGCCCGACCGCGCTCGGCCGCGTGGTCGTCGTCGGCCGCGATCCGCTCGCCGCCGCGGTCGGCTCGGCGATCGCCGAGATCGAGCTCCACGGGCTCGACGCCGAGGCCGCCGGCCAGATGTGGGCCCACCTCGAGGATTGCTACGGCGAGGCCGATGGGGTCGACGCCGCGCTCGCCCGGACCCGCGGCGTGCCGCTCGCGCTGCGCCGCGAATATGCCCGCGCGCGGTTCGGCGCCGCGGCGTGGGACCTGACCACGCTCGACGCACCGGCCCGCGCCGCGCTCGAGGCGCTCGCGATCCTGCGCGCGCCGGTCGCCCCGGCTGCGATCACCGCGCTCGCGCCCGGCGTGGATACCGAGGCCGCGCTGACCAGCTTGCTCGCGCGCCAGCTCGTCGATTCGATCGGCGACGGCCGCGTCGTCGTCCACGAGGTCGTGCGGGTCGACGTGCTCGCGCACATGACGATCGAGGATAAGTACCGGCTGTCGGGCGGCGCGGCGCAGCTGGTCGCCAGCACCGCCGCGGACTCGACCGGGCCGCGGCTCGCGTGGCAGGCGGGCGACGATGGCGCGTTCGGCGCGATGGATCAGATCACCCGCGTGCGCGAGGTCGTGTGGCACTGGCTCGCGGCCGGCAACCGCGATCGCGCCGCCGAGGCGCTGCTCGCCAACCGCGAGCTCGCCGCGCGCAGCGGTGGCGCCGGCGAGTTCGAATCGCTGCTCGACGCGCTCGGCGATTCGCAGCGCCGGGTCACCGGCAGCCGGCCCGATCTGCAGCTGTCGCAGATCGAGCGCGCCGCGCTCGACCCCGGGCTCGCGCGCTCGCTGTCCGCGCTGCGGATCGAGATCGCGGTGCGCGGCGGCCGCTACACCGAGGCGTTCGAGCGCGCGAGCGCGGCGCCGGGTGCGGTGTCGCCGCTGCTCCACGCCGAGCTGACCCTGGCGTCGGGCGATGCCGCGACCGCGCGCCGGGCGCTGACCGGGTTCCTGACCGCCGACGATCCGAGCGATCGCGCGCGCGCCGTGGCGATGCTCACCGAGCTCGAGCTGCTCGCCGGCAAGCCGGACGCCGCCGCGGCCCAGCTCGCCAGCCTGGGCGATCTGTCGACCGCCGATCCGCTGGCGCGCGCCCGGGTCCACATGGCCGCCGCGCGGCTCGACGAATACGAGGGCCGGGTCGCCGCGATGCGCTCGGCGCTCGCGCGGGCCCACGGCGCCTGCAAGAGCGTGCCGGTGTGCCTCGAGGCCAGCGAGCTGTCGGCGATCGTCGACGCGCGCCGCGCGATCGGCCTGGCGCGCGAGGGCCGGCTGATCGAGGCGGGGACCGCGCTCGATGCCGCCGATGCCGCCGCGCGCGATCTCGACGCCGTCGCGGTCGCCGACGAGGTGCTCGCCGCCCGGGCGCTGGTCGCCCGCCGCCGCGGCGATAGCGCGCTCGCCGCGGCGCTGCTGCAGGAGGTCGTGCGGGCGCGCCGCGAGCGCGGCGACGAGCTGGGCGCGCTGCGCGCGGAGCTCGATCTCGCCGAGCTCGAGATCGTCCGCGGCCAGCCGACGCTCGCCGCCGAGCTCGCCAGCGCGGCCATGGCGTCGAGCGTGCGCCGCGAGCTCGGGCACCTGGCCGCGCGCGGCGGTGCCGTGGTCGCCGCGATCGATCTGATCGAGCTCCGGCTCGACGCCGCGCTGCCGCGGCTCGAGGAGCTGCACGGCCAGCCGGCGCTCGACGCCGCGTCGGCCGCCCAGGTCGCCGTGCTGCTCGCGACCGCGCGGGCGCTGAGCGGCCAGCGCGCCGGGGCGATCGAGCTGGCGCAGAACGCCGGCGCCGAGTCGCGCGACGAGCTCGACCGCCGGCTCGCCGCCGCCGAGGTCGCGCTCGCCGCCGGCGACGTCGGCGTGGCGCTCGAGGTCGCGCGCGACACCGCGGTGCTCGCCGAGCGCGCCCACCGCACGATCGAGCTCGCGTCGGCGCTGGTCATCGTGGCCCGGCTCGAACTGGCGCGCGGCGATCGCGGCAATGCCCGCGCCGCGGCGAGCCGCGCGGCCCGCGAGGCCGCTGCCGCCGGCCTGGTCCGCGTCCGGGTCCACGCGCTGCTCGCGCTGTGCGCGCTCGCCCGCGACGACGACGAGGCCTCGACCGCGGTGTCGTACGCGCGCGATGCTGCCGAGCTGGCGATGACCGCCGGGCTGCCGGTCGAGCGCCTGGTCGCGCATGCCGCGCTCGACGCGATCTCCGGCCACGAGGCGGTCGCCGATCCGTCGGCGCCGAGCGCGGCGACCATGGCCCCGACCGCGCTCGAGGGTGCGGCGCGGCTTCTGACCGACCTGGGGCTCACCGCCCAGCGGCCGTTCCGCGTGATCGACGCCGAGGGCGTACCGAGCGACGTCGCCGACGCCAACCCCGAGGTGCTCCGGTTGTCGGGCCGCGCGCTCGCGGTCGACGGTGTCCGCGAGATGATCTGGCGCAACGGCAACGAGCTCGTCGATCTGCGCCGCCGCTCGCTGCTCAAGCGCCTGCTGTTCCTGTTCGCCTCGGCGCCGGGAAAAGTGTTCTCCAAGGAAGCGATCGTCCAGGCGGTGTGGAACGTCGAGTACCACCCGCTGCGCCATGACGCGGCGCTGTTCACCAACATCATGCGGATCCGCCGCCTGCTCGGCGAGGACGGCTCCGAGATCATCCGCGTCACCGAGGACGGCTACCGGTTCGCCCCGCCGCGCGACTTCCTGTTCGTCATCCCGCGGTGACCGCTTTGGAGGCGGTGACCGCCGCGCGCATCTGATCGACGACTTCGCCGCCGCTCTCGGCGGACCGGCTCACGGCGCGTTCTGGTGGCAGCCGAACCGGCCGGCGTACCCGGTCTTCCAGCTCGACGGCGCGCCGGCGGCGAGGTCGCGCATCGCCGGCAGCTCGAACGTCGCGTCGCGATGTGCGGGGGCGCGCAGCCCGGCGCCGGCCCGGCGCGCGCGGCTCGCGCGGCGCTCCGCGGTCCCGGCGCCCGGCCGCTCGACCGCGCGGCTGCCGTCGGCGCGCTCGTGCGAGCCGCCGGCGCGCGTCGCGGTGGCCGCGGGCGGGGCGGCTGCGGGCTCCGCGGTATCGCGCAGGGTGAACATGCACACCAGCATGAGGTACACCACCGCCAGGCCCGCGAACACGGCCGCGCGGCGCTCACCGGAAGCGCCGGAAGTGTTGGATCGCTGGGTCATCGTTGCCTCGGTCCTGGAACGCCGGCCCCGGAGGATCTTCCCGCGAAGGTTTGGTCGCCCGATCACGGGGCGCGGCGCGGCGCGGCCTGGTGGTGGCACCCGGGCGGATCGGCTATACGAGCTGCGATGGACCGCGCGACCCTGGACGGCATCCCCGAGGCATCCGTCGCGCGCGGCGCGGCGGTCGAGCGCGGGATCGCGGCCTCGGTGGCGTACCTCGGGTCCGAGCTCGCGCGGCGCAGCCTCGCGGTCGATCTGTACTGGCCGAAGTGGGACTCGCCGTGGTGGCACATGTTGCTGCTCCACGAGCTCGGCGAGGCGCGCCGGATCCCGGCGTCCGCGGTGACCGCGATGGTCGACGGGCTCGACCGGTTCCCGCTGCACCACTTCCCGATCCACCCCGGCGACGCGCCGCCCGGCACCGATCCGCACCGCGACATCCTGTGCCACTGCGCGCTCGGCAGCGTGCTGCAGGTGCTGGCGGCGTGCGGGGTCGACGTCGCGCAGGCGGTGGCGTGGGCCGCACCGTGGTTCGCGCGCTACCAGATGGCGGACGGCGGGTTCAACTGCGACGAGCGGGCGTACCTCGAGGCCGAGCGCACCGGCGCATGCCCGAGCTCGATGGTCGGCACGGTCGCGCTGTTCGAGGCGATGCAGGTGATCGGCCGGCCGCGCGCGGAGCTCGACCGCGGCGCGCAGTTCCTGATCGGGCGGGCGCTGACCGAGGGCTCGGCGACGCTGTACAACGCCGAGGAGCGCGCGGCGGCGCCGGCGTGGCGCGCGCTGTGCTTCCCGCGGTTCTACTTCTACGACGTGCTGCGCGGCCTGGCGGCGCTGGTGGCGTGGGCCGAGGCGACCGGGCAGGCGGTGCCGCGCGCCGCGGTCGAGGGCGTGGTCGACGAGCTCGTGGCGCGGTTCCCCGACGGCGTGGTCCGGATCGGGCGCCGCGCGTACGACGGCCGGACGACGCTGGTGCCGGCCGCGGACCCAGCGCCGAGCGAGCGCCGGCCGGCGGCGACGTTCGCGCTGCTCGACGCGGCGAGCGCGATCGGCGAGCCGTCGGAGCCGCTGACCCGCCAGTGGGCGGCGGCGCGGCGCGGGCTGATCCGGCTGATCGACGCCGGCCGCCTGCCGGCCGGCTGATCGACGCCGCGTAGCGCCGCCGGCCGGCTCAGCGCTGCACGTCGATGTGGGTCACGCCGCCGGAGTCGAGCGAGATCGTCACCGGATCTTGCTTCTGCAGCTCGCTCCACGCCGCCCCCGGCTTGCCGTTGATCGAGAGCTCGGCGTCGCCGTGCACCCGGTAGCGGCCGACGCCGGTGCCGCCCAGCTGGGCCGACCGCACGCCGAGCTTGCGTTGCGAGAACGTGGCGGTCGGCTCCTCGAGCCGCGTGATCTCGCCGCGCAGCTTGCCGGGCTGGAACTTGATCGACAGCGGGTCGACCAGGAAGCAGATCCGCCACGGCGCGCCGTTCGGATCGATCGGGCCATCCTTGCGCTCGCTCATGTACAAGATCTCCTTGGTCCACCGCGCGTCGGCCGGCAGCAGGTACAGCCGGGTCGTATAGCCGGTGACCTGGCCGGGCTCGACGCCGGGAGGGAACTCGACGTCCGCGCTGATGCCCCACCTGCGCTGGGTCTCCACGCTGGTCCGGGTCTCGAGCTGGACCTTCGATCCCACAAGGAACGACGCCTCCAGCTTGGCGCCCCAGAACTCGAAGTGGAGAGCGAGACCCGCATACAGCTCACTGGCGAAGTCCCACTGCCACTCCTGGAACCGCGTGTTGCTGACCTCGTACGACGTCGCCTGGCCGCCGGCGTTCTGGGTGATGATCTCGAGGTACTTGCGGTGCTGGCCGAGCGGCACCGCCTGGGCGTCGAGCCATGTCGCGTAGCCGCCGGTGTACGCGTCGCCGGCGCCGGCGAGCGCGCGCTGCTGGTCGGGCGTCAGCTCGGCGAACCGGTTCGCGATCCGCCGGTCCATGTCGTCGGGCGTGTAGCTGTACAGGTCGCCGGGCACGACCGAGAACGGCGTGAATCCCCCGCTCACACCGCCGCGCGACGCGGCCCCGAGCAGCGCCGCCGGCGGGTACTTCGGCTGCTCGACCTTGTCGCCGCCGACCTGCATCGTCACGGTCTCGAGCCGGTTGTCGACGTTGACGAACGCGGCAAGCTGCTGCACCAGCGCGAGGTGCGCGCCGAGCATGAGCGACGACTCGGCCACCGCGAGCGTGTCGTCGTCGCGGATCTCGATCCAGGTCTTGGCGGTCCGCGCGGTCTGCATGTGCTCCGAGTCGCGGGTGACCAGCTTGCGGCCGAGCCCGGCCTCGAGCGACGCCCGCCACGCCAGCCCGACGCCGACCGCCCAGATGCCCTCGGTCTCGACGCCCATCGTGGTGTGGATCGACGACGCGTGCTCGTTCGACACCAGCTCGGTGTGGCCGTACTCGACGGTGCACAGCGGCTCCCCGGCCATCGCCCTGGCGCTCCCGATCAGGTTCTGGCCCGGCAGCGGCATCGGCGCGTCGAACACGCCGGTCAGCGCGATCGCTGGCGTGTCCTCGCCCTTCAGCGGCGGAACGGCCTCCTGGTTGACGACCACCTGCACCGCACCCTCGCGGGCGATCGCCACCCACACCGGCTTGGTGTCCTGTTCGGATGGCTCGGTGTAGAACGTCAGGCCGTAGACGTCGTACGCGGTGGTCGGCGTTTGCTTCGGATCGAGATCGTCGCGCGGCGGGCCGACCGTCTGGGCGAACGTCGGCGGATCGGCGCCCCGGAACGGGTCGTCGACGTACGGATCGCGCTGCACGAGATGGTTCGAGCTCCACGCGACGCGGCCGTCGGCGTCGACCAGCTTGTCAAACTTCTGGTAGGTGAGCAGGATCTTGACGCGCGCCTGGCCGTTGTCGTCGACCCAGTACGCGCGCAGCTCGCCGGTGGTCGGGCGGACCAGCGACACCCCGCCCTGCTTGACGTCGGAGAAGTCCTTGAGCGGCAGCACGCGCTTGCCGCTCGGCAGCCCGTCATCGTCGAGCGAGATCAGGCTCGCGGCGCAGCGCTGCTTGCCGAGGCTCGGCGCGAAGCTGGCGACCGCCATCCACCGCGCGTCGCCGCCCTGCGAGATCCAGGTCGTCGAGAGCGCGGTGTGGTCGGCCGTCAGCCCGAGCTTGGCGAGCGGCAGCACGGCGATCCGGCCGCCGGTCCACACGCCGTCGCCGGCGATGCCGGCCGGATCGAGCAGCATGCTGCACAGCTGGTCACCCTGGATCCACGACAGCACGACGAGGTCGCCCATCTCGTAGGCCGCGATCTCGGACTGCACGAGCGGCTCGTTCTTGAACGCCAGGCCGCCGTAGTTGGCCTTGGGCGTGTAGACCGCGACCGCGCTCGACCAGCCGCCCGCGCCGTCGTCGGCGACCGCGCGGATCGCGCGGCCGGTGGCGTCGACCCAGAAGATGTAGAAGGCGCTGCGGGTGGCGACCGCGGCGGGCCGCGTGGGTGTCAGCGCCGGCTGGGCCGCGCCGCGCGGGACGATCGCGCCGGTGCGCCACGCGCGCTCGTTGCGGAAGTCCTGGGCGGCGATGAACGCCTTGTCGAAGCTCAGCGCCGACAGCTCGCTGTGCACGCCGCGGGTCACGTACCAGGCGTGCGCCGGCGTGTCGACGGCGGCCCCCCATCCTTGTTGCTGGATTCCCGGCTTGAACGGCTTGGCGACGTATCTCGGATTCATGCTCTCCTCCTGTGGAGCGCCACTCTAGTATCGCCGCCGGGCAGATCACGATTACGGCGGATGACTGCCGATTACGGCGTGCGGGTGCGAGTCACGGTATTCGCGAGCAACAGATGATACGACTCGTCGAGTTGCCCGTCGACCGAGTCTGACTAGCCCTTGAGCGACTGGAGCTTGGCGATCGCGGCGTCGGCGGTGAAGTCGGTGACAAAGCCGGTGGCGCCGAGCGCGATCAGCTCCGCGGCGGTGCCGACGAACGCGTCGTGGAACCCGGCCCACGCGCCGAACGGCAGCACGATGTAGGCGAACACGACCTGCACGGCCGTCCACATCCGCGACTGGCGGCGCAGCCGGAGCAGCGCGAGCTTGGCGTGGGTCGGCCCGCCGACGTCGGACACCGTGGGGATCGGGTCGCCGGCGGCAGGTGGCCGCGGCGCGAGCACGTGCGCGCGCGGGGCGAGGTGCTCGGCGCGCGGGACCGGGGCGTCGCTCTGCGGCGGTGGCGGTGGTGGGCTCAGCTGGTTGAGCATGGCCATGGCAGCGCCGTAGTCGCCGCCGTCGAGCGCGGTGAGGCCGGTGGTGGCGTCGGCCGCCGTGGCCGCGCGGTCCTTCCAGGCGGTGAGCTCGTCGTGGAGCGTGGCGTACCAGGCGGCGAGCGCCGCCGCGAGCTGGTCGACGCGCGCGGGGAGATCGCCGCCGATCATCGCCGAGGCGTCGGCGAGCCGGTGCGCGATCGCGCGGGCGTTGCTCAGCGCGGCGGTTGCCGTCGCCGCCAGGCGGAGCAGCGCGTCGGCCGCGCCGGTCAGCGCGGTGTCGAGCTCGCGCACCGTCGGCTCGACGGCCTCGAGCACGACGAGCATCGCGGAGCTGCGGGGTTGCGCGGCCCGGATCGTCGAGAGCGGCGGCGCGGTCCACACGTCTGCGATCGGCTTGGGCAGCTGCTTGGTGGCGAGCGCCGCCAGCGCCAGCGCGAGCCGCGCCGTCCAGGCGTCGAGATCGGCCCGCCGCGCCTCGAGCCGGGCGTCGAGCTTCGCCAGCCCGCGCTCGGCGGCGGCGACGTCGTGATCGGTCAGCGCATCGTTGATCGCGTCGACCGCGGTCGGGAGCTCGGAGAGATCGACGGCGAGCTCGCGGATCGCGAGCATGGCGGGCAGCGCGGCGTACGACGCGAGCAGCGCGGTGCGGTCCGCGAGCTGCTTGGTATGGACGTCGGCGACCGCGCTCGCGGCCTGGTTGCCGGCGGCGATCGCCGGGGCGATCCTGGTCTCGTCGGTGCTGTCGAGCGCATCGGTGATGGCGTTGCGCGCCTTGATCAGGAGCCCGCGCTCCTTCGGTAGCGAGCGCGCGATCAGCATGTCGAGCGCGGCGAGGCCGGCCTGGCCATCCTCGCGCAGCTTGAGCTGGATCGCGATCTTGTTCGCGCGCTGGCGGATCGCGTAGCCGGCCAGGCCACCGGCGAGGAACACGAGGAAGATGAGGCCGCTCCATCGCCGGCGCTGGATCGTGAAGCCGACCGTCACCGGCGCGTCGAGCCGATCGTCGTCGATCACGAGCGTGCCCGACGAGGTGCCGAGCGGGACGTCGCCGGTCACGGTGATCTGGCTCGGCAGGTCGGC
>DATBBB010000561.1:0-14044 GCA_036271215.1 Kofleriaceae bacterium | reverse complement strand
GATGCGCGTCGTAGACGACCAGGGCGATGCGCTCGACGAGCGGGACGAGCTGGGCGAGCGGCATCGGACCGCGCCCCGCGAGCCGCGCCTGCAGCGTGATGCCGTGCACCAGCTCCATCGCGATCCACATCAAGCCGTCGGATTCGACGTCGAATGCGTAGATATGCGCGGCATACGGATGGTCGAGTGACGACGCGAGCTTGGCTTCACGCAGGAAGCGTTCTTGCGCGACGAGGTTGTCCTGATTCTGCGGACGCAGCACCTTGATGACCGCGTCGCGATCGAGCTTCGGCTGGTAGGCGCGATAGACGACGCCTTGCGCGCCCCCGCCGATCCGCTCACCGAGGATGAACTCGCCGAGCGTGCGCCCTGTTAGATCTTCATTGGCCATTCGAGTCGGGGGTCGAGCGTAGCTGCTCGATCGAAGTCTCTCGCCTGGCCAGTCTTTGGCGAGCTCCACCGATCACGCAAGCGTCGCAGCGTCGTTGATCGTGAGGTCACGATGAAATACCAAGCGTCGATCGCGCAGAGCCGACGATGCTGCGCGATGGAGGCATTTCGCGTAGGAGGGCGGGGGCCCTGGAGGAGCTGGCGGCACGCTAATGCGAGCCTCGTGCCAAGAAATTTGGCGGCAGGGCGCCAGCCGCGGCGGCTGTTGCCACTCCTGACATCACCGGCGCGGCGAGGGTTGCGGTGTCGTCGAGAGCAGCGTCGCGCAGCTGGGCGAGCGCCTGCAGGAACGAGCGCGCTACGCCAGGCGCTCGGCGAGCACGGTCGCCATTGGCTTGGCGCCGACATTGTGTATCTGGCCGGGCATCTCGCGCAGCTGGGCGCCGGGCACGCCGTCGGCCACGATCTTTGCGGCGTGGTGCAGGTACGGCGGGCTCTTGCCGCCCACGCACACCGTGGTCTGCACGCGGATCGCCGCGAGCATCGTGCGGATCTCGTCGGGCAACGCGTGGTCGCCGCCGGTGTCGCCGAGCAGCGCGAGGTCGTACGGCACGGTGTGTGCCGCCGCGGTCAGCTTCTTCCACACGCCGAACAGCTTCATGAGCGGGAACGCGAAGCCCGGCACGCCGACCATGCGCATGAAGGTATCGGTCGCGCCGCTGCGATCGCCCGCCTCGGCGCGCCGCACGATCTCGGCTCGGCGATCGGGCGGCAACGACCCGGTCGAGCCGGCGAGCACGAGCGGCGGCTCGAACACGACGAGCCGCGAGACCTGCGCGCCGCGCGACACCGCGCGCAAGGCGAGCATCGCGCCCGACGAGATGCCGAACAGGCCGACCGGGCCGGCGGCGGCGGCGATCACCGCGTCGAGATCGTCGAGCTCGCGCTCGATCGCGTACGGCGGCGTATCGCCGCTCGCGTCGCGGCCACGCCGATCGTAATTGAACACGGTGAAGCGATCGGCGAGCAGGTCGGCGATCTTCGCCATCGGCCCGAACGCGCGGCGACAGAATGCGCCGTCGACGAGCACGAGCGGCGCACCGGAGCCTCGCCGGTCGTAGGTGATCATCGTGCCATCGCGCGAGGTCACGCGGGCGGTGGTCTTGACGGCCATGCCAAGGTTCTACCCGATCAGCGCGATCGACTTCTTGCCGGGGAGTGTGTCGTTGAGCGCACGCGCCCTTGGTAACAATGTCGCCGCTTGCCAGCAGCGGGTGGGCAGATGGCGGCCAAGCTCGTGCTGGAACCGATCCGCATGCACGGTTTCAACGGGGGCGTATGGAAACTCGTCGACAAGACGAGGAAAGTAGATCTACCAATGCGGGATGGGTTCTCGATCGAGGCGGTGGGGCGCGCGTTGGCCGGCACAGGCACGGTGACGAGCGTCGAGGTCGTCGAGCGATTCACCGGCTGTGTGAACGAGGTTGCGCGGCTAGCAGTCCGGTTTTCGGACAGTACGTGCGCGGGGCTGATGATCGGCAAGCTCGCGACCGGCACCGGCCTCGCCGCGGGCCGGCGCGAGCGCGCATTCTTCGAGCGTGTCGCGCCGGCGTGGGACAGCGGCGCGCCGGCGCTGCTGGGGGCGTGCGAGCTCGGCACGACCGACGACGTGGCCCCGCGGTTGCTGCTGGTGACCGAAGACCTCGGCGCGATCGGCTATCGCGTGCGCGGCACCGCGGTGTCGCCCGCGGAGCTGGCGGGCGCGATCGATGCGCTGGCCAGCTTGTACGCGCGGTTCTGGGACGCGGTACCGGTGGAATATCTCGACGGCGACTTCGACGCCGAGTCGGTCACCCGCTGCGCGCGGGCGTGGCCGCCGGAGCTCGCCGTGCGTCACGGTGGCGCGGCGCGGGCGGCCGCGGCAGAATTTCTCGCCGGTGAGGGCGTGGCGTGCTCCCCTAACGAGCGCGCGTTGCTCGAGGACATCCTGACCGCATGGCCTGGCCAGCGCGCCGCACGCGTCGCCGCGGGCCGGGCGCTCACGCTGATCCACGCCGACTTCCACTTCCTGGGCAACGTGCTGTTTCGCGACCACGATCCGCGGCCGCGCATCATCGACTGGTCCGAGCTCAAGCCGGGTCTCGGGCCGCATGACGTCGCGTACTGCCTGACGCCGATCGCGACCGACGATCGACCGGCGCGCGATCGCGCGCTGCTGCGTCGCTACTGGGACGGCTTGCGTGCGCACGGCGTCGACGACTATCCCTGGGAGCTGTGCCGCTGGGATCATCAGTTCTCGCTGATCACCAACCTGCTGCAAGCGCTGTTTCAAGCCAGCCTGATGTGGTTCCGCCATGGCGTCGCGATGATCGAAGCGCACGACTGCCGCACGGTACTGACCGTACCACCGCCGCGGGGATCATGATCGGCTAAGCGCTAGATTGCAGAGTACCTGCTGACGCCCGTCGCGACGCATGCGGCAGGGTCTGTCAGCGACGGGCCGTGGGGCTACAATCGCCGCTATGAGTGGCTCGCTTTCAAGGCAGCGAGCACATATTCGCGAAGCTCCGAGGGGTCGCTGGTGCATGCGAACGCCCCGAGTCTCCTGGCTTCGGCGTGTCGTTCCGCCGAACAATATTCAGAGTATATGATAACGGGTATGGAAATGCCCTGTTGCCGCAACGATTCCAAGAGAGCATATCCAGCTATCACATCTCTTCCTCGTATCATGTCAGATATGACGAGATCGGGATATCGGGTTTTGACCAATTCGAGTCCGCCCACATTCGAGACCGCCAAGAGGAATTTGATGTCCCAGGACTCAAACGCTCTCCGCTCATCCATATTATTCTCGGGGTGATCATCGATCCAAAGAACCCTGGCTCCATCAACGCTACGAACCAGCATTGGATCCGCTTCAACCGAGAATCCCGTGAGAAGCACGGGATCTCGAATTGGCTTATCCAGTATGCGTGCCCGAATAATCAGTGCCAGAGCACTAAAGATCGCAAGCGTGAGCATCGTAACCAGCTTTATGCTCATGCCGCGAATCTTCGCATAAGCCCAAGGCCGATGCTTGACCGGATCCCGGTATATGGCCGATGGGTTCCTCTGTGCCTTCGCCGTGGGGTGCGGGTGCCCGAAATGCTGAGCAAATACATCATCGGAAACACTGACCGTTGTGGGCGATTGGTCGATGATTGGAATCATCATCTCGCCGCGCGCGTCGAATGCGAATGCGCCGAAATCTGGTGTTTGATGAGAACATGAATAGGTCTCAATATGTCTCTGCACGTAGAGGCCTAACTCAGATCCCGTTATCATCAGGCGACCGCTCTTTTTGAGTCCGTGAGTGAGCGCGTCGATAAGACAGCCAGTGAACAGCGAATGCCCCGGCAATGGACCGTTGTCGAGCACCGCTTGGCCACTTAGCCCCGAGGTGATAACCCTCCGACTACGGCGAGCATTGAGCGTCGCGAGTGCCTCATCCCGAAATGAATCGTTATTTCGCCATCTGATAGCTGAATTCAGCGCGATCCCGCTGTGGCAAGCGTCGAGGATCACCAGGATGTGCCTCGCTGGCAGAAGTGCAACCGCATACAGCCAGGCATCGAGGTTGATCCACGTCGAGACCCTGTCATCAGCATCCACCGGGATCAGATAACCCGTTGTGACCTCACTGCCATCTAGATGATGTCGTCGGCCGCCGCCGTGGCCGGCATAGAACAACACGAGACTGTCATTACTGCTGAGGGTCACCAGTTCGTCGGTTGCGAGCGCTTGAATTCTCCTACCTGTCGCAAAGTCGTCGGTCAGCATCGGCGCGACCTCTGCGAACCCGAGCCCCTTGAACAATGCCACTGCCTCGCGGGCGTCATTCACCGCATTCAATAATGGTCGCCAGTGCTGAGCTTGCTGGTAGCGGTCGATGCCAATGACAGCAATCAGGTTGCGCCCCGGACGCTCCACTGATGCAAGCGTGTCGTTAGCGGTCCCGATGTCTCGTCGCTGGGCCAAGCCCGTACTCCCCAAGGTCAGCGCTCTGTGACGTCATACCTGGACGGCTGGTCCGGATGAGGCGACCATCCGCGCTGGATCGCGACAAGAAGCAGCCTCGGCGCACTCCATGAGTGTTGCATGGACGCCGAGCGCCGCGAAACCGCGAAGATCGATGTAGTCACATCAGCGACCTCGCCGCCTACTCCCGTGAACAGCGGATCCCGGTTGTGAAGCAGGTACCGCTTGCCGGTCAGAACCCGTCCACACCGTCGGTGAGGTTGCGCGCAACCTGCTGTATCCACGCGCCGTAGGGCTGCCGCACCATGCCGCCGATCTGCACCCGCCGGTGGAGGTCGATTACGAACAGCACGAAGTAGCGAACGAGCCCGCGGAGGTCGAGCGCCGCCACGGGACGCCTGTGCAGATGATGGAGCTGAAGCACGGGATCTTCGACGAAGCGAGCATCTTCGTGATCCCAATAACCACCCGGGACTCGAAGTTCGACCGGTTTCATCTTCGCTCGTTGAACGCGACGCTGTTGCTGGCGGAATTTTGCTGGAAGGGCTGGCCCAACGCGCTGGCGAGCGATCCCCGGATCTTCCTGACCGAGGGCGGCATGCGCAATTCGGCAGCTGCCAAATGGAACTTTGGCACCGACGACAAGGTTGGCTACGAGAACTACCAGAGCTTTCTAGGCTATCGGAATCTGCAGCGACTAGCGACCGACACCCTCGGACTCGGCTGCGAGATGTTCCTGAATTATCTGCTGATCTCGTATCAGAATGCGTTCGACTGTGGACTTGTGCGGCGCTCGGACGACGCGTCCCCGCTGCTGCCTCGCTCCTACTGCATCAACAGCTACAAGCCGTTTCCCGGTCGGCTGTAGCGTTGGTGAGCGCCCGGTCCAGGAGCAACGAGACGGTCAGCGCTTGGCGTGCTGCGGGAACCGGGCGTGCAGGCTGGCGCCCACCACGGGTTGCCAGTGGCCGCCGGCGCCCAGTCCCCAGTTCATGATGATCTTGATCGAGGTGATCGACGTGCCCTTCTCGGGCAGGAAGATCACCTTGCCATCGGATTCGGGCTCGTTCTCGCCGTTCGGGTTGCCACCCGGCAGGTTCCCCGACGGCATGACGATGTCCTTGTCGCGCTTGCCTTTGTAGTAGTGCGCGTACTGGCACGTGATGGTGGTGACGTTCTTGAACGCGGCGCGGTAGAAGTCATCGCCGGCCTGGTCCGCCAGCTGGGCCACGAACCGCATGCACGTCACGCCGACGAGGTAGCTGCCGGGCCGCCGGGCGACCTCGTCGGGGTTGACCGGCTTGCCGTCCAGATCGGTCTCGAGCAGCGTCGCCTTGGGGGCGTTGCCGTAGGCTTTGCCGAAATCGGCCACGCCACCCTCGAAGTAGCGTCGCTCCTCGTTCCAGTCGGCGCGCGCGATCGACGGCGAGATCACGAGCACCAGGAACATGACGAGCTTCAGGGAGCCAAGTCTGCGGGTAGGGTCTGGGCGCAACGAGTTGTTCATCACGATCCCAGGTGGTAGCCGGCGCGCCGGGTTTGCAAAAAAATCTCGCGACGCCGGGTCACAGGTCAGGGAATGGTCATCGTTAGCTCCACCTGAGGTAGCTCGAACGTCGACCGACTCGCGGCGATGCAGCGTAAGCTTGGCGAGTGCGCTGGGCCGTGGTTCTCGTCGTCGCATGCGCGAGCGCGGCTCCGAAGCCGCCACCGATCGAAAATCGGGCGCCTGCGCTGCCGGCACCGCCGCCGAGCATCTCGATGGTCGATCAGATCGTCCGCGCCGAGCTCGAGCACTGGCTGGGTGACCCGACGTGGTTGCCAGATGGGAAGCTACTCGACTCGCCGGGGCCCATCCTCATGCTGCGTGACGTCGAGATCGCGCACATGGCGAACGACGCGGTCACCACCGACATGCAACACATCGCGCCATCGGCGTTGCCGACCGGACCGCGCACGTACGCATTGATGTCGAAGGATGCGCTGCAAGCCGAAGCGGATCGCATCGGACACGAGGTCACGTACATCGCGTTCGATGTCACGTTCTTCGCGGGCGCGTCCGACGCGCACGTCGGCTTCGAGGTCCGCGAGCTGCTCCCGTCGGCGACGAAGGGCATGCTGCTGTGCTGCTGTGGCGCGACAGACTTGTTCGCCAGCCACGATGGCCGGTGGACGCTGACGAAGCGTCATGCCGTCGTCTGTAGTTAGTCCGTCGGGCGCGTCAGCGTGGGGTTCTGCACGATGCTCACGCGATAACCCTTCGCGCGAAGGATGCCGTACACGCGCTCCCAGCCGGAGCCGTCGACGAAACCACCATGGACGAGGACAACGTTCTTGATCGAGGTCATTTGATTCACCAGTTGCTTTCTGGCCCTGAGACGCAGCGCCGGCGGCGGCCTTACCTCGAGATGCGAATTTTCTGTCAAGCCGCCGGAATCATGAGAAGCCGCGACCAGCGATCACGCCCCGGTCGGACGCACCGGGGCACGCAGGCCATGCTTCGCGCGTTCAGCCGCGGGCATCCAGACCTCGAGCACGCACCACGTCGCCGCGGCCAGCTCGCTGCTCGGCGCCAGCACGTTGTCGAGCAGCGCAAGCCAGCGCGTTCTCGCTTCCGGAAGTCGCCCTGCCGCGATGTGGCCCTCGACCTCTTCGAGGCTGGGGAGGACCGCGATCTTCAGGTGGTGTTCCAGGCGGTCGGCAAGCTCGGCGAGCTTCAAGACCCAGATCGTGGCCGCGCCGCGCGGCGTGATGCCATAGGGCATCCACCTCCAGAGCGGGCGCGCCAGCGCGGTCTGCAGCGGCCGCCACACGATGTGATCCAGCGGATCGTCGACCGCTGGATCGAGCAGCAACGGCTGCTCTGCGGTCGTATCGAACAGCGGTGTCAGCGCGCCGTCTGTGATCGGGTGAGCTGGGAGGGTGAGCGGCGAAGATCCCGGCGCGAGCGGGAAGAAGTTGGCCTTGTGAGCCGCGTCGTTACATCGCGGGCAGGAGAACAGCAGGTTTTCCCAGGTCCAGGTGAGCCACCAGTAGTGCCCGCCGTCGGTCTGGGCCAGCGCTCCTCGGTCATGGCGGTCGGCGCCGGCCTTGGGCCGATAGTGCTCGACCGGGCTGCTGCTGTAGTGGGCTCGAAGCTCGCACCATGCACACTTCTCGTGCTGCGCGCGAAACAGCGTCTCCTTGACGACGGGTGGATTGTAGCCCTTGAGCGAGGCATACAGCTCGCGCGAGCTAACCCCGTGCTGGTGGTAGGTGCGGACGGCAGCCGGCAGGCGGGTCTTGCGCGCCTTGGCGAGCACCGGCGGCTCGGCCCCTCGCCGGATCCGGATCATCGCGATCGACGGGGCACGGGAGCTTGAAGCTCGCCGATCTTGGAAGCGTGCAGCTGCTTCTGGAGCCTGACCAGCTCCTTCTGCTCGCTGTTCGTGCGGAACGGATCTTCGGCGAGCATGAGATAACTCCGGAGCGCCTCGCCGTGCGGGTTGGGGGTGAGTCGATCGACCCCGAACCACGTATTGTAGATCTCGCTGCCGGTCATCGGCCGTGGATCGGGTTGCGGCCAGTTGTGGCCGTTGGCGGCCACCACTTGACCGGTGCTGGGGTCCCAGGCGGCGCGGACCACATCGCCAGACTCGGCGTCGACCTGCAGCCGGACCACCTCATGGGGGGCGAGCCCGGCGAGGATCACCGGCGAGTGCGTGGTCGCGACAAACTGGATCTTCGGAAATACGCGCCGCAGCGCGGTGACGAAGGTCGCCTGCCACGCGGGGTGGAGATAGAGATCGATCTCGTCGAGCAGGACCAGGCCCTCCATGTCGACGGTGCTCACCTCGTCCTTGGCCTCCAGGAGGATGTGCCCGATCAGGTCGGCGATCCACGCCAGCGTCGACTGGTAGCCGTGGGACAGCGCGACGCCGGCGATCTTCTGGATGTGCCGGCCCATGCGCTGGTGGAACCGATCGCTCTCGATCATGTCGGTCGCCGTGCGATCGCCGCCCGTGCCCCTCAGCTCGAGCTTGGCGATCCCGGGGAGCAGGTCGTCGCCGCCCAGCTTGATCGCCTTGTTGAGCATCCGGCTGAACATCCGGTACGTCGTGCCGGCCTTGCGTCGCTCCTCGCGATCCTTCTTGGCAAAGTGGTTCGAGAACGACGTGCTGGCCAGCCCTGCCTGGGCGGAGAACAGCGGCTGCATGCGCTCGATCGACGGGCGATCGAAGGGCGGCATCGAGCTGGCATCGGGCAGCGCCCGCGAGATGCCGTAGCCGGCGACAAACCACAGGCGCGTGTGCTCGGCGCGGGCCCTGTCGAGCGGCTCGTTCACGACGTATCCGGCCCTCTGCTTCACGGGCTTCTGGAGTGGCTTGCTCTGCCCGTCGAGGTAGCGAGAACGCGCGAACATGGACGTTGACCCCGGCGTGAGGAAGACGTCGGATCTCAACCTCAGCGGATTCGGAACCCTGTCCAGAAATGGATGGATATCGGCGGATCTGCCGGACGGTGTGAACTCGAACTCTGCGTCGATCTCGAGTTGCTCTTTGGGGCTGCGGCGGTCGCGCAGGTTGCGGACCACGGGGCCGGCCAGCGTGTTCACCTGCTGACCGCCCGCCGCGGCGAGCGCGATCGCCTGTAACAGCGTGGTCTTCGCCGTTCCGTTCTCGCCGATCAGCACGGTCCACATCCGCGGCTGGCCGGCATGCAGGAAGTCCAGCTTGAAGTCGCGCAGGCGCTTCAGGTTCTGAACATGCAGATGACGCAGGTACATCGACGGCGGGATCCTACACTGGGTCGCCGGTCCTCGTCGCCTGCGGTCTGCCTGGTCGTGGGCGCCTGCTCGCGGCGGTCAGCTCGGCGCGCCGGTCGACGTGCGGAAGCTGTCGCGCAGCGCATCGACGAACAGCCGGACCTTGGCCGGCGTGAACGGCGACGGCGCGTAGACCACGTAGATGCCGCGGACCACGCGCGGCACGGCCTCGAGCACGCGGACCAGCCGGCCAGCCTCGAGGTCGCGCGCGATCAGGTAGCGCGGCAGGTCGGCGATCCCGAGCCCGGCGAGCGCGGCCTCGCGGATCGACTGCGAGTCGCTGAGCTGGAGCCGGCCGTCGACGGTGATCGCGCGCGCCGCGCCGCCGGCGCCCGACTTGAACTTCCACGGCACGGCGTCGCCATCGACCCGGCACGGCAGGCACTCGTGGCGGGTCAGCTCCGCGGTGGTCTTCGGCGCGGCGTGGCGCGCGAGGTAGCCCGGGCTGGCGCACAGGAAGCGGACGTCGTCGTCGAGCTTGCGCGCGACCATCGCCGGCGGCGGCTCGGCCACGGTGCGCACCGCGATGTCGATCCGGTCCTGGATCAGATCGACCACGCGGTCGCTGGCGTCGAACAGCAGCCGGACGTCGGGGTAGCGCTGCTGGAACGCCATGATCACCGGCAGCACGCGGGCGTGGCCGAGCACGACCGGCGCGGTGATCCGCAGGGTGCCCTTGGGATCGGGATCGACGTGCTGCAGCTCGCGCTCGCTGGTATCGAGCTCCTCGAGCACGCGGCGGGCGCGCTCGCAGTACAAAAGGCCCAGCTCGGTCAGCCGGACCCGGCGCGTGGTGCGATGCAGCAGCCGCACGCGCAGCCGGCTCTCCATGCGCGACACCAGCTTGCTGACCGCCGACGCGGTGAGCCCGAGGTCGGTCGCCGCGCCGGCGAACGACGAGCAATTCGAGATCGCGACGAGCGCCATCATGCCGCGGACGATCTCGGGCGCGTTGGCGAGGTTGCCGTTCATTGCGTCCAGCGTATCGCAAAGCCGCCACCGGTACGCCGCCGCCGTGGGCGCGACTGATGACTGCAGGTCACGACTGACGGTCCCGGGAGGGGAGTTTTCTTCGTCGTCGGAGAGCGCATGTTGGTCTTCACACGAGCAGCGATTCACCCAACCCGGAGCACGACCCATGACGACTCGCATCGATTTCTCGCAGATGACCTCGACGTTCTCGATTCCCTCGGCCGCCTCGGCATCGCCTCGGCTCGCCGCACGCCTGGCGCTATCGTTCGCGGCGGCGGCCGCGCTCGCCGGCGCCGCCGGCTGCACCTCGCCGGCGTGGCCGGCCTCGCCGACCGCGGCGACCCAGCTCGCGCACTTCGACGGCTCCCAGGGCAGCCTGTCCGAGGGCCTCGCGGTCCAGGGCAAGACCGCGTACGTCGGCTACGCCGGCAGCGGCCAGATCATGACCGTCGACCTCGACACCGACAAGGCCGCACCGTACTCCACGCTGCCGACGCCGATCGCCGGCAAGGGCTTCGTGAGCGGCATGCTGCTGCACGGCACCGACCTGTTCGGCGCGCTGGTGTCGTTCGTGCCCGACGTCCAGCCCGGGATCTACCGCGCGGTCAAGGGCGGGCCGGCCACGGTGTTCGCCAAGCACCCGGAGATGGTGTTCCCCAACGGCATGGTGTTCGACGACGCCGGCCAGATGTACATCACCGACTCGGCGGCCGGCGCGGTGTTCCGGGTGTCGGCGGTGGGCGAGGTCACCAAGTGGGTGTCCGGGCCGACGCTGACCGGCGGCAAGGACGGCTGCGGTGCCGGCAACGGCGTCGGCGTGCCGTTCGATATCGGCGCCAACGGCATCGTGATCGATGACGGCGCGGTGATCGTGACCAACACCGATCACGGCTCGCTGGTCCGGATCCCGATCCAGGCCGACGGCAGCGCCGGCACGCCGGCCGAGATCGCCGGTCCGAGCTGCGCCGACCTCAACGGCGCCGATGGCCTGGCGATCGCGCCCAACGGCGACTACATCGTCGCGGTCAATCACCAGAACAAGCTGGCGCGGATCGATCACGCGGGCCACGTCTCGACCTTGCTCACCGGCGGGCTGCTCGACTTCCCGGCCAGCGTGACGTTCGACGGCGGTGCGCTCTATGTCGGCAACTTCGCGTTCCTCGACGCCAAGAACCCCGGCGTCCTCCGGGTGCGGTGATGCGGCGGCTCCGCATCCTGGGCCTGCACGGCTATCACGGCAGCGGCGAGACCCTGCGCCGGCAGGCGAGCCCGCTCGCGGCCGTGCTCGACGAGGCGGCTGATGTCGTCTACGCCGACGCCCCGGCGCTCGCCGCCGGTGATTTCGGATGGTGGCACGCGACCGACGACGCGGCCGGCGTGCGCTACCGCGGCTGGAGTCGTACGCGCGACTGGCTGGCGGCGTTCTGCAGCTCGGCCGGGCCGTTCGACGGCGTGCTCGGGTTCAGCCAGGGCGCCGCGCTCGCGGCCTTGCTGGTCGCGTTGTGCGCGTTCGACGCGGCCGCCGCGCCGCGGTTCGAGTTCGCGATGGTGGTCGGCGGGTTCGCGAGCCGCGATCCGCGCCACGCGGCGGCGTTCGACGTCGCCGGCGGCATCGCGATCCCGTCGCTGCACGTCCTCGGCCGCGCCGACTCGATCGTCTCGCCGCGCGCCTCGCACGGCCTCGCGTCGCGGTTCCGCGCCCCGGTGATCGCCGAGCACGACGGCGGCCACGTCATCCCCGGCACGCCGGCCGTGCGCGCCGCCACCACCGAGTTCCTGCACGCGATGGCGCGCCGCCCGGCCACGCGCGCGGCCCACCCACGCTCCACCCCACAGGACCCACCTGCCATGCCCGCCACGCCGTATCATCCACTGACACCGATGTCTGCCTCCTCGGCGCCGCCTGCCTTGCCCACGCCCGGCGTACCGCTCGAGGTGCCGCTGTGGCCGGGCCGGGCGCGGCCGGCGATGCGCGTGTTCGTCCCCGACGCGGATCGGGCCCATCCACGCCCGGCGCTCGTGATCTTCCGCGGCGGCGGCTACTCGCGCCCCGACGGCAGCGGCGCCGGCTCCGGCGCGTGGGCGGCGCGCCATGGCCTGATCGCCGTCGAGGTCGACTACGGCACGCGCAGCACGCGATCGTTCTACCCCGGCCCGTACGCCGACGCGGCGCGCGCGGTCCGCCTGGTCCGCGCCCACGCCCATGACTGGGGCATCGATCCGGCGCGGGTCGGGGTGCTCGGCTACTCGGCGGGTGGCCACCTCGCGTCGCTGCTCAGCACCCAGCCCACGCTATGGATCTCGCCCGACGACGACCTCGCGCCGCGGATCTCCGCGCGCCCCGACCTCGTGATCCTCGCCTATCCGCTGCTCTCGTTTGTCGATCAGTACACCCCGGGCGCGTTCCTCAGCTCGGTCGAGAACTTCTTCGGCCGCGACGATATCACCGAGGCCGAGCGCCGCCAGCTGTCCAGCGAGCTCCACGTCGAGCCGACCCACCCGCCGGTGTTCCTGTGGACCACCGCCGACGACTCGATCGTCCCGGCCTCGCACTCGCAGCGGTTCGCCGACGCCTGCCGCCGCGCGCACGTCCCGATCGCGTTCACGATGTTCCCCCATGGCCCGCACGCGATGGGCCTCGCGCTCGACCACCCCGGCGACGTCGGCACCTGGACGACCCAGCTCCTGGCCTGGCTCGACCAGCAGTGGGGTCCGGGCACCACGCGGTAGCCGGCGTCAGAACGCCGCGTCGTCGCTCTCGGTCAGGTCGCCGCCGTCCGAGACGATCCGGAAGCCGCGCGGGCTCGTCAGCTGCAGCGTCCCCGGGGTGCGCTTCAGCTCGCCGGTGCAGGCGATCCAGCGATCGGCGCCATGCGCCTGGTGGGCGAGGCGATAGTCCGCTTCGTTGAGCGGGATGGTGACGATCCGGCCGCGTCCGCCAGGACCCATCATCGCGACCCGGATCGTCCCGCCGGTCCCGACATGCTCGCTCGCGAGGTGGCGGACCGGGCCGAGCACCTCGTATTCCTCGACGATCGCATTCTCCCGCAGCCGCGTGGCCATCGCCAGCAAGATCGGATGGGTGTCGCTCTCGAAGGTGACCTCGCGCGGTGAGCGCGGGGCGGGGCGTAACGCCGACCAGCGAAACCGCAGCTGCAGCGACTGCGACGCGCCGGGCGCCACGAGGCCGGCGAGCGCCTCGCAAAGGTTCGAGCTGACGCCGAGCTGGATGCCGCCGATCAGGGACGTGCCTTGCTGCGTCGTGGAGACCTCATCGACGATGCCGCGCGCCGCGACCGCGCTGTGCGCCAGGGTCAGGCCCACGGCGCGCTCGAACGGCTCGTGATCGGCGAGCGCAGGATCCGCGGCCGATCCTTCGAGCCGAGGCGGCACACTCGACTCGACGGTGAGCACGAAGCTGCCGCCCTCGGTCGGCCCGAAGCTCACGCGCCGCAGGTAGTCCATCGCAGCGGCCGGCTTCTTGCGCGAGTAGACCGGGCGCTTGTCGAGCGTGGCGCACGCCGCGGCGAGCAGCAGATCGCGCGTACATTGAAAGGCCCTGGCGCCCAGCTCCACCGGGATCCGGCCGCTGGCCAGGTTGCCGGTCAGGCGCAGGCGAATGACGTCGCTGGCGCTGGCCCGGATGTCGCGGACCAACGCCTCGGCCGAGCGATGCTCGATCAGCTGCAGATCCTGCACGAGCTCGTGAAACCGTCGCGCGTAGTCGGCGGCCTGGCCGTTCGACGACACCTCGAGCACGATCTCCTGGCCGTCGAGCACGATCCGGAACCTGGCCCACGATCGCTTGCTCTCGAGCAGCTCCCAGCCGGTCGATCTCAGGTAGGCCGACACATCCGCCGG
>DATBBB010000560.1:0-6373 GCA_036271215.1 Kofleriaceae bacterium | reverse complement strand
GTTCGAGCCCGCCTGCAGGTAGACCTCGCCCTCGAACCACATGGTCATCGTGCCGCCGTTCGTGATGCCCAGGTAGCCGAGCGCGTTGCCCGACAGCGCATCGCCGCGCCACAGGCCGGCACCGGTCGCCGTCTTGCCGGCGAGCAGCGCCCAGTCGACAGTGCCGTGCGACCACAGGGTCAGGTTCTGCGCGCCGTGGCCGACCAGGCCGCCGTAAATGTACGCGTTCGGGGTCAGCGAGCCGCGGGGGTCGACCGTCAGGTTCTGCGTCGCGTAGCCGGCGGGCGTGAAGTCCGCGGCGGTGTCGAACACCAGCTTGACCGGCGTGCCGCCAGCCGGGATCGGAAGCGCACCGTCGACCGTCGACGAATTGACGGCCGCCAACGGTGGGTACCCACATCCAGCAACAAGGATCAGGAGATAGCCGCGCACCATTGCGAGATTCTATCGCCGTCAGCGCACGCGATGCGCGGCCGGCGTCGAGGGGACTTCGCGGTACGAGATCAGGCCGTGGCGTCTCCAGCCGACGCGGAGCAACCAGGTCTGGGGCTGACGTACGACCAGTGGATCGTAGGTAGCGGGCCCCCGCCACAGGAAGGGCGCGTCGCCGTACTCCGCCCAGTGTGCGAAGTCCACGGCGCTCGAGAACCAGTCGAGCGCCCAGCGGCGCGTGAGCTGCGCGCGATCCTCCCCGTGCTTGCGCCAGTTGTTCATGACGGAGGACAGCGTGTGCCGGGCCTGGCGTGGCGAGGTGATGATCTCGGCGTGGTAGCGGTCGGGGAACACGGATCCTCGGCGGCGCGGCCCGGGTCTTCCGCGGCTGATCGCGGCGTTGAGATGCTTGGCCGCGGAGATCTGGAAGCCCTGCATTCCCGACGACAAGGCACGCTCGTGGTCGGCCTCGACGATCAAGTGAATGTGCGTGCGCTGGATACTCAGCTGGACGATCCGGAAGTCCTCCCGCTTGGCCGCGGTGAAGGTCGCTTCCCGGATCGCGCGATAGGTGAACCGCCGGCGCAGGTTACCCACCGCGTTGATGACGCGGAGCACGACGTGCACCGGATATCGTGCGGCGAGCATGGGCCGCCGCTTGTGGGGCGATCCGGCGCGAGCTCCCGTGGGCTTGCGACCCGCATTCCGGCGCTTCCCACCCCGTCGCCCACCGATGCGCGGGTGGAACAGCGACAGTTGCTCGGCCTCCCGGGGCTGTACGCGCTCCACTCGCCGTCGACGTCGCCGCCTCACCTCGACCGCCATCCATGATGTTTTAGCATCGCCGACCGACCTCGCAATTGAAATCGCCGATATTTTATTGAAGTGATTTTCTAGCGTATTACACAGCACCATTTAGCACTATCAGACATCGCTATCGAACAGCTCCTTCGGACAGCGCCTTCCGTTCGAGCGTATGCGGCACGGCCGGCGAGACTGATCAGGCTGCGTAGGCGAGGTCGTCGCCTCGGCGGCCTTGCGGCGTAGGTCATCGGCCAGCTCGTGGCCCACTCGCCAGACGTCAACGCGAACCGTCGGGGCGACCGCGAGCAGGATGGGGTCGGACGCCGCGACCGTGACTAGGATGGGCCGGCCTTGCTCCGCACATACCTCGCGCCGCCCGCGCGCGCGCCGGTGGTGATTCGGCGGGCGCGGCTCCGACACCCATCCGCGCAGCAGCCCCGGCGAGCTCGCGTGCAGGCGTTCTCCCGGGGCTATGCACTACATACTCCTAGCGATTGGTTCAAGGCTGCGTACGAACAATCGATCTGAAACAGGCCGGCCGCGATCGCCGAGCGCGTATCGGTGATCCGATCGGTGGCGTTCGGCTATCCCGAGAACGGAGCCCGTGTCCCAGGTAGCCCGGCCCCCGCGCGGTCAGTGCGCGGCCCGGGCCGCGGGGGCGTGGCCGGCCGGCTCGCGCGGCCCGGCGTGCTTCACGAACCGATCGAACCACCGCAGCATCTCGGCGGTGAGCTGCTCGTTCGACTCCATCGCGGTGTACCAGTGCGGCTCGTGCGGCAAGACGACGAGCCGCGCCGTGCCGCCGGTGCCGCGGATCGCCTCGTAGAGCTTGTTGGCCTGCAGCGGCGTGGTCCCCGGGTTGGCGTCGTCGGCGCCGTGCACGATCAGGATCGGCAGCTTCAGCTTGTCCGCGAAGAAGAACGGCGAGACCTTGAGGTACACGTTCTGCGCCTCCCACACCGAGCGCCGCTCGTTCTGGAACCCGAACGGGGTCAGCGTCTTGTTGTACGAGCCGCTGGTCGCGACCCCGGCGCGGAACAGATCGGTGTGCGCGAGCAGGTTCGCGGTCATCAGCGCGCCGTGGCTATGGCCGGTGACGCCGATCCGGCCGCGATCGACGACGCCGAGCTCGACCGCCTTGTCGACCGCCGCGGTGGCGTCCGCGGTCAGCTGCTCGAGGTAGGTGTCATAGGCCTTCTTGGGATCGCCGACGATCGGGAATGACGCATTGTTGATGATCGCGTAGCCGGCGAGCAGCAACAGCTCGTACGGCGCGAGCCGGGTGAACCGCTGCGACGAGCTGCCGACCTGGCCGGCCATCTTGGCGTCGGCGTAGTCGAGCGGATAGGCATAGAGGATCGCGGGCACGCGCGTGCCCTCCTGGTAGTCGGGCGGCGTGTAGAGCGTGAACGACAGGTCGACCCCGTCCTTGCGCTTGTAGCGCACGATGCGCTTCTTGATCGCGCGGATGATCGGCGTCGGGTCGGCGACGTGCGTGACCTGCGCGGCCGACGACGCGACGGTCGGCTCGCCGGCCGCCGGGCTCGCGACGCGGTCGCCCAGGGTCCGCACGAACACGTTGGGCGGCTCGCTCGGCGATTCGTGCAAGGTCAACAGCGCGAGCCCCGCCGATCCGGACGCCGACGCCGGGGCCGGGGCCGCCGGGGCCGCGAACGTCAGGAACCGCTCGAACACCGCCGGATCGCTGCGAAACAGCCGCTCGGTGGCGCGGGTCTGGAGATCGACGCGATCGAGGAACGGCCGCGCGCCGGTCGGCGCGAACCCGGCGCCCGAGGTGTACACGGTGTTGCCGTCCTGCCGCGCGACCCACGCGCCGCTGGCGAGCTGCCGCATCACCAGCGACCCCGGGTGCTTGTACATCTCGTCGCTCGAGAAGTCCCAGAACAGGCGCGGCCTGGCCTGCCGATCATCGACATCGAGCGTGAACACCCGCGTCCAGTGCCGGTTGAGATCGTCTTCGTGAAGGAACGCGGTGCCGGGCGCGGCGCCCCAGGTCATGCCGGCGAACCGCTGCTCGGTGCGCGCGAGCTCGACCGGCGGCGCGGTGAACGGCGCCTGCTGGATCCAGACCTTGTCGCGCGCGGCGACCTTGACGTTCCAGTCGCCGCCGTCGAGCGCCTCGGCCCACACCAGCGTGGCCGGCGCGGTCGACCGCCACTGGAAGCCGCGCGGCCCGGTCGGCACGCCGTGCACCGGCACCCGGTCGGCGAGCGGCAGCGACGCCATCACGTGGCGATCGTTGCGCGCGAGGTCCCACACCACGACGTCGTGCGCAAACCGCCCGAGCGTCGTCACGTACGAGTACGGCCGGTGGATCACGTCGACCAGCAGGTGGACGCCGTCCGGCGCCGGCGCCACCTCCGCATAGCGATCGGGCACGCCGAGCCGCTTGATCGCGAAGCCCGCGGCATCGACGATCGCGAGCTGGGATCGTGCGTAGTAATCGAACACCGCCTCGTCGTGCGCATCGTTCAGCGTATCGCGCACTTCATAGGTGCTGCTCTCGCCGTGTTCGCCGGACGCCTCCTGGATGCTCGGCCCGAGCGCGGTGACCGGCGCCGGCGGCGGCGCGCCGAGCCCGTCGGGCACCAGCTTCACGATCAGCGTCTTCTGATCCGGCATCCAGCGCGCGGCGTTCTCGAGCATGGGATTGAGCCGCACCCCGGGGACGCGCTGGACCCGCCCGGTGAGATCACCGATCCACAGCTCGACCGCGTCGGCCGCGAGGTTCTGGAACATGAACCGCGCACCATCGGCGGACCACGTCGGCTCGCCCGCACAGCCGCCGGCCGGCAGCGCGATGCGGAGCTCGGCGCCGCTCGGGATCGCCGCGAGCGTGTAGCTCTCGGCGCACGGTGTGATGCCGTAGCCGCCCGGCGTGTCGTGCTTGCTGTGGTTGCGCGGCTCGACGCGCGCGCCGGCGAGCCGCAGGAACGGCTCGGCGACCCGTGCCATCGGCGGATAGTGCACCGCCGAGACCAGCAGGACCGCGGTCGCGGTCGGGTTGACGTACGGCGACGGCGGCGACGGCGCGTGCAGCACGTCGAGCAGCGGCCGGGGCGGCTTGTCGTAACCCTCCGCGGCTGCCGGCCCACCGCCGAGCGCCAGCGCGGCCGTGACCGCGACCCGGGCCGGGATCGAGCTCAGGGAAACACGACGCGAGGCCGAACATGCGCGCTGGTTCACGAGCACAGCTTAGCGATGACGTCTCGCGCTGAGAATGACAATTCGATGAGATCCTCGGCAGTGCTCGGCAGTGGAGGCCGTGACCGATCTTGTGAAATTCAGTTTTCCGATGATAGGTTGAACGCGGACATGCCGAATTGGGAAGCGGCGATCTGACGCAATCGAGGTGATGGCATGAGGTGCTCGAAGCTCTGGTGGTTGATGATCGGCGTGGCGATGCTCGCGGCGCCGCGCGCGGCGCTGGCCGATGACGACGTCGCGGTCGCCACGCGCGCGGTGTGCGCCGGCACCGACAAGACCAAGCTCCCCGCCGGCGCCGCCGCGGACGCGCTGGCCCGGATGTGCGCACCCGACGTGCTGGCCCGGATCGGCCCCGGCGCACCGGCGCTGCTGCCGCCGTCGTTCGTCGAGCCGCAGCTGTGCAGCGACGCCGGCGCGGTGACGCCGTACACCACCGCGAGTGACGCGATCTCGGCGCTGCAGCGGGTGTGCGGGATCCCGCGGCACGCCGCCGGTACGCCGCTGACCGCGGTGCTGGTCAGCGTGGTCTCCGGGCTCGGCGATCACATCGCGGCGATCGCCCGCCAGGATCTGATCGACTACGCGGCCGCGAACCTGAGCAAGGTGTTCTGCAAGACCGACTCGACCGGCCTGCTCGCGCTCGGCGACGTGTTCCCGATCACGTGCCGGCTGTTCACCCAGACCCAGACCCAGACCCCGATCGACGGGCTGACCCTGTCGAGCGTCAAGTCGACGTTCCTGATCGACGTCAACGCGACGGGCACCACGCTACTGCCCAAGCTCGAGGCGACGTCGAAGGACTACATCGTGGCCCACCCCGCGCTCGCGATCATCGCCGGCACCGGGGTCGCGGCCGCCGCGGCGACCTACGAGATCTTCCTCGCCAAGCTCGAGCCGCGCCAGCTGCTCGACCTCGCGACCAGCGCGATCCTGCAGCAGTACCCCAAGCCGGCGCCCGGTGCGCGACCGAGCCAGCTGTGCTCGCTCGCGACCAACCAGAAGGATCCGGTGTGCCTCGGGATCCTCGGCGCGCTGATCGTCACCCGGTTCGAGGCCGCGTACCTCAACAAGGAGGACGTCGCCGCCGAGATCCCGCGCCTGATCGACGACGCCGCGACCGAGCTGTGCGCCGAGCACACCTACCCCGCCAAGGCCGACACCTCGTGCGTCATCAACCCCGCGCAGTACACGAGCTGGCACGCCGAGATCGTCCGGCTCTCCACCGCGCTGATCGCGCTGTACAACCAGCAGAGCCTCCTGGCGCGCGAGCCGCACAGCGCCGACGATGGCACGATCACCCGGACGTCGTTCCCCGCGCTCGCCGCCGCGCTCCACGAGGCGTTCGAGGCGTTCGTCGCGCTGTGCGACGTGTCCGACGCCGGCCACACCACGCGGTCGCTGTACGTCGCGGTCGTCGATCTCGCGCTCGCCGCGGCCCAGCAGGACATCGCCGCGATCCGCACGCCGCTGCTGCAGATCCTCGACAACGCGATCGTCGCCGACAAGCTCGGCCACAAGCTCGACGCCGCGACCAAGTCCGCCGTGACGTTCGTGACCTCGCTCGCCGCCGCCAAGGATTCGACCGAGGCCCAGGCGGTGATCGCCACGCTCGCCGCGCCCGCCGGGACCTACCGGGAGAAGTACAGCCGCGGCAAGCTGTACTTCGCCGCCGGTGCGGTGATCGGCCCGACGGTGGTGTGGCAGGACCAGCTGTCGGGCGGCTCGTCGACCACCGCGTTCGTCACCCGGTTCTCGGCGCCGGTCGGCGTCGAGCTGATGCCGGCGGCGCTGTCCGGCGAGTGGCTCAACCTCGGGATCGCCGCGACGCTGATCGATCCGCTCGCCATGGCGGCGTCGGACACCAAGGGCAACACGCCCGATTCGAACATCGGCGCGGTGCTCGACTTCG
>DATBBB010000559.1:0-6668 GCA_036271215.1 Kofleriaceae bacterium | reverse complement strand
CGCGCCGGCGCTGGTGATCGTGCCGCGGTTCAGCGCGAGCCGCCGCAGCTGGGGTGCCAGCGGCGACGCGGCGATGACGTCGCAGAGCGCGTCGCCCAGCGGCGTGTTGACGAGCCTCAGCTCGCGCAGCGCCGGGAGCTGCGTGGTCGCCAGCAGCCCGCGGACATCGTGCAGCTCGATCGCACAGCGCAGGATCCGATGGTCCCACCGGTTGCCCTCGTCATCCTGATTGCTCCACTCGTGGTCGTGCTCGAACCACAGCTCGAGCCGCTCGAGCGCGGGGAGCGCGGCCGCGGCCAGCGCGCGCAGGTGGTCCGCCGTCAGCGTGGTCGGTTGCAACACGAGCTCGCGCAAGCAGCTCGACGCCACATTACCGAGCTCGATCGCGCCGCCCTGCACGGTCAGATGGGTGAGCCGCAGCTGCGCTTGCCACAGCGCGGTGACGTCCCCGAGCAGGGCGCCCGCGTCCGTGCCCCGGCGGCCGACCGCGAGCCGCAAGCGCCGCAGGGTCGGCGGCAGCATCACCAGGCGATCGATCGCCGACTGCAGCCACGGATCGCCGTGAACCAACAGCTCGCGCGGCACCAGGCCTGCCGGGTACGCGTTCAGCTCGATCAGCCCCTCGACCGACAGCTCCGCGCTCTCGACGAACCCGGCGCTCCAGCCGAGATGGTGGATCCGGTCGCCGAACGACGGCCCGACCAGCTCCGCACCATGGCGCTCCATCAGCTCCGCCTCGCGCCGGCGCAACGCCACATTGCGCGGCTCGCCACGCAACGCGCGCTGGATCTGGATCAGCTCGCCGTGTGGCGAGCCGTGGCTATGCAGCCAGTCGCCGTAGATCTCGAACCCGAGATCGTCGTCGGGATCGGCGACCAGCCGGGCTTCGAGATCGAGGTTGCGCGGGAACGCCATACACCCAACCCCAGGAACGATACCGCCGACCCACGGCGCGCGATAGCCCGCCCCGCTCAGCGCCGCGCGCGATAGCCCGCCCCGCGCACCGCCCCGCGCGATAGCCCCGCCACGCGCACCGCCCCGCGCGATAGCCCCGCCACGCGCACCGCCGCGCGCGATAGCCCCGCCCCGCGCACCACCGCGCGCGATAGCCCGCCCCGCTCAGCGGGCGACGGTCGCGCTCGACTCGTCGACGCGGACCAGGTTCTTCTTGGTCGCGGCCCCGAGCCGGTTTTCGAGCCGATCGATCACCTCGTTGCACACCAGCTGGATGTTGCCGGCGCCGAGCGTGATCACCAGATCGCCCGGCTTGGCCTGGGCGTCGAGCCAGGCCGCGAGATCCTCGCGCCGCGGCACGTAGGTGATGTCGCGGTGGCCGGCCTCGCGCGCCAGCTTGACCAGCGCCTCGCTCGACACGCCGTCGATCGGCTTCTCGCCGGCGGCGAAGATGTCGCAGATCACGACCTTGTCGGCGTCGTGGAACGCCCGGGGGAACTCGGCGAGCTGATCGCGGGTCCGGGTGTAGCGGTGGGGCTGGAACGCGGCGATCACCCGGCGGCCGGCGAACGCGGTCTTGGCCCCCGACAGGGTCGCGCGGACCTCGGCGGGGTGGTGGCCGAAATCGTCGACCACGGTGACGCCGCCGACCTCGCCGCGCACGGTGAACCGGCGCGCCACGCCCTCGAACTGCGCGAGCGCCTTGACGTAGACCTCGAACGGGATCGACAGGAAGTCGGCGACCGCGAGCACCGCGAGCGCGTTCAGCACGTTGTGGGTGCCCGGCATCGGCAGCGCGACCTCGCCGAGCTCCTCGGCGCGCCGCCACGCGACGAACCGCGTGGTCATCCCGTCGTGGCGCAGGTTGCGCGCGCGGTAGGTCGCCTGGGTCGCCACGCCGAACGTGGTGTAGCGCTTGGTCAGCGCCGGCAGGATCTCGGCGACGCCCGGGTTATCGAGGCACAGTGCGCTCATCCCGAAGAACGGCACGCGGTTGCAGAAGTCGGTGAACGCCTTCTTGACGTGGTCGAACGTGCCGTAGTGATCGAGGTGCTCGGCGTCGATGTTGGTGACCACGGCGAGCGTCGGCGTGAGCGTCAGGAACGAGCCGTCGCTCTCGTCGGCCTCGGCGACCAGGTAGTCGCTCTTGCCCCACCGCGCGTTGGCCAGCCCGAGCGAGTTGACCCGGCCGCCGATCACCGCCGTGGGATCGAGCCCGGCGGCCATCAGCACGGTGTGCATCATCGTGGTCGTGGTCGTCTTGCCGTGCGCGCCGGCGATCGCGATGCCGTACTTCATCCGCATCAGCTCGCCGAGCATCTCGGCGCGCGGGATCACCGGGATCTGGCGGGCGCGCGCGGCCTCGACCTCGGGGTTGTAGCCCTTGATCGCGCTCGACACGACCACGACGTCGGCCTCGCCCAGGTGGTCGGCGCGGTGGCCGCGGCTGACCGAGCAGCCGATCTGCGTGAGGTGGCGGGTGATCTCGGTGTCGTTCATGTCCGACCCCGAGACCCGGTAGCCCATGTTGGCGAGGACCTCGGCGATCCCGCACATCCCCATACCGCCGATCCCGACGAAGTGAATCTTGGTGTCTTGCTTACGAAACATCTGCGGCCTCGTCTGATCAACGCGCGAGCAACGCCGCGTCATGCGCTGGCCCGCGGTTCTAGCAGACTACCGCGCAGCGCGGTCTCATCGCGCCCCGTCTTGCAGCGATCTGGCGTCACGGTACTCTGCGCGCGCCGTGGAACCAACGAAGCTCGAACCACCGTCACCCATCCGCAAGGGCGATCACATCCAGCGCGTTGCGATCGTGTTCTCGGGCGGCCCGGCGCCCGCCGCAAACGCGGTGATCTCGGCCGCGGCGATCTCGTTCATGGACGACGGCCGTCAGGTCATCGGGTTCTTCCATGGCTACTCGAACCTCGAGGACTACCACCCGGTGACCCACCGGCTGTTGCCCGACGAGCATTACCGGATCTTCACCGAGAAGGACGTCAACGGGCTGCGCAACTCGCGCGGCATCGTGATCGGCACCGCGCGCGCCAACCCCGGCAAGGGGATCGACAAGCCCGAGCACCTGACCGATCCGCATCGCACCGAGCGGCTGCGCAACGTCTACAACGCGATGGTCGATCTCGAGATCGACGCGCTGATCTCGATCGGCGGCGACGACACGCTCAAGACCGCCAACTTCCTCTACGAGTACCAGAAGCGGCTGCCGGCCCAGGCCCGCCGGTTCCACGTCGTCCACCTGCCCAAGACGATCGACAACGACTACAGCGGCATCGACTTCACGTTCGGGTTCTTCACCGCGGTCGACGTCATGGCCAAGGAGCTGCAGAACCTGCGGGCCGACGCGATCGCGACCTCGAGCTACTTCATCGTCGAGACCATGGGCCGCAAGGCCGGGTGGCTGTCGTACGGCGTGGCGATCGCGGGCGAGGCCAACCTCGTGCTCGCGGTCGAGGACGTCCGCGGCGCGCTCGCGATCGACGAGGGCGGCGTGCCCCGGCTGTCGTTCGACGCGCTGATCGAGCGGATCGTCGATCTGATCATCGCGCGCGAGCGGCGCGGCAAGCACTACGGCACGGTCGTGCTCGCCGAGGGCCTCGCCGAGATGCTGCCGGCGGCGCAGATCAAGGACCTGCCGCGCGACGAGCACGGCCACCTGTCGCTCGGCCGGATCGATTTCGGCAAGCTGGTCGCCCAGCGGGTGACCAAGCGCTACGAGGAGAAGACCAAGCGCAAGAAGAAGGCGACCGGGCTGCAGCTCGGCTACGAGTCGCGCTGCGCGCTGCCGCACGCGTTCGACGTCATGCTCGGCAGCCAGCTCGGGATCGGCGCGTTCCGCGCCCTGGTCGAGGAGAACCTCGACGGCCACATGGTCAGCGTCGAGGGTCAGCTCGCGCTGCGCTACGTGCCGTTCAAGGAGCTGATCAACCCGCAGTCGATGAAGACCGAGGTCCGGTTCATCCCGTTCGGCAGCGACTACCACCGGCTCGCCCGGTTCCTCGAGACCCGCACCGACAAGGTCGTCGACTGGAGCCCCGGCCGGCGCTCGGAGCGCTGAGGAGCGTTGAGATGTACACCGAGACCGCGGCGCTGTACGACCTGATCTACGGCAAGATCAAGGATTATCCGGGCGAGGTCCGTCTGCTGGTCGCGATGATCCGCGGCGCCCACCCGGCGTGCCGGACCCTGCTCGACGTGGCGTGCGGCACCGGCGAGCACGCGCGGCTGATCGCCGCGGATCCCGGGATCGGGATCGAGGTCGACGGCGTCGATCTCGATCCCGCGTTCGTCGCGATCGCCCGGACCAAGTGCCCGGCGAGCCGGTTCGTCGCCGCCGACATGACGAGCTTCGCGCTCGGCCGGCGCTACGACGCCGTGGTCAACCTGTTCAGCTCGATCGGCTACGCGGCGACCGTGCCGCGGCTGCACGCGGCGATCGCGTGCATGGCCGCGCATGTCGCGCCCGATGGCATCGTCGTCGTCGAGCCGTTCTTGACGCCCGAGACGTTCGGCGAGGGCCGCACCGGGTCGATGACGGCTTCCGCCGACGGCCTGCACGTCACCCGGATCAACCGCTCGGAGCGGGTCGGCGAGCTGTGCCGGCTGACGTTCGAATACACGATCGAGGACGCCACCGGGACTCGCCACGCGACCGAGCTCCACGAGCTCGGCCTGTTCACGGTCGCCGACACGCTCGCCGGGTTCGCCGCCGCGGGCCTGGTCGCCGACCACGACCCCAAGGGCCCGACCGGCCGCGGGATCTACGTCGCCCGGCCCGCCGGCTGACGCGAATCGCGCGCGCGGCGGCCGCCCAGCGCGAGCATGCGAGCGCGTCCGGGTCCGTAGAGCCGAGCATTTCGCGAGGCGAGCGATGCGACGCAAGGCCGTATGGCTTGCGGACTCCATCGTTGTAGAAGTTGATGCTCGCGCGGGCGGGGAGCTATGGTGGCCGCGTGAGTCATGCGCCCACGGTCGACGACGTCGAGCTGATCGGCGACGAGGAGCTCGGCGGCGAGGCCGCCGCCCCGGTCGCCAACCCGCGCTCGATGCTCGACGAGGCGGCGCGCCAGGCGCTGCGCGCGCTGTGCAGCGCCGGTGACGGCGACGGCCTGCGGTTCGACGAGCCGATGCGGCGCCACACCACGCTCAAGATCGGCGGCCCCGCCGACGCGTTCGCCGAGCCCGCCAGCGCCGCGGCGGTCGCCCGGCTGGCGCGCTACTGCGCCGGGGCCCGGCTGCCGATCACCGTGGTCGGCGGCGGCTCGAACCTCCTGGTCCGCGACGGCGGGGTGCGCGGCGTCGTGCTCGGCACCGGCCGGCTGCGCGGCCTCGCGCTGACCGCCCCGGCGACGATCCGGGTCGAGGCCGGGGTGTCGACCGGCAAGGTGTTGTCGCTCGCGCTCAAGCACGACCTCGGCGGCATCGAGTTCCTCGGCGGCGTGCCGGGCTCGGTCGGCGGCGGCATGATCATGAACGCCGGGACCTACCTGGGCGAGTTCAAGGACGTCACGACCTGGGTCGAGACCGTCCGGCTCGCGGACGGCGAGGTCGTGCGCCGCGACACCGCCGCGTGCGGGTTCCGCTACCGCCACAGCGACCTGCCGGCGACCGAGGTCGTGGTCGCCGCCGAGCTGGCGCTGCGGCCGCGGCCGCGCGCGGAGATCCAGGCCGAGGTCGTGGCGCTGCGCAAGCGGCGCGCCGAGCGCGAGCCCAGGAAGGTCTCGAGCAACGGCTCGACATTCAAGAACCCGCCGGATCAGTTCGCCGGCCGGTTGATCGAGGCCGCCGGCTGCAAGGGCTGGCACGAGGGCGACGCGGTGTGCTCGCCGGTCCACGCCAACTGGCTGGTCAACACCGGCCGCGCCACCGCCGGCGCGCTGATCGCGCTGATCGCGCGGGTCCGCGCCGAGGTCGCCCGGGTCCACGGCATCACGCTCGAGCTCGAGGTCAAGGTCATCGGCGAGGACTGACGCCGGCGCCGCGCACAACGCAAGATGGAGAACACCATGTCGCATCGCTTCGCGGGTCGCCGCGTCGCCGTCGTGATGGGCGGGCTGTCCGCCGAGCGCGAGGTCTCGCTCAACACCGGCGCCGGGGTGCTGGCGGCGCTGCTGGAGCGCGGCTGGGACGCCGTCGCGATCGACTGGACGCCCGGCGCGCACCTGGCCCAGCTGCTCGAGGCCTCCGGCGCCGCCGTGGTGTGGAACGCGCTGCACGGCACGTGGGGCGAGGACGGCGCGATCCAGGGGCTGTGCGCGTGCATGCAGCTGCCGTGCACCGGCTCGGGGATCCTCGCGAGCGCGCTCGCGATGGACAAGGTCATGTCCAAGCGGATCTTCGAGAGCAACCAGCTGCCGACCCCGCGCTGGCGCCTGCTGCCGCACGAGGCCAGCGCGGTCACCAGGGACGGTGCCGGCACCGGGGACGGCAACGCCGACGATGCCGCCGCGCTCGCCGGCTGGCCACTGCCCTGCGTGATCAAGCCCGCCAACGAGGGCAGCTCGGTCGGGGTCAGCGTGGTCGACACCCCGGACCAGCTCGCCGCCGCGCTCGGCCTCGCGCGCCAGTTCCACGGCCCGGTGATCGTCGAGGACTACATCGCCGGCACCGAGGTGTTCGTCGGCATCCTCGACGGCAAGGTGCTCGGCTCCGTCGAGGTCCGCCCCGCCGGCAAGTTCTACGACTACGAAGCCAAG
>DATBBB010000558.1:0-23820 GCA_036271215.1 Kofleriaceae bacterium | reverse complement strand
GAGCTGATCATGTGCGCCTCGTCGATCACGTAGATCTTGTACCGCGACGACACCGGCGCGAAGAACGCGCGCTCGCGCAGATCTCGCGCATCGTCGACCAGGCCGTGAGACGCCGCATCGATCTCGATCACGTCGAGTGAGCCCGGGCCCATCGGGGCCAGTGCGACGCACGAGTCGCACTCGCCGCAGGGCGTCGAGGTCGGGCCCTTCTCGCAGTTCAGCGAGCGGGCCAGGATCCGGGCGCTGGAGGTCTTGCCGCAGCCGCGCGGTCCGCTGAACAGATATGCGTGGTGGATCCGGCCGGTGTCGAGCGCCTGGCAGATCGGCTCGGTCACATGCTCCTGGCCGACGACCTCGGCGAAGGTCGTGGGCCGATACTTGCGGGCGAGGACCAGGTACGACATACCAGCGCACCGGCGACTATACCCGGTGACGCCGACGCTACAACGCCAGCGTCTCGCAGATCTGTTTCGCCTGGATGATCGTCTGATCCCGATCGTCGCCGAGCCTGTTCGAATCGCCGTCCTTGTAGAGCGAGCCGTAACAGATCAAGTGCTTGCCGCCGTAGAGGACGACGTAGCGAAACGAAGGATAGCCGTTGACGTCGGTCCCCTCGAGGAACCACGCGGAGCCGCGCTGGCGATCCTTGATCTCGCCGGTCATGA
Organism: Kofleriaceae bacterium; assembly: GCA_036271215.1. Lineage (GTDB taxonomy): Bacteria > Myxococcota_A > Polyangia > Haliangiales > Haliangiaceae > JABFXX01. Next base: position 23,155 of record DATBBB010000558.1, on the reverse strand, counting down.
CGTGGGTGTCCTGGAGGAACTTCTTGTACTGCTCGCGATCGCTCGGCGCCTTCGGATCGTCGTAGCCGTAGCGGAAGATGAACGTCTTGGAGCTCTGCGTGCCCTTGATCCGCACGACGTACTGGAACGTGCCCGGCTCGTCGATGTCGCGATCCCAGTTCGGCAGCAGCGACAGCTTGATCGCCGCGAGCTCGGCGGTCATCTTCGCCGTCGCCGGACGAGCCGGCTCGGGCGGAGGGGGTGCCGGCTTGGTCGCGGTCGCCGGGGCCGCGGCGCTGCCCGCCGCTACCGCCGCGCCGCTCGGCTTGGTCGCGTCAGGACCCGGCTTGGTCACGTCGGGCTTGGTCGCGTCGGGCTTCGTCGGTGCGGACGGGCCTGCGCTACCCGCCATCGCTACCGCGGTCCCCGGCTTCGCGTCGCCCCCCGCAGGCTTCGCGTCGCCACCAGCGGACTTCACATCGCCACCGGCGGACTTCACATCGCCACCGGCGGGCTTCGCATCACCGCCGGCGGGCTTGGTCTGGCCCCCCGCAGGCTTCGCATCACCGCCAGCGGTAGCCGCCGCGCTCCCAGCTGCACCAGCTGCGCCGCCACCCGCCGCACCGCCACCCGTCGTACCAGCTGCACCGCCACCCGCTGCACCACCACCCGCCGCAGCACCGGCTGCACTGCCACCCGCCGTACCAGCTGCCCCCGCCGCGTTCCCACCCGCCGCGCTCCCACCCGCCGTGCTCCCAGCTGCACCCGCTGCACCTCCGGCCGGCGCACCCGCTGCGCTCCCAGCTGCACCTCCGGCCGCCGCGCTCCCAGCTGCACCCGCCGCGCTCCCGGCCACCACGCTCCCAGCTGCCGCGCTCCCGGCTGCCGCCGCCGCACTGCCTGCCGTGCTCCCCGCCTTGGGATCCTTCGGATCACTGTTGAGCTCGGCGGCCAGATCGGCGCTGAACCCGCCGGCAGCGGCTGGGCTGGCCTTGGCCGCGCTTCCCGGCGCCGTTGCCACCGCGCTCCCCGGGGCATCGCCGCCCTCGGACTTGTTACAAGAAACCGAACAGATCAGCGTGCCTAGGATCACTGCGATCGTGGCTCTGGAGAGCATCTCGATCTCTATAACATCCGAAAAGACCGCGAGCGACGACTCGTCTTCGAATCGTCGCTCGCAAAAAGGTGGCCCCAGGCACCCGCTATTTCCGCTACCGTTGCTTCCTTCCGGACCTGGCGGGGTTCACAGCTGTTGCGTCACCCGGGACCATAAACTCGTCACGCAGTGGTTATGGACGGCGGAGGGAGAGGGATTCGAACCCTCGGTACCTTGCGATACACACGATTTCCAATCGTGCACCTTCGGCCGCTCGGTCATCCCTCCTCACGAGGGTCGTTTACAATTTGCGGAGGGGGAGGGATTTGAACCCCCGGTGCTTGCGCACATCTGATTTCGAATCAGACACCATCGGCCACTCGGACACCCCTCCAGAAACGCTTCGACGAGAATGCTCGAGACCCGGGCTCATCGAAAGCTCGGACCGCGACGTAGCTCGGCAAAAAATCGCTGCAGCTCGGCAGCGCACTCGCCGGCGCGAACGCCGCCGGTGACCGCCATCCGGTGATTGAGCCGTGGATCGGAGACCAGCTGATACAGCGTGATCACCGCGCCGGCCTTGGGGTTGGGACAGCCAAACACCAGCCGGCTGACCCGCGCATTCACCAGCGCCCCCGCGCACATCGGACACGGCTCCTGGGTGACGATCAACGTCCCCTCGACCCGCCACTGACCGAGCGCCGTGGCCGCCGCGCGGAGCGCGACGATCTCGGCGTGGGCCGTGGGATCGCGATCGACCTCGCGGCGATTGCGACCGCGGCTGACGATGCGGTCCTCGATCACGACCACCGCACCAACGGGAACATCTCCCGCGGCCGCGGCGGCCCGCGCTTCTTCAAGCGCGGCGCTCATCCATTGCTCGTCCGTCATATCTCTTGCGGCGTGCCTACAAACCAGCTGCGGATCCGAGAGGGGTCGAACCTCTAACCCCCGGTTCCGTAGACCGGTGCTCTATCCATTGAGCTACGGATCCTCACAAACTTCGACGCGGAGAGAGAGGGATTCGAACCCTCGGTACAGGAAAACCCCATACGCCGGTTTAGCAAACCGGTGCCTTCAGCCACTCGGCCATCTCTCCAGATGGCGCGTCCGCTTTGCCAAACAAACACGAAACATCGGGCGGACGCGCGCTACGGGACGCGTCCCGCCCAGAACCACTTGCGTGACACTATTCAGTTATCAAGCCAACCAGCGGAGGAGGAGGGATTCGAACCCCCGGAGCTTGCGCTCGGCGGTTTTCAAGACCGCTGCCTTCGACCACTCGGCCACTCCTCCAGGCATTCCCAGAGGCAGGGGCGAAGTATATGGATCGCGATTCACTTGTAAAGGATGTTCTCCGAGAAAGCGGATCGATGGATCCCGTGGCACTTCGCCAGAACCAGGTTCCTACCAAGCCCGCCCGGCCGAGCACAAGGCCCAAGCCCAGATCATCCACGGTCCGCGTGCGCCGGACGCTGGATCCGCTCGAGCCCGCCCATGTACGGACGGAGCGCCGGCGGGATCAGGATCGAGCCATCCGCCTGCTGGAACTGCTCGAAGATCGCGACGATCGTGCGGCCGATCGCGACGCCCGAGCCATTGAGCGTGTGGGCGTGACGCGGCTTCTCACCCGCCGCCGGGCGGTAGCGGATCTTCGCCCGCCGGGCCTGGAAGTCCTCGCAGTTCGAGCACGACGAGATCTCGCGATAGGCATCCTGGCCCGGCAGCCAGACCTCGAGATCGTAGGTCTTCGTCGCCGAGAACCCCATGTCGCCGGTGCACAGCGCGACCACGCGATAGTGCAGCCCGAGGCCCTGCAGCACGCGCTCGGCGTCCTCGCGCATCCGCTCGAGCTCGTCGTAGCTGGTCTCCGGCGCGGCGATCTTGACCAGCTCGACCTTGTCGAACTGGTGCTGGCGGATCAGGCCCCGGGTGTCGCGCCCGGCCGACCCGGCCTCGGCCCGGAAGCACGCCGCGTAGGCTGCGTACCGCCGCGGCAGCGAGTCGCCGTCGAGGATCTGGTCCATGTGGAGGTTCGTGATCTGGACCTCGGCGGTCGAGGACAGGAACAGGTCGTTGTCGGCGACGTGATCGGGCCCGACCGGCAGATCGATCCGGAACATATCCTCGGCGAACTTGGGCAGCTGGCCGGTCCCGACCAGCGCGATCCGGCGAACGAGCGCCGGCGGCCACGCCTCCTCGTAGCCGCGCGAGGTATGGAGGTCGAGCATGTAGTTGAGCAGCGCGCGGGTGAGCCGCGACGCCTCGCGGCGCAGCACCGTGAACCGCGCGCCCGAGATCCGCGCGCCGCCCTCGAAGTCGAACACCCCGAGCTCGCGGCCGAGCTCGTCGTGCGGCCGCGGCGGGAAGTCGAACACGGGCTTTTCGCCCCAGGTGTGGAGCACCGGGTTATCTGCCTCCGAGCTGCCCGACGGCACGCTGGCGTGCGGCGCGTTCGGGATCACGAGCAGGTTCTGCTCGCACTGCGCCTCGAGCTTGGTCAGCTCGCCCTCGCCGTCCTTGATCTTGGCCCCGAGCGCCTTCATGGCGTCGCGCGTCGCCGCGAACTCGTCGGACTTCTTGTCGAGCTTCGACATCTTCTCGTTGGCGGCGTTGCGGGCTTGCCGCAGCGTGTCGAGCTCGCCCTGGAGCTTGCGCCGGCGATCGTCAAAGCCGCGCCACGCCGCGACCAGCGTGGCAACATCAGGGTTGCCGCGGCGCAGGACGTCGTCCATCCGGGCAGGGTCGAGCATGCGTGACTCCGTTTCCTCGTTTTAGTAATGATCGAAGTAAGTTGAGGACGAACACTACCGCGGGCTTAACCACGATGGCAAGGCGGGGGTCTGCCTGCCCGTGGAGTCGTTCGCCGCCGGATTGCCCCTGCTGGAGCGGCCATCGCCCGTGACGGCGGCCGACCCCGACCTCGAGCTGGCGGAGCGATTTCGCGACGGTGACCGCGCCGCGTTCGATGTGCTGGTCCGCCGCCACCAGAAGGGAATGTGGCGGCTGGTCAGGCGTTATGTGAAGAGCGATGCCGACGCCGCCGATATCACCCAGCTCGCGTTCGTGCGCGCGTTCCGCGGCCTCACCGGGTTCCGCGGCACGGCGACGGTGCGCAGCTGGCTGTACCGGATCGCGATCAACTGCGCGCTGTCGTGGCTGCGCGACCACCGCCGCGAGCAGCCGGCGGAGATCGACGAGGAGTCGTTGATCGACGACAACCCGGCTCCCGCCCAGCTCAGCGCCGGCGACGACCGCGCCCAGCTCCGCCGGGCGATCGCCCAGCTACCGCCCAAGCAGAAGCTGGTGCTCGAGCTCCGCGTGTTCGACGACCTGTCGTTCCGCGAGGTCGCCGTGCTCGCCGATTGCAGCGAGAACACCGCCAAGGTCAACTTTCACTACGCCGTGAAGCGGCTGCGTGACATCCTCGGAGCCGAACATGCGTCGTGATCGCCGCGATGGCCAGGGTGATGAGTCCGCGCTCGTCGCGGCCTACGTCGACGGCGTCGCCGAGCTGTCGCCCGAGGACCGCCGCGCTGTCGAGGCCGGGCTCGCGCGCGACCCCGCGGCGCGCGCCGATCATGCAGCGGTCCGCGGCCTCATCGACCGGCTGCGTGCGCTGCCGCCCGAGCCCGAGGGCGGCGAGCCCGACTGGTCGGCGATGGAGCGCTCGATCCGCAGCGCGGTCGGCAGCTCCGTCCCGCGGCCGTGGTGGCGGCGCTGGACCTGGCTCGCCCCGACGACGACCCTGGTCACCGCGCTGGCGGTGCTGCTGGTCGTGATGTGGTCGCACCGCGCGCCGGTCGCGGAGGCCCCGCGGCCGGTCATCCCGAGCCATGGCCTGGCGAGCCAGCGCGCGCCCCAGGTCCCGCCCGAGGCCGCCGGCGACGCCGCCACTGGTACCGGCGTGGTCTCGCTGTGGCTCGATGGCGCCGAGGTCGATGTCGACGTGTCCGCGCCGGCGGCGCGCGCGCTGCTCGGCGAGCCGGGCGACGACGAGGCCGTGGACGAGACCGTGGACGAGGCCGCCGCCGAGGCCGCGGACGACGCGCCCGGGTCCGGCGAAGCCGACGACGACGCCGGCCTGCTGCCGGCCGCCGACCTCGCGTGGGTCGATGGGCTCGATGACGCCGCGCTCGCTCGCGCCGAACGCTGGCTCGCCGCCGAGGGCGCGCCGAGGAAGAAAGGCTGATGCGCGCGCGGAGCTTCGCGCTGTGGCTCGGGCTTGGCGTCACAGGGCTCTGGGGGCTCTGGGGGCTCTCGGGGCTCGGCCGGCTCACCGGGCTCACCGGCAGCGGGCTGGTCACGACCGCGCTCGCCCAGCCGCGGCGGGGGGCGCCGGACGACACGGCGGATGACGGCCCCGGGCTCGCCTCGCCCGAGCGCCGCGAGCAGGTCAAGAAGAAGATCCGGACGATGCGGGCGTTCACGCTGACCGAGGAGCTCGCGCTCGATGAGCCGACCGCCGGCCGGCTGTTCCCGATGCTCGCGCGGTTCGACGACGAGACCGACAAGCTGTTGCAGAAGCGCGTCGACGTCATGCGCCGGATGCGCCACGTCGATACGCTCCGCGATCCGCGCGCGATCGAGCACCTGATCGACGAGGCGCTCGCGGTCCAGCGCGGGTTCCGCGAGCTCGAGGACCGGAGGATCACCGAGCTGCGCAAGGTCCTGCCGCCGGTCCAGATGGCCAAGCTCCTGGTCGTGATGCCGGCGCTCGAGCGGCGGCTCGAGAACCAGCTGCGCAAGGCGATCGTGCATCATGGCAAGCACCTCGGCGGCGCCCGGGTGTTCGACGACGACGACGATGTCGATGACAGCCAGCCATCCGGACCGCCGCGTCGGGTGGCACCTGTAATGGTGCACCCGGGGCCGTCCGGCGCGCCCGGCAACACGCCGCCGTGTGATTCCAGCTCGCGGCCTTGTCGCTGAGCGCGGCGGCCGTCGGCAGGGTATGATCGCCGACGATGATCGAGGCCACCTGCGCGGCCTGCGGGACGCTCAACCGCGTTCCCGAAGCCAACGTGCCCGCCGGCGCGAAGTTCATCACGTGCGTCGACTGCAAGGCCCGCGTTGCGATCGCTGTGCCGATCGCCGTGCCGACGCCGGCCGTGCCGACGGATATCATCGACCTCGCCGATCTGCCCGCGCCCAAGCGCAGCAGCGCGATCGGCCCGTTCCAGCCGCCGGCATCGAAGGCGCCCGGCACCGGCAGGATCCCGATGCGCGCCGGGCTCGCCGCGACGCGCGATCCCGAGCTATCGGCTCCCAGGCCCGCACGCGGACCGGGCGGGTCCGCGACCACCGGATCCGTCCCGGCGCTCGATCTCGACGCTCCACCGAGCTCGGGCAGCTCGGCGCTGATGTCCAACGACGGCGGCATCGATCTGCCCGCGCCCAAGCTCACCGGCAAGCGTCCGCCGTCGATCGAGCAGACGCGCGACGCGGTCTCCGATCTCCCCGCGCCCAGGGCGACCCGCGAGGTCGCCGATCTGCCCGCGCCCAAGCTCACCGGCAAGCGCACGATGACCGATCTCTCGCCGACCAGCGCCGCCAAGCCGACGATCTCCGATCTCCCCGCGCCCAAGCGGGGACCGATGATCCCCGACCTGCCGGCCCCGCCGCGCAGCACCGAGCCGCTGCCGCGCAACTCCGAGCTGCCGGCCCCGCACGGGTTCTTCGACGACCTCCCACAGCCGAACGCGAGCCCCGTCGCCGATCTGCCCGCGCCCAAGGACTTGTTCGACGACCGCCCGCAATCGAGTACGACCGCGCGCCCGCAATCGAGCACGACCGCGCGCACGACCACCGGCCCGCGCAGCGCCGCCGATCTGCCCGCGCCCAAGGGCTTGTTCGACGACCTCCCCCAACCGAGCACGACCGCCGATCTGCCCGCGCCCAAGGGCTTCTTCGACGACGCCATGCAGGCCAAGCCCCGGACCAAGACCGGCCCGCGCAACCCGCCGGCCGACGTCCCCGCCCCCAAGGGCTTCTTCGACGAAGCCATGCAGGCCAAGTCCCGGACCAAGACCGGCCCGCGCAACCCACCGGCCGACGTCCCCGCCCCCAAGGGCTTCTTCGACGAAGCCACGCAGGCCAAGCCCCGGACCAAGACCGGCCCGCGCAACCCATCGGCCGACGCCGACGCCCCCGCCCCCAAGGGCTTCTTCGACGACCTCCCGCGACCCAGCGCGGCCGGCCGCAACGCCGAGCTCCCCGCCCCCAAGGGCTTCTTCGACGACCTCCCGCAGGTCAAGTCTCACCCGAAGGCCGGCGCCCCGGAGGTCCCCGCGCCCAAGGGCTTCTTCGACGACGCCCCGGGCCTCCCAAACTCCGGCAAGCCCGAGGCCCCCGCACCGAAGGGATACTTCGACAACGTCCCCGGCCTCCCGAACTCCGGCAAGTCCGAGGCCCCGGCGCCCAAAGGCTTCTTCGACGACCTGCCCGGCCGGCCGCTCGGCAAGCCGACCGACGCTGTCGCGCCCAAAGGCTTCTTCGACGACCTGCCCCGCGCGGCCCCGACCTCGCCGGCCCACCGGCCGTTCGGCGCGGAGCTGCAGGACGGCCCCGAGCTCGAGCTGATCGCGCCCGATCCCGGCGCGGCGTTCGCCGAGCTCGAGCGATCTGAGTCGGCCCAGCCAGCCCAGCCAGCTCAACTCGCTCCGACGGCTCAACCAGCTCCGCCGGCGTCCACCCAGCCCGCGCCACCCTCGGGTCACCGCTCACCGCCGGCGCGGGCCGCCCAGCCCGAGCCCCGCAGTGCCCGGTTCCAGGACCCGCGGCCGGCCGAGGCCCGCGATGCCGAGAGCGAGCTCGAGACCGCCCCGACGGCCGCGATGCCCAAGCTGACCCGGACCGCGGCCCAGCAGCCCGCCGCGCGCCCGGCCGTCGACGCGGCCAGTGCCGCGCGGGCCAAGGCGCGGCGCAAGCAGCTCGTGCTCGGTGGCGCGATCGCCGTCGCCGTGCTCGGCGGTGGTGGCGCCCTGGTCTACCGGCGCCACGCCGCCGCGGTCGCGCGCGAGGCGCAGATCGCCGAGCAGCTGCAGATCGCGCGCGCCGCGTACGCCGCCGCCGATCCGCAGCACTGGCAGCGCGCCGCCACCGCCGCCCGCCAGGTCGTCGAGCTCGACGCCAAGAACCCCGCGGCGCTCGGGATCGGCGCCGAGACCTTGCTCGCCGGCGCGCTGTCCGACGGCACCGGCGCCGCGGCCAAGCTCGCGCAGGCGTCCCGCATGCTCGACGTCGCCGGCGGCGAGCAGATCTCGAGCCCGCAGCTCGCCCGGGCGCGCGCGCTGTCGGCGCTCGCCGCGCACCAGCCCGAGGCCGCGATCATCCAGCTCACCCCGCTCACCAACGCCGCGCCCAAGGACGGCCCGCTCGCGCTGTACCTCGGCTGGGCGCTCGATGCCAAGGGTGACCCCGCCGCCGCGGTCAAGGCCTACGACACCGCGGTCGCCGTGCCGGCGGTCAAGCTACCGGCGCTGTACGGCCGCGGCACCGCCAAGCTCGAGCTCGCCGAGCTCGAGGGCGCGCGCGCCGACTTCGCGGCGGTGCTCGCGATCGCCAAGGATCACCTCGGCGCCCAGGTCGGGCTCGCCGCGGCCGAGCCACCGTCGGCGGTCGAGCAGCAGGAGGCCGATCTGCTCGCGATCCTCGCCCGCAAGGACCTCGCCGCGGCCGATCCGCGCGCGGTCGCGCAGGCATGGAGCCGCGCCGGCGACGCCGCCAAGCGCGCCGGGCGCTACGACGTCGCGCGCGCGCGGTTCAAGAAGGCGCTCGCGGTCGTGCCGCAGGATCTCGCGGCGACCACCGGGCTCGCCGACACCGAGCTGCACGACGGCAAGCTGGCGCTCGCCACCGAGCTCGCCGCCGCCGCGCTGGCGATCTCGCGCGACGACGTCGCCGCCCAGCTCGTGCAGAGCGAGCTCGAGGTCGACGATCACAAGCTGCCGCTCGCGACCCAGCGGCTGACCGCGCTCGCCGCGCACCCCACGCCGCTCACGCCGCTCGAGCAGGCCCGGCTGCAGCTGATCACCGGCAGGCTGCTCGAGGCCGAGGGCAAGGACGACGCCGCGGTCGACGCCTACGTCGCCGGCGCCAAGGTCGCGGGCGATCTCGATCTCGCGCCGATGATGGCCGCGATCGACAAGCTCGGCGCGATGACCACGGTCGCCGACGACGCCAAGAACACCAGCCGCGCCGGCGAGCTGCGCGCGCGCACGGAGCTGCTGCTCGGCGCGCTCGCCGGCCAGGCCGAGCACGATCCGCGGCTCGCGCTGCGGCTGGGCCAGGCCTATCTCCAGAGCGGCAACGCCGCGCAGGCCGAGCCGTGGCTGCGCAAGGCGGCCGACGCCCGCCCCGGCGACGCCGAGGCCCGGCTCCAGCTCGGCCGCGCGCTGCTCAAGGCCGGCAAGAACGCCGAGGCGCTCGAGGCGCTCGAGGCGGCGCTGGCCACCGATCCGGCGCGGGCCGACATCGGCGTGGTGCTCGCCCGCGCGTACGAGGCGCTCGGCCGCGACGGCGACGCCGGGGCGCTGTACGGCAAGCTGCTCGCCAGCGTGGATCCGAGCCTCGAGCTCCGCGGCCGGGCCGGCCAGTTCTATGCCCGCACCGGCGCGCCCGACAAGGCCGGCGCGCAGGGCGCGCTGATCGTCGCCGCGGATCCCGACAACGCCGCCGGGTTGTACCTCAAGGGCGAAGGTCTGCTCGCCGCCGGTCGGCCGCTCGAGGCCAAGCAGGCGCTCCAGCGCGCCGCCGAGCTCGACCGCGATCCGCAGTACCTCGACGCGCTCGGCCGCGCCGCCGAGGCGCTCGCGCTGGGTGGCGACCGCGAGCTGCAAGATCTCGCGCTGCGGTCCTACCTCGCGGCGGCCGAGGCGGCACCGGCGATGGAGAACCCGCTCGCCGGCCAGGGCCGGCTGTACGTCGCGCGCCACGAGGCGGCCAAGGCGGTGCCGCCGCTGCTCGCCGCCTCCAAGCTCGAGCCGCAGAACGCCGAGGTCATGTTCCTGATCGGCGCGTCGTACCAGGAGCTGCAGCAGCCGGCGACGGCGCTGCAGTGGCTCGAGGCGGCGGCCAAGATCCACCCCGACGCCACCACGTTCTGGCGGATGGCCCAGCTCTACCGCGATGCCAACCAGGGGCCGCGCGCGTCCGCCGCGCTCGCCAGCGCGACCCGGCTCGCCGCCGAGGTCGAGCAGCAGACCAAAAGGCCCGTGCCCTGGCTGACCGACGCGCTCTACCTGCGCGGCCGGGTCAGCTACGATCTCCACGACGAGGCCACCGCGCGCGACGCGTGGACGCGCTACGTCGCCCGCCACCCGCCGCCATCGGCCCAGCTGACCGAGGTCACGCAGCTGCTCGCGACCGCCCTGCGTCACTGATCGCGCGCGCCAGCCCTCGGCGCCGCCCCGCCGCGCGTGTACCGTCGGTGCGTGCCGACAGTTCCGACAGTCCCGAGCGTCGTCGCCGCGCTCCGCAAGCAGGTCTCCCGCGCGGTCCGGGTCGCGCGCGCGCTGCACCAGACCGGGATCGTGCAGCCGGTGCGCCCGGCCCAGCTCGCGGCGTTCCTGAAGGACGCCAGCAAGCTGCCGCTCGGGCCGCACCTGGCGACCGTGTTCCACGCCGCCGCGCACCCCGACAAGGAAGCGCTGGTCGAGTACGACACCGACGGAGTCCGCCGGATGACGTGGGGCGAGCTCGACGCCACGATCAACCGGCTCGCCAACGCGCTGGCCGCCCGCGGCGCCGGACCGCGCAGCCGGGTCGCGCTGATGCTGCCGAACGGCAGCGAGTACCTGATCGCGCAGCAGGCGCTCGCCCGGCTGGGCGCGAGCGCGGTGCAGATCGGCTACCGGCTCAAGTCCGGCGAGGTCGCCTATATCCTCGGCCACGCCGAGCCGCAGGCCACGCTGGTCCACGCCGACTACCTCGCGGTGATGACCGAGGCGCGCGCGCAGATCGGCCAGCACGGACCGATCGTGATCGTGGGTGGTGGCGCGGACTCCCGCGCCGGCCACGAGCTCACCGACTGGTCGCGCGCGCTCGCCGAGGCGTCGCCGGAGGTCGCGTCGCGGCCGCGGCCGAGCGGCGACGCCTCCGACGAGCCGGGCGTGATCGTCTACACCTCGGGCACGACCGGCAAGTCCAAGGGCGCGCACCGCAGCTGGCGGACGACCGGCCTGGAGTCGGTCGCCGATCTGCTGAGCCAGGTCGGCGTCCGCGCCGACGACCGCCACCTCGTGGTCTGCCCGCTCTACCACAGCGCCGCGCCGGCGTTCGTGTCGATGATGATGGCGCTCGGCGGCACGATCGTGCTGATGAACCACTTCGAGCCCGAGCGCGCACTCGACATCATCCAGCGCGAGCGGGTGACCTGCACGCTGATGGTGCCGACGATGATCATCCGCACCACGAACCTGCCGGCGGACACGCTGGCGCGCTACGACACCAGCTCGCTGCGCTGGGTGATGTCGGCCGCCGCGCCGCTCGCGACCGAGGCCGCGCGCCGGTTCATGGCACATTTCGGGCCGATCCTCTGGAACTTCTACGGCGCGACCGAGACCGGTATCGTGACCCTGGCCGGCCCGGGCGACCACGTGACCCGGCCCGGCACGATCGGCCGCGCGGTCGCCGGCAACGACATCCGCTTGCTCGACGACGCCGGCCACGATGTCCCCGAGGGCGCGGTCGGCGAGCTCTACGCCCGCAACGCGATGCTGATCTCCGGCTACCACAAGAACGCCGAGGCGACCAAGTCGGCGCAGCGCGACGGCTTCATCTCGGTTGGCGACCTCGGCCGCCGCGACGCCGACGGCTACTACTACCTCGAGTCGCGCAAGCACGACATGGTGATCTCCGGCGGCGTGAACATCTACCCGCGCGAGATCGAAGATCACCTCCACGCTCACCCGGCGATCCTCGAGGCAGCTGTGATCGGCGTGCCCGACCCCGAGTGGGGCGAGACCCTGCGCGGCTTCATTGTCGTACGCAACGGCCACTCTCTCTCCGAGGCCGACGTCATCGCCTACTGCCGCGACGGCCTCGCCGACTTCAAGCGGCCGCGCCGGGTGACATTTCTCGCCGAGCTGCCCCGCAACCCCACCGGCAAGGTCCTCAAGCGCGAGCTGCGCGAGCTACCCTGACCCACTCCCACTCGCCTCGCCCCGCTCCCCCCACTCGGCGCTTCGCACGATCGCTTGGGAGAACACGAGCTCCCGCGGGCGCTGCGCCGTCGGGTCACCCCCTCGCCGCTCAGACAGTCCTCGCGCCGCGAGGTCGCAAACACTGAGCCTTTCTCGTGACCCGGCGTTTCTCCGCCTCGTCACGTGGGGGCGCTTGCGGAACTCGCGGACGAGGGGGGCCCGACGGCTTGTGCGCCCGCGGGTGACGAGGTCTCAACGCTCCCCATTACCGTCGCTCCCCCATCGCCGCCGTTCCCCATCGCCGTCGCTCCCCATCGCCGTCGCTTCCCATCGCCTCGCGTTCCATCGCCTCGCGTTCCATCGCCTCGCGTTCCATCGCCTCGCGTTCCATCGCCGTCGCTTCCCATCGCCTCGCGTTCCATCGCCTCGCGTTCCATCGCCTCGCGTTCCACCTCAGCTTCCTGCGCTTGAGGTCTTGGTCGTTGCAGCTCAGCGACGGCGACGGAGATCGCCGATGCGCAGGGTGAGCTTCTCGCCGTCGAAGTACTCGGCGAGCGGGATCGTGAACTTGCGGCTCGCGCCGGTCAGCTCCTTCCATTGCTGGGCGTCGATCGTCTTGTGGACGTCGAGGAAGGCAATGAGCCGGGTGCGCAGATCGGCGACGATCGCGGGATGCATGTAGAGGTCCGGCTTGATCTTGACGAGCCACTTGCCGGCAAGCAGGCGGTCGAGCAGCGGCTTGATCTCGGCGGCGGGACGGCCGACGGTGGTCGGGACCTCGGCGGGGCGGGGTGGCTCGAGGGCCCAGGCCTGGAACCGGGCGAGCAGCTCGGTCTCGGCGGTGCTCAGCGTGGCGCCGGGCTTGGTCGCGGTGACCCGGCGGACTCGCTCGCCATCGACGATCAGCTTGCCGCGGCTGGCCAGGCCGGCGACGATCGCCTCGTAAGCGCGGACGGGGAGCGCGGCGGGCAGCCGGGTGCGTAGCTCCTCGCGGCCGATCCCGTCGGTGGGGCTGGCCGGGCTGGCGGGGCTGGTGGGGCTGGCGGGGCTGGCGGGGCTGGTGGCGCCGAGGGACGCGGCGATCCGTGCCTCTAGCGCGGCGACTGCGGTGGCGTGGACGTAGTGCGCGTGGTCGCCGGTTCCGACGAGGAGCAGGTCGCCGCCGGCGACGAGGTTGGCGAGCGCGGGCGCGAGGGTCTCGGGCGGCTGGCCCAGCCGGCGGACCAGCTCGGCGATGCCCAGGCCAGCGAATGCGGCGGCCTTGATGTCGAGCGAGATCCGTTGATCGAGGCGCGCGGCGGCGAGCGCTTCGATCGCCTCGGCATGCGCGGCGCCTTTGCGGGCCCGCGGCGCCAGCACGCGCACGATCCGGCCGCCACCGATCGTGGTGCCGTGGCTCGCGGTGGCGACGAAGCCGCGCACGATGAAGTGGTCGCCGGGCAACGCGGCGAGCGGCGTCTGGGCATCGATCCGGAGCTGGGCGAGCGCGGGTTGGCCGGGCGCGAGGGTCGAGCGTCCGACGAGCGCGAGGGTCGCGAGGACCTGCGTGGTGCCGTGGTGGACGAGGACCTTGGTGCGCGGCCCGAGGGGACCGGGCGCGGTGCGCAGGTAGCGCAGCTCGACATCGAGGATGTGCGAGGCGGCGACCCGACCGGCGTGCGCCAGCAGATCGCCGCGCGCCAGGTCGTCGACCGCGATGCCGCCCAGGTTGAGCGCCGCCCGGTGGCCGGCGATCGCGCGCTCGACCGCCTCGCCGTGGACCTCGATGCCGCGCACCCTCGCCGTCAGCCCGGTCGGCAAGACCGTCATCTCGTCGCCAAGCGCGACCTGGCCGCCGAGCACGGTGCCGGTGACGATCGTGCCGAAGCCTTTCACGGTGAACACCCGATCGATCGGCAACCGGAACACCCCGGTCGCCTCGCGCGGCGGCAGATCGTCGATCAGGGCCGCAATCGCGGCCCGCAGCTCGTCGAGGCCGGCGCCGGTCTTGGTCGAGCAGGTGACGATCGGCGCTGCGGCCAGGAACGTGCCCGCGACGGCGGCGCGGATATCCTGGGTGACCAGGGTCAGCCATTCGTCGTCGACCAGATCGCGCTTGGTCACGACGATCAAGCCGCGGCGCACGCCCAGCAGCTCGCAGATGTCCAGGTGCTCCCGCGTCTGCGGCATCACGCCTTCATCCGCCGCGATCACCAGGCACACCAGGTCGAGGCCGGTGGCGCCCGCGACCATCGACTTCACGAACCGCTCGTGCCCGGGAACATCGACGACGGCGATCCGCCGGTCCCCCAGATCGAGCCGCGCGAACCCGAGCTCCGTCGTGATCCCGCGCGCCTTCTCGACCGGCAGCCGATCGGTGTCGATCCCGGTCAGCGCACGCACCAGCGAGGTCTTGCCGTGATCGATATGCCCGGCCGTGCCGAGGACGATCGGGTGCGCCACGCCGGCGAGTCTAGCTCGGATCGCCGCGGCCGCCCGTCAGCTCGCCGCGCCGGCTTGTCGAGGTGAGGGAGCGTTGAGACCTCGTCACCCGCGGGCGCACAAGCCGTCGGGCCCCCCTCGTCCGCGAGTTCCGCAAGCGCCCCCACGTGACGAGGCGGAGAAACGCCGGATCACGAGAAAGGCTCAGTGCCCGCGCCCTCGCGGCGCGAGGACTGTCTGAGCGGCGGGGGGGTGACCCGACGGCGCAGCGCCCGCGGGAGCTCATGATCTCCCCAGCGATCGTGGGAAGCGCCGGGGCGTGAGTGTGGGAGCGTCTGCGAGGCGAAGCGTGTGGAGGGGAGGAGCTAGAAGAAGTACGACGAGGAGATGCCCGCGAATGGAAGTGTGCGGATCCCGCCTTCGATGTTGATCGTCAGCTTGTCCGTCGGCTTGAACTGGAAGCCGAGGATCGCGTTGACCACGGGGAACACCGGCGGCAGGTTGTACGCGACCTGGGTCTCCGCGCCTTCGCTATAGGTGCCCCGGCCGTTGAACCGCGGCGGCACGCAGCCCGGTGTCGGGTCCGCGTTCGTCGCGCCCACGCAGACGATGTTGTAGTGGTCCAGCTCGCCGGTGATCACCCCGATCCCCAGCCCCGCCCCGTAGCGAAACGCCAGCCAGTGGTTGATCTCGGCGTGGTTGATGAACGTGAACTCGGCCGTGAACCAGCCCAGCTGGTGCCCCGAGTCATGCGGGCTCAGCACGTAGTCGGCCTCGTCGCCGGCCGCGACGTTGTCGCCCTTGTTGATCAAGACCCCTTCGCCGATGTTGACGTGCTCGTACTCGAAGCCGATCTGCAGCTCGGTCGTGCCGCGGCGCCGCGTGAAGTCGATCCCGGCGCCGTAGTTCATCGCGCCGCCGGCCACGCGATCGAGGAACAGATCGAGCACCGCCTTGGGCAGCCACACCGCCCGCGCGCGCAGCCCGACCCCGTAGTCGATCTCGACCGCCTGGCAACGCGGGTCGTTGGCAACCTTCACGCAGTCGAGCTCGTCATGCGAAGCTTGCGCAGAAGGTGGCGCAGATCGCTTTGCCGGGTCATCGTCGAGCGCAGGCCCGGCAACCGCCGAGGCGCTTGATAATGCAGCCGAAATTGCCACGCTCGCAGGAACCGCTGACAAAGCTAGCCGCATGATTCATCTCCCCCGACAAGGCGCCATTATATACTCGGACGCGGCGCAGATTCTTTGCGCACGGAAGGTCGATGCATCGCAGCGCGCTCATGCGGATGGCTTTGCTCGTTGCCGTGACCGGATGTCCCGGCGGCAGCGGTGAGATCGGCACGACGTGTGGGGGCAATGATGACTGCTCCAGCTCCCTGCAGTGCCTGAACGGACGCTGCCAGCCCCGCTGCCAGCGCGCCCCCGACTGCGGCGACGGCTATTCGTGCGAGGACGACGGCAGCTGCAAGCCTGCCACCGGCGGGCCCGGCGACAACTGCTCGAGTGAGGTCGACTGCGCCGCGGGCCTGTCGTGTCAGCTCGACAAGTCCGCCGCCGGCAGCGACCTGCACCTCGAGGCGACCTGCACCCAGGAGAACGACACCGCCCCCGCCGGCTCGGAGTGCGTCCTCGACGCCGACTGCCGGAACGGCACTTGTGCTCTCGGTCACTGCGTCGATGTGTGCCAGAAGAGCCGCGACTGCGGGGCCGGCTACAACTGCGCCGTCATCCCCAGCACGGTCGTCAGCCACGCGCTGTTCGAGGGCTGCTTGCCGGAGAGCGGCCTCCTGACCTGGAGGATCCCGGTCGACAACACCACTCCGGAGGTCTTGATCCCGGCGCCGACGATCGCGACCTCGGTCGAGCTGGTGATGAGCGTCCCCGATCCGGACCAGAAGGTCGGCGCGACCAGCGTCATGGCGCCCAACGGCAACCGGATCTACGCCCGGCCATGTTCGTCCGCCTCCGGCGCGTGCACGGAGGCCGAGGAGGCCGATCAGTTCTTCGCCAACGCCCAGCGCCACACGCCCGGGTTCGGCCAGTCGGTGCTGTCGATCCCGTCGGGCTCCTCGGTCGGCGTCATGACCGGCGTGTACCAGATCAACCTCGCGTCGCAGAACGCCGATGACTCCGTCGGCACCGCGATCCCCCAGGTCACGGCGGTGGTCCGGCTCGACTCCGGCGTCCACCTCGAGCTGCACCTGTTCTTCCTCGATCTGACCGATCACCCGTGCCAGGCCACGATCGGCACCGACCCGCTCAACGCGGCCAGCGCCGGAACGGCGCCCGGGTTCCAGGCCTACCTCGACGAGATCCACACCGTGTTCGACCGCGCCGCGATCTCGGTCGGCGCGATCAGCTACGAGGACATCCTCGACCACCCCACGCTCGACGGGCTCGACGCCGCGAACGCCGGCGACCTGCTCAAGCTCGGCAAGTACGCGACCGGGATCAACGTGTTCTTCGTCCGCACGCTGTCGCCCGCCGGGATCCAGGCGTTCGGCCCCAACCCCGGGCCGGCCGGGCTGAGCGGGACCCGCCAGTCCGGCATCGTGATCGGCCTCGACACCCTGTGCTACCGGTCGTGGACCGCGCTGGCCCACCTCACCGCGCACGAGCTGGCGCGCTACATGGGCCTGTACCACAACGTCGAGAACGGTACTCCGGACCACCCGACCTGGCACGACCAGATCGACGACGACCACACCGGCGACCCGTCCACCAACCTGATGTTCTTCGCCGAGCCGGTCGACCCCGACGATCAGCCACCGCCGGTGCTCAGCGCCGACCAGCGCGAGATCCTCACGCGCAGCGCGGTGCTGCAGGGATCGGTGGTGCCGTGACCGGCCGTGACGCGACGCCGCAACCCGCGACGAAATCCGTGACGAAATCCGTGACGACGCGGGCGGCCCGCCGGCGCACCACGCGATGGCCGGTCGTGGCGGGCGCGGTGCTGCTGGTCGCGCTGCCCGCGCGCGGCGACGTCTCGATGCTGCTGACCCCGCCGGTGCAGAGCGAGCTCACCCTGATCGACGCCCCGCCGTCGGTGTCCTCGCTCAACACCGCGTTCACCACGCCCGACCTCGCGCAGAGCAGCCTCGGGCTGATCGCGCTCGACCCCACCGTGGACGCCGGGGTCCGGATTCGCGCGATCCGCACGCTGGCCGGCTACTGCCCCCAGACCGGCTGCACCGAGGGCCCGGTGCACCAGACCCTGAACCAGCTCGTCGTGGCCTACCAGCTGCTCGCCGCGCCGACCGGCAAGGATGTCATGCTGCTGCGCGCGGCGGTCGAGACGATGGGGGTCGCCCAGGTCGTCCTCGCCGGCGATATCCCGCCCCTGAAGAGCTTGCTCGCCCATCCATCGCGCGATGTCCGCGCGACCGTGGTCCGGGCGCTGCGCACCACGTGCGACGCCCAGGTGCTGGCCGCGCTCGTCAGCCTGCACATCACCGAGCCGACCGCTCAGGTCCGTGGCGAGCTGGTCGCGGCGGAGCAGCTGCTCGACGCCTGCATCCCCAAGTGAGGCAGCGAGTCCTCGAGCTGACGATCTTTTCCGTACAATCCGTACAAGGGCGGCCGGCAGTATGACGGCAAGCCGATCGACAAGACCGACGAACGAAGGTTCGACACTCTTGCGAGCACCCGGCGCAAGCTTCGTGGGGTAACTCACAAGCTACCGGAATCGCTCAGTTGCTGAGACTGTGCAGGGATCGTATGATCGGTCGTCTGATCGCACCATCCTCCGGTGGATGGCGGCGCGGCGCTCCCACATGACCCGCGATCCTCGTTCACGCGACTATCCGCCGCCGCAGGGCGCTGTGGGCGACGGTGTGCGTGAGCCTACGCAGTCGATGCAGTACGATCCGTCGGGCTCCGAGGATCCGTCGTCGGAGCTCGCGCTCGGCACCCACAACCGCGTGGTCACCGCGATCGAGTCGCCCGGCGGCCGCGGCAAGACCCCGGCCCCGCCACCACCCTCGGGCCAGCGCTCGGTGGTGCGGCGCAGCGACAGCCCCGAGGACTACCTCGACGCCGTGCTCGGCAGCTACCGCATCGTCGAGCTGCTCGGCAAGGGCGGCATGGGCTACGTGTACCGCGCCGAGCACATCAAGCTCGGCCGCGAGGTCGCGCTGAAGCTGTTGCGCAGCGACTACGCGAGCCGGCGCGATGCGGTCGCCCGGTTCTTTCAGGAGGCCCGCACCGTCAACCGGGTCCGCCACCGCAACATCGTCGACGTCACCGACTTCGTCGAGCTCGACGACGGCACGACGTACATCATCATGGAGCTGTTGACCGGCACGAGCCTGGGCTCGTGGGCGCGCTCCGGCATCGACCTGCCGCGCGCGGTCGCGGTGTTGATCCAGATCTGCGACGGGCTCGCCGCGGCGCACGAGGTCGGCGTGGTCCACCGCGACCTCAAGCCCGACAACGTGATCGTCGTGCCGACGTCCGATGGTGCCGAGCTGGTCAAGCTGCTCGACTTCGGCGTGGCCAAGCTGCTCAACCGCGACGACGAGGACGTCGGGTTCCAGACCGCGGCGGGCTCGGTGATCGGCACGCCGGCGTACATGTCGCCCGAGCAGGCCGGCGGCATGGTGATCGACGCGCGCAGCGACATCTACTCGCTCGGCGCGATCATGTACGAGCTGTTCACGGGCCAGCCGATGTTCCGCGGCCGCTCGTTCGGCGAGTACGTCCGCAAGCACCTGACCGAGAACCCCACGCCGCCGCGCCAGACCCCCGGCGGCGCGAGCCTGTCGCCCGAGCTCGCGGCGCTGATCATGCGCTGCCTCGAGAAGGACGCCGACCAGCGGTTCGCCCACATCTCCGAGCTGCGCGATGCGCTGCTCGAGCTGTTCGGCAGCATCGACAGCCATCCCGCGAGCGGCTCGCACGCGAGCACCCTGCGCGGCATCCAGCTGCCGCAGAACCCGATGACGCCGATGGCGTACGCGTCGCTGGCCGGCCTCGCCTCGCATGCCTCGCATGCCTCGCATGCCTCGCATGCCTCGCATGCCTCCGGCCGACACGCGCGGATGTCGGGCGCGCAGCCGGCGCAGGGTTCTCACATCTCCGGGATCTCCGGGAGCTCGCAGGTCTCGCAGCTCTCGGGCGGCTACCAGGTGCACCCCGGGTTCGACTCGCACCACAGCTACGCGTCCCCGGCGGCGGGCCGCGCCATGCCGTGGTGGGTGTGGGGAATCGCCAGCGCGGTCGCGGTCGGCCTCGGGATCGGCGGCGCGATCTGGTACGCCGAGCGCGAAGCGCCGGCCCTGGCGCCCGGCCCCGCGCCGGCTGGACCGGTCGCCGTCACGCCGGCCGGTCCGGGCGGTCCGGGCGCCGGACCGACGACGCCACCGCCGTCGACCGCGATGCCGCCGGCGGCGCCGGGGCCTGGATCCGCAGCCACGGGCGCGGCGCATCCCGCGGCCGGCGCCGGGCCCGGGCAGCCGCCCACGCCGCCCGCCCAGCACCCCGCGCTGATCGAGGTCCGGTTCGACTCGGCGCCGAGCGGCGGCGTGCTGCTCGCCCAGGGCCGCGACGCCGAGCTATGCCGGACGCCGTGCACGTTCAACATCGACGTCGGCGATGGCGGCCCGGCGGATGCGCGCGGGTTCGTCGTCAAGCATGACGGCTATGCCGACGGCGCGATCACCGTCGACCTCACCAGCAACAAGCGCGAGTACAGCGTCGCGCTCCAGCCCGCGACGCCGGCGACCGATCATCCGATCGATCATCCGACCGATCATCCGACCGAGCCCGTGGCCGGCCTCGCCGCCGAGCATCCGACCGAGCATGTCGCCGAGCACGGCCACCCGCACGCCGAGCCTGGGCGAACGCCCGATCCCAGGCGAACGGGGAAGCACCCCGGCAAGCTGGCGGCGCACAAGGACACCGCGCGAGCTCACGACGACGAGCCCACGATCACCGACGATCCCGACCGCCCGGCCGCCAAGCCGGCCGCCGCATCCACCGCCAAGCCGGCCGCCGCATCTACTGACAATCCGGCGACCAAGCCGAGCACCAAGCCGAGCACCAAGCCCACCGGCAAGCCCTCGATCGATCCGTCCGATACCCTCGACCCGTTCCACCACTGATGCTGACCCGCCTCCTGCTTGCGATCTCGATGCTCGCGCTCGTCGCGCGGGTGGCCTCGGCCGACGACTCGGCGCTGCGCGAGGCCAAGCGCCACTTCGATCGCGGCGAGAAGCTCTACGCGCTCGCCAAGTTCAGCGACGCGCTCGACGAGTACCAGAAGGCGTTCGACGCCAAGTCGATCCCCGACTTCCTGTTCAACATCGGCCAGTGCTACCGCAACCTCGGCGACTACGACGCGGCGATCTTCAGCTATCGCAAGTACTTGAAGCTCGCGCCCGACGCGCCGAACCGCGACAAGGTCGAGCAGCTGATCACCGACCTCGACGCCAAGCGCGATCAGGCCGATACCCAGCGGCTCGGGCTCGCCCACGCCGCCCCGGCCGCCACGCCGCCCGCCACCCCGCCACCCGCCGCGGCGCCGGATCACCCGTTCTACACGCGGTGGTGGTTCTGGACCGGCGTCATCGTGGTCGCGGGCGCCGGTGGCGCCTCCGCCTACGAGCTGACCCGCACGAGCGGGCCGCCGACGAGCAACCTCGGCAACATCGTGTTCGGCAAATGACGCGCACCGGCCTCGCACGCGCACTCGCGGGTCTCGCCCTCGCAGGCGCTGGGCTCGTCGGCCTCGCCGGCCTGGGCGCGTGCAGCAAGTCCACCCACTACCTGGCGATCACCGTCTCGATCCCGGCGCCGGTTTACGACGCCGCGACGCTCACGATCACGCTGAGCAACGACGGGACCTCGCGGATGGACAGCTTCCCGCTCGCCATGCTCGACCCGAAGCAGCCCACGTTCACGGTGTCGGCGCCCGACCGCACCGGCGAGCTCGCGATCGCGATCGACGCGCTCGACGCCGGTAGCCTCGTGATCGGCCACGGCACCGGCTCGGCCGAGCTGACCGCCGACGCCGTCACGGTCACGCTCGACCCCACCGACTTCGTGGTCAACACCGAGTTCGCCGGCGACCAGTACCCGACCAGCGACTTCGAGGCCAGCGGGTTCCAGCTCGCCTCGGACGGCACCAGCTGGACCGTGGGGTTCGCCGACGGCTGCCCGACCAACGCGTGCAGCCTGTTCGGTCGCCAGTTCGACGCGAACGGCAAGCCGTTGTCGACCGCGCTCGCCGCCAGCGCCAACCAGTTCACCTTGTCGACCGCGCCGACGACGTTCGAGAGCGCCGTGGCGATCGCCACGCAGGGCACGACCACGCTGGCGGTGTGGGACTACTACGACGCGACCGACACCACCGGTACGATCCACGGCATCGCGTGCCGCCCGATCGGCGCCGGCGGCGTCGCGCTCGCCGATCAGAAGACCGCGATCGCGACCGACGAGGCCGACGTCGTGTCGATCGCGGGCCTTGCGTCCGGCAACTTCGTCGCGAGCTGGAAGATCATCGCGACCGACGACGCGATCCACGCCGCGATCCTCAAGCCGGACTGCACGCCGCTGTCGCCGACCCCGATCGTCGTCGCCACCGCCACGACCAGCACCTCCGAGGTCCACCGCGCGGCGGTGGCCAGCAACCACGACCAGATCCTGTTCGCGTGGATCGTCGACGGCGACCTCCACATCCGGACCGCGACCAGCGCCGGCGTGCTCGGCAGCGATGTCACCTTGATGCCCAAGCTCGCGACCCAGGACATCGAGCACGTCCGGGTCGTCGCCGACAGCACCACCGGGTTCGTGGTCGTCGCGCGGTGGGCCGAGTCCGACTTGAACCCCGGCCCCGGCAAGCTCGAGCTGTACCATCTCGACGCGACCGGCAAGATGATCGGCATGCCGGCGCTGGTCACCGACCAGACCGCGAGCGACGCGACCGACCTCAACGACGACTCGTTCGGGCTCGCCATCCAGCCGGGCACCGACACCGTGCTCGTCGCCTGGCACACCTGCGGCCAGCAGGGCGATGGCAGCATGTGCGGCGTGTTCGGCCGCTACCTGCACGCCGACGGAACCCCGTACGACGCGCAGTTCGTGATCCCGACGACGACCGAGGGCGATCAGCAGCTGCCGTCGGTCGTCGGGCTGACATCAGGCTTCGTGGCGGTGTGGTCCGATGGCAGCAGCATCACCCCGGATATCTCCGGCAAGGCTGTGCGCGCGCGCGTGCTGCAGCCGCCGCCCGCGGCCGGTCAGCCCGCGGCTTCGTCGTCGGCGCGGTGATCGATCCCGAGCGCGCGCATCTTCTTGTACAGGTGGCTGCGCTCGAGCTGGAGCTCGCGGGCGGTGTTCGACACGTGGTGATCGTAGGCCTCGAGCGCGGCCATGATGATCGCGCGCTCCGCCGCCGCGACCAGGTCCTTGAACGGCGTACCGCGCGCGAACTCGGTCTTGACCGCCTTGACCCGCGGCAGCGCGTCGCCGACGTCGGCCTCGGTGATGACCTCCGCGTCGCCGGTCAGGATCGC
>DATBBB010000557.1:0-13559 GCA_036271215.1 Kofleriaceae bacterium | reverse complement strand
GCCGGCTTGACCGCGCGCGAGGTCGCGCGGCGGGTGCTCGACCGGGTCGACAAGGGCGGCGCGTGGGCGACCCTGTCGCTCGACGGTGAGCTGACGCGGTCGGGCCTGGATGACCGCGATCGGCGGCTGGTGTCGGAGCTGGTGTACGGCGTGTTGCGCCACCGCGCACGGCTGGATCGCGCGCTCGCCGCGCATGCGGAGCTCAAGCGTACGCCGCCCAAGGTCGTGACGGTGCTGCGGCTCGCGGCGTACCAGCTGCTGTTCCTCGATCGCGTGCCGGGGTACGCGGCGGTCGACGACGCGGTGAACGCGGCGCGCGCGGTGGGCGGACCGAAGCTGGCCGGGTTCTGCAACGCCGTGCTGCGCAAGCTGGCCGGTGCGGGCGAGCCGGCGCTGCCGGACGAGCCGCGCGCGCGGATCGAGCTCGAGTATTCGCTGCCCGGCTGGATCGCCGACGCGCTGGACGCCGCGGCGCCCGGGCGGCTGGCGGAGCTGGCGGCGGCGTTCTCGCAGGCGGCGCCGATCGTCGCGCGCGCCAATGCGCTGCGCACGACCCGCGAGGCCGTGATCGACCAGCTGCAGGCGGCGGGCGTGACCGCGACGCCGGTCGAGGCGGCGCCGATGGCGATCCGGCTCGATGGGCTCGGCGATCCGGCGCGCAGCGCGAGCTTCGGCGCCGGGCTGTGGACGGTGCAGGACACCGGCGCGCAGCAGGTCGGGATCGCCGCGGCGCCGCGCGCGGGCCAGCGCATCCTCGACGCGTGCGCCGGGGTCGGAGGCAAGTCGACGCACCTCGCCGAGCTGTCGGGCGATGCCGCCGCGATCGACGCCGCGGACCAGTCGTCGACCAAGCTCGCGCTGGCGGCGCAGACCGCACAGCGGCTCGGGATCCGCAGCATCAGCCGCCAGGTCTGTGACCTGCTCGATCCGTCGGCACCGCTGGGCACCGCGTACGACCTGATCGTGCTCGACGCGCCGTGCTCCGGGCTCGGCGTGCTGCGCCGGCACCCCGACGCCAAGTGGCGGCTCAAGCCGTCCGATGTGCCGCGGCTCGCCCAGCTGCAGCGCCAGCTGCTCGACGCCGTCGTGGGCCGGCTGGCGCCCGGCGGCGCCCTGCTCTACTCGGTCTGCACGTTCACCCACGCCGAGGGTCCCGACCAGATCGCGTCGCTGATCGAGCGCACCGGGCTCCGGCTCGTCGAGGACCACCGGACCTGGCCGCCCGACGCCGACGCGTTCTACCTCGCCCGGCTCGAGCGGCCTGCCTGACCGGTCGCTCCGCGCCCCGACGCGGGAGCGCAAGAGCTGTCGAACATTCGTTCGCCGCTCTTGTCGATCGGCTTGCCGGCATACTGCCGGCCGCGCCTGGTACGGAACAGATCGTCAGCTCGAGGACTCGCTGACTCAGCGGTCGATCAGGTTGGCCAGGTAGGTCTGGCGCAGCCGGTCGTCGCGCAGGACGCGGAACGCCTCGTCGAGCACGTGGGCGATGTCGTCGAGCTCGCGCGCCAGCTCGCGGCGCAGGTCGCCCGGGAAGCAGTCGGCGGCGAAGTCACGGCGCGCCGCCTGGTAGGCGCGGCGGATCTCGAACCCGGTGGCGTCGCGGCGCACGCCGAGCAGGGCGAAGTAGTCGGCGTCGGTGACCAGCTGCCAGCGCGCGCGGACCCGCTCGCGATCGATCGCGAGATCGGTCTCGCCGACCAGCGCGGTGCTCTCGTCGTGCAACTCGGTGTCGGTGCGGCGCGCGGTCGCGAGGCCGAGCGCGCAGAGCCCCCAGGCGAGCGGCAGCACGTCGGCGACGTCGATCCCGGCGATCCGCGCGACCTGCGCCAGATCGGCCTGGCCGTCGAACGCCGCGAGCGCCGCGCGCTCCTCGCTCGCGAGGTCGCCCTGGTTGACGATGCCGCCGAGCCGCTCGCGATCGCGGACCTCGACCACCGTGGACGGCGGCCCGAGCAGCCGCTCGAGGCTCGTGCGATCGAGCTTGCGGCGAATGCCCTCGAGGATCAGCGCCGCCGGGTGGCGCGACAGCCGGATCCGCTCCGCCGACGGCTGCGGATCGAGCGCGATCGCGTAGCTGCCGCGCTCCCAGCCGAACAGCGAGTACACGATGTCCTCGACGTGGCGGCGCACCGCGGGCAGCAGCTCGCGGCGCTTGAGGTAGCCGAGATCGACGAGGATCTCACCCATCCGCCGCCCGGACTCGGCGACCACCGTCTGGCAGCGCTCGTACTGCGACGCGGTGATCTTGCCCTCGCGCAGCAGCAGCTCGCCCATCCGATCGCGCGGCTCGTTCGACGACGCGAACACCGGCCGGCCGTGGTCGAAGTACACGACGGTCTCGACCTCGTCGCGGCGAAACGCGATCCGCCCGGTCGCGCCCTGCGCGAACATCTTCGCGAGCAGCATCGCGGCGTCCGACACCCCGCGCATGATGGTCCCGGTGTCCGGCAGGCCGCGCTCGCGGACCTGGCTGTCCCACGAGCCGGGCGACGTCATCGCCTCGCGGATCTCATGGCGGCGGTCGGCGCGGGCCTCGAGCTCGGCCCCGCCGCCGAGCGGCTGGTCGTCGCCGAGCGAGGCGAGATCGATCTCGGTCTCGTGGCCGTGGCGCGGCGCATGATCGGCGGCGCTCGCCGGGGCACCGTCGCCCTCGAACAGCCGCTGCGCCATCAACGACATCTTGGCGCGCAGCTCGCGGGCGAAGTCGCGCGGCGGCGGCACCGTCGTGGGTACCGTCGTGGGCACCGTCGTGATCTGGCCCGACGGCCGGTCGTCGGGTTCCGCGGGTTCCACGGGTCCCGCGGGTTCCACGTCCGCCGCGGCGCTGGGCACGCCGGGGTCGCCAGGATCGCCAGGATCGCCAGGATCGCCAGGATCGCCAGGATCGGACGTGGCGCGCCGATGATCGGTCATCAGCTCTTCGACATCGACCAGCGGTCCGTCCAGCTCGTCGGGCTCGCCGGGGTCGTCGAACAGCAGCCGGCCGGGGCCGTCGGACGCATCGCCCGGCGCGCGCTCGGCGCCGGCGCCCGGGCGGTCATCGCGCTCGGCCACTGCCGGAATCGACATCGGATCGGACCACAGCTCGTCGGACGAGGTTCGCGCCCCGACCACGACCCGCTCGTCGCCGGTCTGCGTGCGCGGCACGGCCGACCCCGGGTCGCGAATGATCAGCGTGGGCTCGCGCACCGGGGCGATCTCGTCGGTGGTGCCCGGCTTCCACGCAGCGAGCGGCGCCAGGTCATCGATCGCCGACGCCGAGTCCGACTTCTGGCGACGCGGCTTGATCACGATCGGCAGCGGCAGCAACGCCGCGGCCTCGGCGCTCGCGGCGCTCGCGGCCTGCCCCGGGGGCCCGCTGGGTTCGAAGCTGGCGAGCTCGGCGTCATCGACGTGCTCGTCCACGATGTCGTCGTAGATCGCGTCGGCGAGCGCTTCCCACCGCGCGCGCTGAGCCGCCCGCGTCGCGCTGGCGGAAGCGTCGTCCGCTGGCGCTGCCGCTGGCGCTGGCGCTGGCGCTGGCACTGGCACTGGGCCGGCCGGCGTCGCCGAGATCGCCGACGGTGGCGGGATCAGCGGAATCGGCGCGATCGGGTTGGTCGCGGCAGGCCCCGCGGCCGTCCCCGGATCGGTCGCGGGCTGGCCTGCCGAGCGCAGCGCCGGCACCGGCGGCACCAGCCGCATCGTCACCGCGGGCTCCGAACCGAGGCGGCCCGGCTTGGTCCCGAACGCGATCGGCCGCGGCAGCTGGGGTGGCCCGCCGCGCACGATCCGCACGGTGTCCATGCCGCCGCTCACCGCGAACCGCAACGCCTTGGGCGACAGCGGCCGGGTCACGAACCGATCGGGCGCCAGATCGAGCGCGTCGAGCGCGGTGCGCACCGGTCCGGCGGCGTCGCCGATCACCACGATCGCGACCTCGGCGCGCGGCACCATCCCGCGCAAGGTCACGATCAGCGAGCGCGAGTCGCCGACCTGGAGCGTCGCCGTCAGCACCACGACCGCGGGCCGCCGGCTCTCGAACAGATCGATCGTGTCGTCCCCGCCCGACGACACCAGGACCTCGACCCCGGACAGCTCGGACAGCGCAGCGACCAGCTCGCCGACCCGGTCATGATCGGCGACGATCAGCACGCATGGAGCATCAGACGGTTCAGCCACGTGTCCTCGACGAGCGGGGCCAAAAGTATACACGCGCTGGACGGCAGAACCGCGGACCGCGGTGCGCGATCGGCAGGTGCCGCGGCGAGATTGCCGGCAGGCGGGCGGTCCGTGGCGCTACATCGCCGAGATCGGGTCGACGTCGAGCCCGACCCGCACCGTGCCGGCGACCTCCGCCACGAGCAGGCTCCGCGCGACCCGGCGCAGCGCGTGGCGATCACCGCTGCGCAGCCAGATTTGCCAGCGCGTCCGGTTGCGCAGCCGCTCGATCGGCGCCGGCACCGGCCCGCGGACCTCGACCAGCCCGGCGATCTCCGGCCGCCGCGCCGCGGCCTCGGCGAGCCCCGCCAGCCGCTCGGCCACGCCAGCGACCTCGTGGGCATCGGCGCCGTCGATCCGCACCGCGATCAGCCGGCCGTGCGGCGGATAGCCCAGCTCGGCGCGCGCCGCCGACTCCGCTGCGAAGAACTGCGCGTAGTCGTGCGCGGCCGCGGCGACCACCGCCGGCGCCTCCGGCCGGTAGGTCTGGATCATCACCCGCCCCGGCCGATCACCGCGGCCGGCGCGCCCGGCGACCTGCGCCAGCAGCTGGAACGTCCGCTCCGATGCTCGAAAATCCGGCAGGTCCAGCCCGGTGTCGGCGCACAGCACCCCGACGAGCGTCACCCCCGGGAAGTCGTGGCCCTTGGTCACCATCTGGGTGCCGACCAGGACATCGACCTCGCGGCGCGCGACCCGCGCCAGCACCGCTTCGATCTTCGCGCCGGTCGCGACATCGCGATCGAGCCGCGCGACCCGCGCTCCCGGGAACGCCTCCGCGATCGCGTCGGCGACCTTCTCGGTGCCGAGCCCCTTGCGCTCGATCGCCGGCGCCGCGCACTTCGGGCACACCTCGGGCACGCGCTGCTGGAACCCGCAGTAGTGGCAGCTCAGCCGATCGCTGTGCCGGTGGTACGTCAGCGACACCGAGCAGTGCGGGCAGCGAAACGCGGTGCCACACGCGCGGCACAGCACGAACGTCGCGAACCCGCGGCGGTTCAAGAACAGGATCGTCTGGTCGCCTGCCGCCAGCGCCTCGCCGATCGCCGTGCGCAGCGGCGCCGATAGCATCGCGTCGCCGTCCGGCATGTACGTTCGCAGGTCGATGATCGCGACCTCGGGCATCGGCCGTGCCGTCGGCCGCTCGGTCAAGGTCAGCTTGCGGTACGTGCCCCGCTCGGCATGCGCCGCGCTCTCCAGGCTCGGCGTCGCCGATCCCAGCACGCACACCGCCCCGGCGCGCTGCGCGCGGACCAGCGCGACATCGCGCGCATGATAGCGCACGCCCTCGTCCTGCTTGAACGAGCCGTCGTGCTCCTCGTCGACGACGATCACGCCGAGCTTCGCGAGCGGCGCGAACACCGCCGACCGCGCCCCCACCGCGATCCGCGCCTCGCCGCGCCGCAGCCGCGACCACTCGCCGAGCCGCGCCGACTCCGACAGCCCCGAATGCAAGATCGCCACGAGGTCGCCGAACCGCGCACGAAACCGCGCCGCCAGCTGGGGTGTCAGCGAGATCTCCGGCACCAGCACCAGGGCCGTGCGCCCCGCCGCGAGCGCTGTCGCAATCACCCGCAGGTACACCTCGGTCTTGCCGCTGCCGGTCACGCCGTGCAGCAGGAACGGCGTGAACGTCCGCCGTGGCTCCGCGCTCACCGCGCCCACGTGGGCGCTGGCGGTGTCCGGGGTAAGTGCGACGGTCGGATCCGGCGATGCTCCGCCGTTCGCCGTGTCCGGTGCGTTCGCGACCGACGCGGCCACATGGGTGCCGGACAGGTCCGGCGCAGAGTTGCCGTTCGCCGTGTCCGGTGTGTTCGCGCTGGCCGTGCCCGCGTGAGCGCCGGACAAGTCCGGGGCGGAGCCGCGGCTCGCCATGTCCGATCCGGTCGCGCTCGTCGCGCTCACGTGGGCGCCGGACAGGTCCGATGTGATGCCGCGGCTCGCGGTGTCCGGGAGATTCGCGTTTGCCGCGCCCACGTGGGTGCCGGACGTGCCCCGTGCGGTGCCGCGGCTCGCGGTGTCCGATACGTCCGCGCTTGCTGCGCCCACATGGACGCCGGACAAGTCCGGGGCGGAGCCGCGGCTTGCCCTGTCCGATCCGGTCGCGCTCGTCGCGCCCACGTGGGCGCCGGACAGGTCCGATGTGATGCCGTGGCTCGCGGTGTCCGGGAGATTCGCGTTTGCCACGCCCACGTGAGTGCCGGACGTGTCCCGTGCGGTGTCGCGGCTCGCGGTGTCCGATACGTCCGCGCTTGCTGCGCCCACATGGACGCCGGACAGGTTCAATGTAGATCTCACGTCCGCTGTCTCCGGTCCGTTCGCGCTCACCGCGCCCACGTGGACGCCGAGCATCGCCGATGTCGATCCGCTGTCCCCGACGTCCGGTGCGGTGCCGCGGTCAGCCGCGTCCGGCGTGGTCGCGCTCACCGCGCCCACGTGGGCGCCGGACACGTCCGATGCGATACCGCGGCTCGCGGTGTCCGGTACGTCCGCACTTGCTGCGCCCACGTGGGTGCCGGACGCGCCCGATGTGGATCTCCCGTCCACTGTCTCCGGTCCGTTCGCGCTCCCCGCGCCCACGTGGGCGCCGAGCATCGCCGATGTCGATCCGCGGTCCCCCGCGTCTGGTGCATTCGCGCTCCCCGCGCCCACGTGGGCGCCGGACATGTCCGATGCCGATCCCTCGCCCCCGGCATCCGGTGCATTCGCGCTCCCCGCGCCCACGTGGGCGCCAGCCCTGCCGCTCAGGGACAGGGACAAGGTGATCGCACCTACCGCAACCTGCTGCTCATCGGTCAGCACCGGCGGCGCCGAGACCTGCATGCCCTCCCCGACCACAGCCGCGCCGATCGGCAACTCGCGCTCGGCGACGCTCACCAGCCCCAGCTTTGCCAGCTCACGCACCGCGACCTTGGCATTCGACAGCTGGTGCTCGATCTCCGCAACCGCAACCGGTGCACCGCCGGCGAGCAACTCGATCACCGCCAGTCGCTTCGGGGCCTTCGCGACCGCCGCACGCGCGGCCTCGAGGTCGCCGATCAGCTGGACGATCCGCTCGCGCTTGAGCCGCACCCGCGCCGGGTCTCGCTGCTCGCGCTGCTCGACCAGCCCTTGCACGCGCAGCTGCTCCAGCTGCTGCTTGACCCCCGCCGCAAGCCCCGCGGTCGGCAACTCGCGCACATCTAGCCGCGCCAGCGCCGCCCGCTGCCGCGGCATCATCGCGCCGCCCTCGCCATCGAGCTTCGCCCGCCCTGCCGCGGTCAACGCAAACACCGAGCGCGCCGCGATCCCGCTCCCCGCCGGCAGCGCCGCACGGATCACCTCACCCGGCGGCGCTTCGTAGTAGTCCGCGATCCATAGACACAGCTCGACCAGCTCGACCGATAGCGACGGCTCGTCGTCGAGTACCTCGGACAGCGCGACCGGCGTCACCCCGGCCGGCGGCAGCGTATCCGTCCGCACGACGACGCCGGTCACCTTGCGCGGCCCGAACCGCACCAGCACGCGCGCCCCGATCTGCGCCCGCCGGGCCATCGCCGCGGGCACCTCGTAGTGGAACCGACCGGCCACCGGCAAGGTCACCGCAACTTCTACCACCCGCGCCACGCTCAAGCCCCGCGCCTCGGCATCCACATCATCACGCCACAGAAAGCATGCTCCATCCCCATCGGCCACTCGCCACGGGCGCACGCGAACCGATGCTGGCCCCCGAGATCGTCCACTTCTGCATCCTGCACGGATCGCTCGATGAAACAACGGCTTCAGCGCCGGGATCGCCGGTGCGAGCGACGGCGCCAAGCCAACGCCGACCGCACGCGTCAACCCTGAACGCATGCCGGCGTTCTCCGCTGTGGAGAACCGCCCCACGCCCGGCCGCTACGGGTCTCGCGCATCTCGCGACCCAGCGCGAGCACCGCATCGCGCAGCTCCAGCCGCTTCAGCGCGTACGCGCACGTAGCCCAGCTACGGGGCCTCGCGCATCTCGCGACCCAGCGCGAGCACCGCATCGCGCAGCTCCGGCCGCTTCAGCGCGTACGCGAGGCTCGCGCGCGGGTAGCCCAGCTACGGGGTCTCGAGCATCTCGCGACACAGCGCGAGCACCGCATCGCGCAACTCCGGCCGCTTCAGTGCGTACGCGAGGTTCGCGCGCAGGTAGCCCAGCTTGTCCCCTGCATCGTGCCGCGTCCCCTCGACGACGACGCCGTACATGCCGCCCGCCGACCCGATCAGCTCGCGCAGCGCGTCGGTCAGCTGGATCTCGCCGCCCGCGCCGGGCTTGGTCTGCGCCAGGTGCGACCAGACGCTCGCCGGCAGCACGTAGCGGCCGACGATCGCCCACCGGCTCGGCGCCGTCCCCGGCTTGGGCTTCTCGATCATGTCGCGGATCCGCATCCGGCCCCGCGCGTCGCGCTCCCCCGACACGATGCCATACATGTGCTGTTTGCCCTCGGGGACTTCCATGATCGCGATCGCGGCCGCGCCGGTCTCGGCGTGCACCCGCATCAGCTGGCCGATCCCCGGGTTGGCGTCGTTGTCGATCAGATCGTCGCCGAGCAGCACCGCGAACGCCTCGTCGCCGATCGCCTCGCGCGCGCACAGCACCGCGTGGCCCAGCCCGAGCGGCTGCTTCTGCCGCACCGAGATCAGCCGGACCAGCGTCGAGATCCTGGCCATCTCGTCGGCGAGCTTGGCCCCGCCGCGCTCGCGCAGCGTGTGCTCGAGCTCGTACGCGTGGTCGAAGTGGTCCTCGATCGCGTGCTTGTTGCGGCCGTTGATCACGACCACATCGGTCACGCCGGCGCGCACCGCCTCGTCGATCACCAGCTGGATCGTCGGGACGTCGACGATCGGCAGCATCTCCTTGGGCACCGCCTTGGTCGCCGGAAGAAACCGCGTCCCGAGCCCCGCCGCGGGGATCACTGCTTTTCGCACCTGGTACCGATCCGTCATGCGTCCCCGGACATTACCATCGACCCCGGTATGGCCGAGCATCGCCCGTTCCCGGCCTCGCCCCGCCGGCGTGCGCTGGCGCGCAAGGCCGGGCTCCACGCCGCGAGCCCGCTGCTCGTCGGTGCCGCGGCGGCCGGGGCGGCCCTGCTCGCGACCGGCGCCCTCGGGGCCAGCCTCGCCCATCGGCTCGGCCAGGCCATCGCCACCGCGTGCAGCGGCCAGCCCGCGCTCGCCGCCGCCACGCCCCCCGCCGGCGCGCTCCCCGCCGGCGCGATCCCCGCCGCCATGCTCCCCGCCGCCACGCCCCTCGCCGGCGCGATCCCCGCCGCCATGCCCCCCACCGGCGCGATCCCCGCTGCCGCGCTCCCCGCCACCGTGCTCACCCTCGCGCTGCCGCTGCTCGCCGCCGCCGCGCTCGCCGCGCTCGCCGCCCACGTCGCTCAGACCCGCGCCCTGTGGCTACCCCGCCGCCGCGTCCAGGGCGCCCCCACGCTCGACGAGGGTGCCATCCCTCGCACCCGCCGCACCGCCGGACAGCTCGCCGCTGCCGCGCTCATCGGCGGGGTCGCGTTCGTCTGGCTGTGGCACGCCACGCCTGTGCTCGCCGTGCTCCCCACGCTCGCCGGCGCCCCCGCGACGCTGCTCACCGCCTGCGCCGCCGCGCTCGTCCAGCTCGGCACCGCGCTCGCCATCGCGTGGGGCGTCCTCGGTGTGCTCGCGGCCGTCGCGCGCCACGCCGCGGTCGGCAGTGCCCTGACGATGACCTCGACCGAGAAGCGCGAGGACGATCGGCTCGCCGGCGCCGACCCCCGCTGGCAGGCCCGCCGCGCCGCGGTCCAGCGCGGCCCCAGCCCGGCCGACGCCATCGCCGGCGCGAGCTTGCTCTTGCTCGGCGACGACGCCGCGGTCGCGATCGCGTGGGATCCGGTGCGCCGTCCGATCCCGGTCCGCACCATGACCGGCCGCGGCCCGCGCGCCACCCAGTTGCTCGGCCTCGCTCGCCGCCGCCAGCTCGCCGTCCATCGCGACCCCGCGCTCGCCGCCGCGCTGGTCGCCGGCGATGGGCCGATCCCCGAACCGCACTGGCCGCGGCTCGCCGAGATCGTCGCCGCCGTTCGCGGTCGCGCCCACAGCACGCCCCCGGCGCTGTAGCGTGGCGCATGGCCGACCCCGAGGTCACCGAAGTCACCGATACGCTCCGCCGCTCGGTCGTGAAGCTGTTCACGATCCTCAAGGAGCCCAACTACTATCAGCCGTGGAACCTCGAGTACCAGAAGACGTCCGGCGGCTCGGCGTGCATCGTATCCGGCCACCGGATCCTGACCAACGCCCACGTCATCTCGCACCACCTGTACATCCAGGCGCTCAAGCCCGGTGACTCGAAGAAGTACACCGCGCGCGTGCTCCACGTCGACCACGACACCGAGACCGCGCTGCTCACCGTCGACGACCCCGCGTTCTTCGAGGGCACGGTCCCGGTCCGGTTCGGCGAGCTGCCGTTCCGCAACGCCAAGATCTCGGTCTACGGCTTCCCGATGGGCGGCAACGAGCTGTGCATCACCGCCGGCATCGTGTCGCGGATCGAGGTCCGGTCGTACACCCACTCGCAGCGCCACCTGCTCGCGCTGCAGACCGACGCCGCGATCAACCCCGGCAACAGCGGCGGCCCGGTGTTCATGAACGACGAGCTGATCGGCATCGCGTTCCAGTCGTACAAGCAGAAGGATCTCGAGAAGTCGGGCTACGTGGTGCCGATCCCGGTGATCCGCCACCTGTTCGAGGATCTCGACGACGGCGAGATCACCGGCGTGCCCGACCTCGGCGTGTACTGGCAGAAGATCGAGAACGACAGCCTGCGCGCCTACGTCGGCCTGAGCGGCCCGCAGACCGGCGTGCTGATCACCCGCGTCGTCCACGGCTCGTCCGCCGATGGCGTGCTCGCCGAGGGCGACGTGCTCACCGCGATCGACGGCACGCCGGTCGCCTCCGACGGCTCGATCCCGCTGCGGACCCACGATCGCGTCCAGTTCTCGTACCTCATCAGCCGCCACCAGGTCGGTGGCCAGGTGACCGTTCAGATCCTGCGCCGCGGCGAGCCGCTGCAGCTCGCGATCCGGCTGCGCGCGCTGGTCGCGCTCGTGCCGCCGCCGCGGCCGGCGCACCGCCCGAGCTACTTCATCTTCGCGGGCCTGGTGTTCCTGCCGTTGACCTACGACTACATGACGACGTGGAAGTGGGAGAACATCACGCCGCGGTTCAAGCACTACTACTACAGCCGGCTGCCGTCGCAGCGCCACGAGCAGATCGTGCTGGTCAACCAGGTACTCGCCCACGACATCAACGTCGGCTACCACCAGATCCACGGCGCCGTCGTCGAGCGCATCAACGACATCGACATCGTGGCGATGCGCGACGTGCCGCGCGCCCTGGCATCGCCGCTCGGCGGCTACCACGTGATCGAGCTCGACTATCACGGCATGCGCGGCGAGTCGTCGGACTACCACTCGACCTACGGCACGCGGATCGTGCTCGATGCCGCCGGCGCCGCGCACGCCACGACCGAGATCCTCGCCCAGAACGGCATCGCCAGCGACCGCTCGCCCGATCTGCGCTGACCGGCCGCGTCGCGCCGGTCCGGTGCGCCCGCGCCGTCACCAGACGCCGTGCGCCGTCATCAGACGCCGTGCGCCGTCACCAGACGCCGTGCGCCGTCACCAGACGCCGCGCACCACGGTCGCGATCGCGACGGCCAGAGTCCCGATCAGGCTCGCGGTCAGCATCACCAGCGCGGCCGGCGCGGCGGCCCCGATCGGCCCGTGCTCCCCCGCGCGCCCGGCGAGCCGCATCGCGACCCCCGCCGCGATCTCGACCACGGCGGCCACCACCAGCCAGGGGATCGCCAGCCGCACCGCGACCGGCACCAGCGCCGCCACCGTCGCCAGCACCCGTGGCCCTGAGGTGGCGAGCGCCGGGGCCATGCCGGGCGGCGTGCCAAGCGGCGTGCCGAGCGTCGTGCCGAGCGTCGTGCCGAGCGTCGTGCCGAGCGGCGGAACGAGCCCCATGCCAAGCGGCGGGACGTCGCGGAAGCTCGTCGCGATCGCCGAGACGAACGCGACATGGCCGTCGATCCCCACGAACACCGCCGCGGCGAGGATCCCGAACAGGGCGCTGTACGGCCCGCGCGTGCGGGCCCCGCTCGCACCATCGACCAGCCGGCCGGCCATCGCGGCGGCGAGCAGCGGCACCGCCCCGATCACCCCGATCGCCGCGCCGATCACGAGCTCGTGCGCCGCGCCCAGCCACAGCGCATCGTCAACCCCGGGGAGCCCGGGGAGCCCGGCCGGCGCCGTGCCGGCGGCGACCACCGCCGACCACAGCCCGACTGCCAGCGCCAGCCCGGCTCGCACGATCCACGGCAGCCCACCGACCAGCGCCACCAGCACCCCGACCGCCGCCGCACCACGCAGCGCGAGTACCAGCCAGATCATCCGCCGCCGCCGCTCCCGGTCCCCACCGCGACGACGAGCGGCCACAGCTGGCTCGCGAACGCATCGAGCTGGTGACCGATCGACGGCGCGAACATCATCAGCGCCGCGCCGACCGCCGCGACCCGCGGCACCAGCCCGACCGCCGGATCCTGGATCTGCGTGAACGCGCCGATCAGCCCCGTGAGGATCCCCGCGATCAGCGCCGCGACCAGCAGCGGCGCCGCGACCAGCAGGACGAGCAACAGCCCCTCGCGCAGCAGCGCGACCAGGCTCGCCGTCATACGCGGCCTCGCCGCAGCACGACCAGGCTCGCCGTCATACGCGGCCTCGCCGCAGCGCGACCAGGCTCGCCATCACACGTAGCCTCGCAACAGCCCATCGACCAGCAGCCGCCAGCCATCGATCGAGACGAACAGCAACAGCTTGAGCGGCAGCGCCACCGTCTGCGGCGACGTCGAGGTCAGGCCGAGCGCGGCCAGCCCGAGTCCGACCACCAGATCGATCACCAGGAACGGCACGAAGATCAGCACCGCGATCGCGAACGCCTCGCGCAATTCGGTCGTCACGAACGCGGGCGCCAGCACCCACAGCTCGTCGCCTTGCACCGCACGCCCGTGCCCCATCCGGCCCGCCAGCGACGTGAACGTCTCGCGATCCCGCGCGCTCGCATGCCGCGCCAGGAACGTCCGCAGCGGCCCCAGCCCGCGCGTCGCCGCCTCGACCTGCGGCCGGTACTGCGGCGGTAGCAGCTCCCGGATGGCCACGTCGAGGTCGACCGGCTTCCCCGGTGCCGCTGCCGACGGACCCGCTGGACCCGCCGACGAACCCGCTGGACCCGCTGGACCCGCCGACGCACCCGCTGGACCCGCCGACGCACCCGCTGGACCCGCCGACGCACCCGCTGGCACCACCGACCGA
>DATBBB010000556.1:0-18829 GCA_036271215.1 Kofleriaceae bacterium | reverse complement strand
GCCGAGCTCCGCCGGGAGCTTCATCGCGAGCAGCCCGAGCTCGGCGAGGTTGGCGAGCTCGTCGAGCGGGTAGGTCCCGTCGCGGTCGCGCTCGGCGGCGCGCGGCGCGAGCCGGGTCGTGGCGTAGCTGCGGATCGCGCGCGCGACCAGCAAGTGCTCGTCGGTCAGATCCGCCGCGATCCGGGACAGCCTGTGCTCAACGGACGTCATGGCCTGTTGTACAGGGTTAGTGCGTCGCGTGGGCGTGGTCGTTCCACGACACGATCGCCGGCGCGTCGTCGATCGGATCGTAGCCGAGCACGCTGATCGAGCTCGGCTTGAGCATCAGGTGGCGGCCGGCGCCGGGCGGGAAGCCGAGGTAGCGCGCGGTGAGCACCCGGAGGATCACGCTGTGCGCGAAGATCAGCGAGCTGCCGGTCAGGCCGTGCCAGCCGGCGAGGAACGAATCGACCCGGCGGCCGAGGTCGTCGGGTGACTCGCCGCCGGGGCAGCCGTCCTTCAGGTACGCCCAGCCGGGGCGGTCGCGGCGGATGTCGGCCACCATCTGGCCCTCGTAGCTGCCGAAGCTCATCTCGATGATCCGGTCGTCGACCACGGCGCGGTCGGCATAGCCCGCGAGCTCGGCGGTGCGGCGGGCGCGGGCCAGCGGGCTGACCCACACGCGATCGAACGCCACGCCGTGCAGCCGGTGGCCGATCTGCCGGGCGTTCAGCTCGCCGACGTCGGTCAGCGGCAGGTCGGTGCGCCCGGCGAGCCGGCGGACCGGCGACCACGCGGTATCGCCATGCCGGCAGAGGTAGATCGTATGACTCGGGGCAGCGTCGGCCATGCCCGGCGGATGCTACCGCGGCTGGGCCGGCGCCGGCGTGCGGACCACGCGCGCGCGGGAGTTGGCGTACGATGCGGCGCCTTGAAGCTCCTGATGATCGCGATCGCGCTGTGCCTGGGTCCGAGCCTCGCCGCGGCCGAGCCAGCTCCCCAGCTGCAAGCCGATCTCGGGCTGTCGGTCGTCGCGGTCGGCTACGAGCACCCGGTCACCGATCACGTGGCCGTGATGATCGGCGGCGGGCTGTTCGGGACCTACTTCCTGCCGTGGTTCAGCCGCGGCGACAACGTGGTCGGCGGGGTCGGCGACCTGCGCGTCACGTGGTTCCAGCGCGCCGACGGCCACGGGCTCTATGTCACGCCGTACGCGCGCGCCGGCTATGCCAGCGGCAACGACTCCGACACCAACGCCAGCGGCGCCGGCGTGGTCGTCACCGGCGGGCTGTTCGTCGGCTACAGCTTCGGGCTGACCGACAAGCTCGATCTGCGGCTCGGCGGCGGCGCGCAGTACATCTACGTCGGCGGCGATCACGGGGTCGGCGCCTCGACCCCGTTCGTCGCGCTCGACACCATACTGGGCTATCGCCTGTAGCCGGCCGCGCCGGGGCGCCCGGATCGCGTCGAGCTCACAGATCGTACTGCATGCCGAGCTCGACGACCTGGCTCGGCGGGATCCCGAAGTACTTGGTCGCCGAGTCCGCGTTGCGCGACAGGAACGAGAGCACGCTCTCGCGGAACGCGCCCATCTCGCCGGCATCGGTTGCGAGCAGGGTCTCGCGGCCGAGGTAGTACGTGAGCTCCGCGGGCGCGGGCGTGAGCCCGAGCCGCTCGAGCGCCTCGTGGACCAGCGCGGGCACGTTCGAGCGCTCCATGTAGCCGACGTGGGCGACCACGCGGTGCAGCGCGGGCCCCAGCTCGGAGACCTCGATCCGCGCGTCGGGCTCGACGGTCGGCGTGCGCTCGGTGACCACCGTGAACAGCACGACCTGCGCCGGCAGCACGTGTAGCCGGAGCGCGTGGTAAGCCAGGCTCGCCGGGACGTGATCGGAGTTCGAGGCCAGGAACACCCCGACCCCGGGGATCCGGTGCACGCCCTCGGCGGTCTGGGCGAGGAACGTGGCGATGCTCGGCGCGTTCTCGGTCGCGCGCTGGATCAGCAGCGCGCGGCCCTGCTTCCACGTGATCATCACGAAGAACACCGCCGCGCCGACCATCAGCGGCACGTAGCCGCCGTCGATGATCTTGACGAAGTTCGCGCCGAAGAACGGCAGATCGAACGACAGGAACAGGATCAGGAGCGGCAGCGCCTTGAGCCGCGACCAGCCCCAGGTCTCGCGCGCGACCACGTAGTAGACGATCGACGTGATCGACATCGTGCCGGTGACCGCGATGCCGTACGCCGACGCCAGGTGGCTCGACTTCTGGAACCCGATCACGAGGATCACACAGGCGATCATCAGCGCCCAGTTGATCTGCGGGATGTAGATCTGGCCCTCGGCCTCGCTCGAGGTGTGGCGGATCGTGACCCGCGGGAAGTAGCCGAGCTGGACCGCCTGGTGGGTCAGCGAGAACGCGCCCGAGATCAGCGCCTGCGACGCGATGATCGTCGCGGCGGTCGCGAGCCCGACCAGCGCGTAGGTCTGCGCGCCGGGCGCGACCAGCGCATAGAACGGGCTCGCGCTCGCCGCCGGGTCGTGCAGCATCAGCGCGCCCTGGCCGAAGTAGTTGAGCACCAGCGCCGGCATCGCGACCAGCCACCAGCCGAGCCGGATCGGTCGGGCGCCGAAGTGGCCCATGTCGGCGTACAGCGCCTCGCCGCCGGTGACCGCGAGCACCACGCCGCCGAGCACCGCGATGCCGCCGAGCCCGTGACCGGCGAGGAACCGCGCGGCGTGGGTCGGCGACAGCGCCTCGAGCACGCCGGGGTGGACGACGATCTGGCGCGCGCCGAGCACGCCGAGCACGCCGAACCACACCAGCATGACCGGCCCGAACAGCCGGCCGACGCTCGCGGTGCCGCGGCGCTGGATCATGAACAGCCCGACCAGGATCGCGCACGTGATCGGCACGACCGCGGGCTGCAGCTTCGAGGTCGCGACGCCGAGCCCCTCGACCGCGCTCAGCACCGAGATCGCCGGCGTGATGATGCCGTCGCCGTAGAGCAGCGCGGCGCCGATCAGCACCAGCACGGCGACCAGGCCGACGTGGGTCGAGCGCGTCGACGATCGCCGCTTCGGCGGGACCAGCGCGAGCAGCGCGCAGATCCCGCCCTCGCCGCGGTTGTGCGCCTTCATGATGAACGACAGGTACTTGACGCCGACGACCATGGTCAACGACCAGAAGATCAGCGACAGCACGCCGAGCAGGTTGCCCGGGGTCGGCGGCACGCCGTGCTCGCCGGTGCACTCGGTGAGCGTGTACAGCGGGCTGGTGCCGATGTCGCCGAACACGATGCCCAGCGCGGACAGGGTCAGCGCGGCCACGCCGGTCTTGGGGGAATGGCCGGGGACGGGTTCGCTCACGCCGTGAGGCTAGGTGCCCGGCAGCTCCTCTGCAAGCCAGGGCGCATGAAGGCTGCGCCTGCCGGCTCGAGGGCGACCCTGTGGGGTCCGGCGGTCCGGCGGTCGCGGACGTTCGTGGGCAGTCGCTATTGACCGCGCGCGTCATCATCGAGCCGAGGTGCGAGCCGGTTGGGCCGCGCCGGGCGGGCCGACGTGGTTCCGGGCGGTTCGGGGAGGCTCGGGCCGGCTCGGGGAGGCCCGGGGAGGCGCTGATCACCGACTCGGACGAGCTCGACACCATCGAGTCCGTGATCGACCTCGCCGGCGACGGCGAGCTGTCGTTGATCGGCCGATCGTGGCGGCGCGATAGCCCCGGCGCCGACCCGGCGCAAACCGCGAATCACCCGCCGGCGAGGTGCGTGAACCACGCCTTCAGATCGGCGCCCGATCCGCCGGACGCGGTGCCGCACTGGGTCGGCGTCCAGCTCCAGTCGGCGACCTGGGTGCCGAGCACGTCGAACGCGTGCGCGGTCATGCCGATGTGCTTGCCCTCGAGCCAGGTCAGGAACGCCGGCGCGAGGCTCTGCGCGGTGGTGCCGCAGTCGTCGGACTGGTAGTCCCACTCGGTCGCGATGATGAACCGGGTCGCGGCGAGGTAGCCCCAGGAATTCTGCCAGTAGGTCGTGCCGGGCGTGTAGTAGTACGGGTGGAACGCGTAGCCGATGCCGTGGCCGCCGGTCTGCTCGGTCAGCAGGTGCGACGCCAGGCCGTCGAAGTGCTCGGCGTGCAGCGCGCCGTCGGCGAGCACGACGTTCTTGGCGCCCGCGGCGCGGACCGTGTTGACCAGGGTCTGGAAGCCGACCGGCGCGTCGCCGAGGTTGTCCGCGGTGGTGATCGGCGTGGTCCCGCCGATCCGCCATTGCTCCCACGCCGCCGCCGAGTCGGTGTTCTGCGGCTCGTTGAACAGCTCGAACATCACGTAGGGCGAGCTCGCGAACGACGGCGCCAGCACGTTCCACGCGTCGACCGTCTGCTGCGACGGCAGCAGGTGCACGGGGCCGCAGCCGATGCTCTGGTCCTGCATCGACAGGATGACGACCAGCCCGAGGCCGCGCGCGAGCGAGACGTCGGTGTGGATCGCGGACAGGTACGCCGCGCGCTGATCCGCGGTCAGCGTGGGATCCTCGAGGCCGCGCTGGCTGACCTGCAGCCGGATCGTGTTGGCGTGCCAGGTGTTGATCGCGGCGGTGAGCTCGGTGGTCCCGTAGTGCGTGCGGGCCTGGACGCCGGAGCCCTGGTTGCACCACGCCGGGGTCAGCGCGCCGATCATGTTGAAGCCGCGCGGCACGAACACCGCGCCGTCGCGCAGCAGCTGGGTGCCGGAGATCGCCATCCCGGTGACCGTGGCGTCCTGCGCGACCTGGGCCTCGTCGGGCGCGGCGGCGTCCCCCGGGCCGGGGTCGGTGCAGCCGGTGACGGCCGCGAGCAAGCATGCAGATCCAAACATCGTGATACGCGTCATCTGGTCCTCTCCTGTGGTGCTACGGCATCTCGGGCGTGAACGCGTCGAGATCGCCAATCCCGAGGGCGGCCTCCAGGGCGCACACCTCGGACATCATGGTGTCGAACACATGGGCGCCCAGCGTGGCGCGCTCGCTGCGCTCGAGCGTGACGCGCAGCTGGTCGTACTCCGCCTGGGGCACCGCCTTGCGGAACGCGGGGAACAGCACGGTGGTCTCGCGCGCCGCGTGCGGCCGGTACATCCAGAGGAAGCGCTGCATCGCGGCGGCCAGCCGGGCCCGGCCGTCCGGATCGCGGACGCCGGCCGCGGTCGCGCGGTCGATCACCTCGCTGGTCAGCCGGCGGCCGGCCGCGTGCTGGGTGCGCAGGGTCTGGATCAACGCGAGCTCGACCCCGACGCGCTCGAGCCGTGGGAACACGTGCTGCTCCTCGTCGCGCTCGTGGTGATCCTCGATGTAGCGCCGGATGATCCCGCCGGCGCGCGCGATCACCGCCGGATCGAGCTCGCCGTGCGGGGTCGCGAGCCGGCGGATCCCGGCCTCGTAGATCAGCAGCACGCGCTCGAGCACCGCGTGCTCGATCATCAGATCCTCGAGCGGCGTCGGCTCGCCTTCGATCACCGCGCCGGCAACCGCGCCGGCAACCACGCCGGCAACCGCGCCGGCAACCGCACCGGTATCGGCCCCGGCAGCCGTACGCGGCGCGTCGCACGCGTGGCCGCGGATGATCGACCCGAGCCCGAACCCGAGCGCGGCGCCGCCGGCCCCCAGGCTCGCGAGGAAGCCGCGCCGCGATCGCACCGGGCCGATCATGGCGCGTGCTCCCCGCGCGCCTGGACCAGCGCGCAGGCCCGCGCGTCGCCGGCCTCGCACCACCGCGCGAACGCCTCGACCACGGCGGCCGGCTCGCCGCGGAGATCGCCGGCGCGCGCGACGTAGCTGCAGGCGTCGAACGCGAGCGCGGCGCACGCCCGGCGGTAGCTGGCGGCGACCTCGTCGCCCGGCGCGCCGGCGGCCTGCTCGGCGCGCGCCAGCTTGAGCCAGGCGTGCGGCGCGGCGGGGCGCAGCGCGATCACCTTGCGGTAGAGCGCGATCGCGGCCGGGCCGGGGGCGGCGTCGGCCTCCTGCTCGCAGGCGTCGGCGAGGCCGAGCTCGCAGGCGCGGGCGGCGTAGGCGTGCGCGGCCCGCAGGTCCCACGCCACGCCGAACGCGGCCGAGAACACCCGGCTCGCGCCCAGGCAGCTCTCGGCCTGGCCGCGCGCGCAGCCCTCGAGGTAGCGATCCAGCGCCTGCGTCATGCGCGACCGCGCGAGCGCCAGCGCCGGGCCCGGATCGCCGCCCGCGGCATCTTCGCCCTGCTCGTCGCGCAGCGCGTTGGCGACCTCCTCGCAGGCGAACCCTCTGTGGCGCACCATGCAGCCGACGTCGAGCTCGAACACTTCATAGTCGGCGTAGCGCCGGGCCCAGGCCTGCGCGCGGTCGCACGCCGTGGCGCGGCCGGCCTCGCAGGCGATCGCGAGGTACAGCCCGGGCTCCTCGCGGTACGCGCGATCGCCCGCGTCGCGCTCGAGCCGATCGGCCGCCGCCTCGCAGGCCGCGGCGTCGGTCGCGCGCACGCACGCGTCGCGCAGCTCGGCGAGCCCGCGCGTCGGCCGCAGCCACGCCGCGGCGAACCCGGCCGCCGTACACAGGAGCACCAGGGCGATCCGCATGGCGGTCATGGCACGTTGCAGGCCACCGACGACGGCGGCGATCCGGACGACGCCGCGGTCTCGAACTTGTAGCCGTAGCTGCCGGAGTACAGCGCGAGCTTCAGCACGCCGTTGACCGGCGCGCCGTGCGACGCGACCAGCTCGGCGGCGGCGATGTTCGACTGCAGCGGCTGGACCTGGCCGCGGCCGCCGGCGCCGACCGTGAACAGCTTGGCGCCCGTGGCCGAGCTCTGGCCGCTCGCGCCGAGCTTCTGGAACTCCTCGTAGACGTGGACGTGGCCCTGGACCACGATGTCGGCCTGATCGGCGATCGCGGCGCTCCAGATCGGCGCCACGCCCGCGGCCCACGGCTCGTTGTCGGCGTCGCCGCTGAACATCGTGCTCCACCGCGCGGTGTGCAGCGCGACGATCACGCAGCCCTTGCCGGCGTGGGCGGCGCGCCAGCTCGTGATCCAGCTGGTGAGCCGCGACGCCTGCTGCGTGCACGCCTGCTGCTTGCAGTTGGTGCCGGTATTCAGCACGACCAGGAGCCAGCCCGGCGTGACCTCGTGCGAATAAGCAAAGTCGAACGTGGCGACGCCATTATTACCGGTGATCGCCGGGAACGTGTGATTGGCCGCCGCGTTGTTGCCATTGAACAGATCGAAGGGCTGCTGGCCGCCGGTGCCCGCCACGCTGTTGAACTCGTGATTGCCCATCACGGGGTAGGTCCGCGATAGCCAGCTCAGCCACGGATAGTTATCGGCGTACGGCGCGGTGTACGACAGATCGCCGATCGCGAGCAGCTGGGCGGCGGGGTCGGTCGCCAGCTCGCTCTGCACGATGGTCCTGGTCGTGCTCGTCGACGAGAAGTCACCGGACACCAGGAGCGTGGCGGACGCGGTGACGGCGTCGCGCTGGGTCGCGAGCGCGCCCGGATCCCCGGCCTCGTCATCGTGATCGGCACATCCGGTGACACCCGCGCACAGCAGCGCGATGCTGCACGTGAGCGAGATCGTGATTGTCATTCGCGAGAGCTCGGCCATCGCGGCGGCACTACGCAAATCACCGGCCAAGCTGCCCCGGCCGCGAACGTGTCGACATCATGCAGATTGCGAAATACCGATCCCGCGGTGTCGGGATTCCCCTGCAACCGGCCGTGGGCATTGAGCGCCGCTCGCCGCGTCGGCGAGGCGCGGCTTACGCGGATCGTGATCGACGGCGCGCGAGCAACCGCGCGAGGTAGGGCGCGGTCCGGCTGCCGGGTGCAGCGGCGACCTGCGCGGGCGTGCCCGCGGCGACGACGTGGCCGCCGTCCTCGCCGGCGCCGGGGCCGATGTCGATCACCCAGTCGCTGCCGGCGATCACGGCGAGCTCGTGCTCGACGACGATCACGGTATTGCCGGCGGCGACCAGGCCGGCGAGCTGGACCATGAGCTTGGCGACGTCGGCGGGGTGGAGGCCGGTCGTCGGCTCGTCGAGCACGTAGAGCGCGTCGCCGCGCTGGCCGCGCT
This sequence comes from Kofleriaceae bacterium, assembly GCA_036271215.1. Lineage (GTDB taxonomy): Bacteria > Myxococcota_A > Polyangia > Haliangiales > Haliangiaceae > JABFXX01. Next base: position 10,778 of record DATBBB010000556.1, on the reverse strand, counting down.
GCAGCTCGGTGGCGAGCTTGATCCGCTGAGCCTCGCCCCCTGACAGCTCGGTCGCGGGCTGGCCGAGCCGCAGGTAGCCGATGCCGACCTCGCGCGCGATGCCGAGCGCGCGGTGGAGCGCCGGCGCGTCGGCCGCGGCGAAGAACGCCCACGCCTCGTCGACCGTCATCGCGAGCACGTCGGCGATCGTCTTGTCGCGGTAGGTGACCTCGAGGGTCCTGGCGTTGTAGCGCGCGCCGCGGCACGCCGCGCATGGCGCGTAGACGCTGGGCAGGAACAGCATCTCGACGAACACGAAGCCCTCGCCCTGGCAGCGCTCGCAGCGACCCTTGGCGACGTTGAACGAGAACCGGCCGGCGTCGTAGCGCCGGGCGCGGGCGAGCCTGGTCGCGGCGAACAGGCCGCGCACGTGATCGAACAGCCCCGTGTAGGTCGCGAGGTTCGAGCGCGGCGTGCGGCCGATCGGCTTCTGATCGACGCGCACCAGGCGCCGGAGCTCGCCGAGCCCGCGGGTGATCGCGCCGCCGGTCGCCGGCAGCGCCGCGTGCCCGTCGGCGGCGTGCGCGTCGGGCGCGTCATCGTCGTCGAGCGCCTGGCCGAGCGCGCCGGCGACCAGCTCGACCAGCGCCTGGCTGACCAGGCTCGACTTGCCCGAGCCCGACACGCCGGTGACCGCGGTCAACACGCCGAGCGGGAACGCGACGTCGAGGCCGTGCAGGTTGTTGCGCGTGACACCGGCGAGCGTCAGCCAGCCGCGCGGTGGGCGCGGGGCGCGATCGGGCGGCGCGTCTCCGCCGAACAGGTAGCGGCCGGTCTGCGACGCCGCGACCCCGGCGAGCCCGGCGAGCGGACCGCTGTACAGGATCCGGCCGCCGTGCTCGCCCGCGGCGGGGCCGACGTCGACGATCCAGTCGGCGCGGCGGATCACGTCGAGATCGTGCTCGACGACGAACAGCGAGTTGCCAGCGCGCTTGAGCCGGTCGAGCGCCGCAAGCAGCGCCTCGGTGTCGGCGGGGTGGAGCCCGGCCGACGGCTCGTCGAGCACATAGACCACGCCGAACAGGTTCGAGCGGACCTGGGTCGCGAGCCGCAGCCGCTGCAGCTCGCCGGGCGACAGCGTCGGCGTGCTGCGCTCGAGCGTGAGGTAGCCGAGCCCGAGGTCGAGCAGCGCGGCGAGCCGGGCGACCAGATCCTGCGCGATCCGGCGCGCGACGATCGCCTGCTCGGGGTGGCCGGCCGAGCCGGCGGGCGCGGTGGTGCCGTCGGCGATGGGCGCGAACACCGCGGCGAGCCGGCCGAGCGGCAGCCGCGCCAGCTCGGCGATGTCGAGCCCGGCGAACGTCACCGCGAGCGCCTCGGGGCGCAACCGCTTGCCGTGGCACGCCGCGCAGTCGCGGCCGATCATGTATTGCGCGACCCGGCGCTTCATCATCGCGCTCTGCGTGGTCGCGAACGAGTGCAGCACGTGGCGCCGGGCGCTGGTGAACGTGCCCATGTAGCTCGGCGACTCCTTGCGCTTGAGCGCGCGCCGCGCGTCGGCGGGATCGAGCCCGGCGTAGACCGGCACGGTGGGCTGGTCGTCGGTGAACAGGATCCAGTCGCGGGTCCGCTTCGGCAGCTCGCGCCACGGCCGATCGACGTCGTGGCCGAGCGAGACCAGGATGTCGCGCAGGTTCTGGCCCTGCCAGGCGAGCGGCCACGCGGCGACCGCGCGCTCGCGGATCGTCAGCGCCGGATCGGGCACCATCGAGCGCTCGGTGACGTCGTAGATCCGGCCGAGCCCGTGGCAGCGCGGGCACGCGCCCTCGGGCGTGTTGGGCGAGAACGACTCGGCGTACAGCAGCGGCTGGCCGCGCGGGTAGTCGCCGGCGCGCGAGTACAGCATGCGCAGCAGGTTCGCCAGGGTGGTGACGCTGCCGACCGACGACCGCGTGGTGCCCGCGCCGCGCTGCTGCTGGAGCGCGACCGCCGGCGGCAGGCCGTCGATCTCGTCGACCTCGGGCACCGGCATCTGATCGAACAGCCGGCGCGCGTACGGCGACACCGACTCGAGGTAGCGGCGCTGGGCCTCGGCGTACAGCGTGCCGAACGCGAGCGAGGACTTGCCCGAGCCCGACACGCCGGTGAACACGACCAGCGCGTCGCGCGGCAGCTCGACGCTCACGTCCTGGAGGTTGTGCTCGCGGGCGCCGCGGACGCGCACGAACCGCGCGCGGTCGGCGTCGGGCGGCTGCGGCGCGGGGCCAGGGGCAGGGGCAGGGCGGCGTGGCACGGCGATCCACCGTAGCGCGCTCGCGCCGAAAACCGCTTGCCAGGGTCGGGGTGGGGTGATAGTTAAGCAATTGCCTAACTGATCGACCTGACCGAGGAGCGCCCGATGAGCTTCACGCTGCACTATCACCCGCTGTCGTCGTACTGCATGAAGGTGCTGATCGCGCTGTACGAGACCGAGACCCCGTTCACGCCCCGGCTGGTCGATCTGTCGGATCCCGAGCAGCGCGCGGCGCTCTGCAAGCTGTGGCCGATCGGCAAGTTCCCGGTGCTGCGCGACGACGCCGCGGATCTCACGCTCGCCGAGTCGACGACGATCATCGAGTACCTGGCGCAGCATCACCCCGGCACCACGGCGCTGATCCCGAGCGATCCGGACCGCGCCCGCGAGGTCCGGATGTTCGATCGGTTGTTCGATCTCTACGTCCACAACCAGATGCAGAAGATCACCGGCGACAAGCTGCGGCCCGCCGATCAGCGCGATCCGTTCGGCGTCGCCCAGGCGGCCGCGCAGATCGAGACCGCGTACACGATGGTCGACGACCAGGTGCGGGCGTCGACCTGGGTGATGGGCGAGAGCTTCACGCTCGCCGATTGCGCGGCGGCCCCCGCGCTGTTCTACGCCGACAAGTGCGTGCCGCTCACCGCGCGCCACGCCGCGACCCGCGCGTACCTCGGCCGGCTCGTCGCGCGGCCGTCGTTCGCGCGCGCGCTCGCCGAGGCCCAGCCGTACTTCTCGCTGTTCCCGAGCTGATCGGGGCATCGCCGTGCAATCCCCGAATCAGCCTCCGAACCAGGCCCCGGATCAGGCCCTCGATCGGTTGTTCGGCGCGCTCGCCGATCCGAGCCGGCGGATGATCATCGAGCGCCTGAGCCGCCGGCCGAGCTCGGTCAGCGAGCTCGCCGCGCCGCTCGCGATGTCGCTGCCCGCGGTGATGCAGCACCTGCAGGTGCTCGAGGCCAGCGGCCTGGTGCGGTCCGAGAAGGTCGGCCGGGTGCGGACCTGCCGCGTCGAGGCCGCCGCGCTCGCCACCGTCGAGCAATGGATCTTCGCGCGCCGCGCGACCTGGGAGCGCCGGCTCGACCGGCTCGGCGCGCTGCTCGATGGCCTCGACGACCTCGACGGCTCCGGCGGCCCCGGCGGCCCCGGCGCCCGTGACCCACAGGACGGCCCCGAGGCCGTTTCCCGATCGCGACCCACACGGAGAAAGCCATGACCCAGCGTTCCAGTCACCACGATACGTTTGTGATCGATCGTGTCTACGCCGCACCACCGGCCAAGGTGTTCGAGGCCTGGGGCAACCCGGCGTTCAAGCGCAAGTGGTTCTCGGGGCCCGACGAGTGGACGAGCGCCCCGCACCGGCTCGACTTCAAGATCGGCGGACGCGAGAGCGTGTCGGGCGGCCCGCCCGGCGGCGCGCTGCATCGCTACGAGGCGGTCTATCACGACATCGTCGCCCCGCACCGCATCGTCCTGACCTACGACATGTACATGGATGACGCCCGGATCTCGGTATCGCTCGCCACCGTCGATCTGACGCCGAGCGGCACCGGCACCCGCCTGGTCTATACCGAGCAGGGCGTGTACCTCGATGGCTACGACGACGCCGGCTCGCGCGAGCGCGGCACCCGCGACCTGCTCGACAAGCTCGCCGCCGCCCTGGCGGCGTGACCGGCCCATAAACCACGGGCATGGGTGCCATACATCCTATTCACTGGAGTGAAGCGACGCGGCGACCTACCGTGTTGCCATGACGACTTCTCACAAGACCAAGCTCGGCGCGGCCGGGCCCGACGTGTTCCCGATGGCGAATGAGGTCGCCGGCACGCGGTATCCCGGCGCCGCGATGGCCGGGCTCGACAGCGAGCAGTGACGCGGCGCCTGGCGAGCGCTGCGAGCTCGTCGCGGCCGAACGCGGTGCCGCATCGGTAGACCAACGCCGACCACACGCAGCTCAACAACGACTGGCCGGCGCTGAAGTGACCGAGATCGAGCCCGCGCTCGTCGTAGTCGCAAGCTTGCACCGTGCGGCGAGCGCCGGATCAGGGCGCACGCTTCGCGAGCGCGGTGAACTCGTCGCGGCCGAACGCGGTGCCGGCGATGCCCCAGCCGCCCTCGGCGGCGTGGGGCCGGGGTTGGCCACGCCCTCGGCGCGTAGCAGGGCGGCCGTCAGCTCCTGGGCGAGCGCACGGTCGGAGCCGGCGGGGAACAGGTCGGCGGCGGCATAGACATCGATCATCGGCATCGGAGTGCTCCTGGTGAGGATCAAGATGTACGTCCATCTTGGGCCGGGATCGCGGCGGGCGAGCTCGCCGAGCCACTCGACGTCGAGGCCACGGCGAGCTTCGTGATCTCGTCGCTGCAGGGCGCGATCTTGATGTCCAAGGCGCAGCGCAGCCTCGCGCCGATGGAGCACCTGATGCAGGTGATGTTCGCGACGGTACTGCGCCGGGCAGCCTGAGGCAGCCTGGGGCGGCGCGTGCGCCCGGCCTGCGAGCTCAGCCGCGGGGTGTGCGCCTGGCCTGCGAGCTCAGCCGCGGCGGCCGAGTGGGGCGGTCGTGCCCGGGCGGGTCATCACGATCTGGTAGAGCTGCTGCGACCTGGCGCGGAACGCACCGGCGCTGACCAGCAGGTAGTACTTCCAGCGCCGGTAGAACGCGTCGCCGTACTTGGCGCGCAGGGTCGGCCACGCGGCATCGAACTTGTGCCACCACGCCATCAGCGTGAGGTCGTAGTCCTCGCCGATGTTGTGGACGTCCTCGGGGATGAACAGGTTCTCCATCGCGCCGGTGAGCTGGGTCAGCGTCGGCAGGTTGGCGTTGGGGAAGATGTACTTGTCGAACCACGGATCGAGGTGGGCGCGCGGCCGGTTGCCGCCGATCGTGTGGATGAACGCGACGCCGCCGGGGGCGAGCAGGCGATCGACCAGCTCCATGTAGCCGCGATAGTTCTTGGACCCGACGTGCTCCATGAGCCCGATCGAGACCACCGCGTCGTAGCTGCCGGTCGCGTTGCGGTAGTCATCGAGCCGGATGTCGATCGGCAGGTGGCCATAGTGATCCTTGGCGTACTTGACCTGCTCGCGCGACACCGTGAACCCGGTGACGTGGACCTGGTAGCGCTCGGCGGCGAACGACGCGAACCCGGCCCAGCCGCAGCCGAGATCGAGCACGCGCATGCCGGGCTTGAGGCCGACCTTGCGGCACACCAGATCGAGCTTGGCGTCCTGGGCCTCGTCGAGCGTCTTGGCGCCCGGCCAGTAGGCGCAGGTGTAGAGCAGCCGGCCGCCGAGCATGGCCTCGTAGAGATCATTGCCGATGTCGTAGTGCTGCTGGCCGTTGTCGAACGACCGGCTGATCGACTGCAGGTTGAAGATCCGGGCGCGGACCGCGTGCGCGACGATCATCCAGTTCTCGCGCAGCGTGTCGCCGAGCCGGACCCGCATGACCTTGTCGATGAACTGGTCGAGCGCCGGGGCGTCCCACCAGCCCTCCTCGTACGACTCGCCGGCGCCGAGCGTGCCGTCGCGCAACAGGCGCGACCACACGCGGTCGTCGTGGACCTGGACGTCCCACGGCTGGTCGCCGTTGACGGTGACGCCGGCGGCGGCGAGCAGGTCGCGGCAGACCTCCTGGGCGCGCCGGGGGTCGAGACTGGAGATCAGCTTCTGCGTTGCAGTGGCCAGCATCATTTTCCACCCCCGAGCACGAGGTCGAGCAGGCGCGGAGCAGGCAGCCGCGCGCCGGAGAACATCCACGCAAAGCCCCGCGCGATCGCCGCGTGGCCGAACGAGCTGAGCACGTCGGAGCGGGCGGCGGTGCCCGGATCCGGTGCCGGTGTGGCCCCGCGGTTCAGCGCGGGGATCCGATCGCGCAGCTTGCGGGCCGCGTTGAGCGCGCCGTGGACCCGGCGGTAGTCGTCGAGCGTCGGGTCCTTGCGCAGCCGGGCCGGGTAGCTCGCGGGCTCGCCGGCGAGGATCGCCTCGGCGGCGTGGCGGCCCGACGCGGTCGCCGGCAGGATGCCCTCGGCGGTGATCGGGTGGGCGAGGCCGAGCGAGTCGCCGACCAGGAGCGCGCCGTCGCGATACGCGGTGTCGAGGTGCGCCGGATCGAACAGGAAGTACGAGTGGCCCTTGACGTGGGCGAGCGGGCCCTCGGCCTCGGCCGGCAGGTGGCCGGCGCCGCGCAGGTGATCGTGGGTGGTGCGCCACGCGTCGCGCGCGCGGGTCGCGTCGAGCATGCCGACGCCGACGTTGATCCAGTCCGACTTGGGGACGTTCCAGCCGTAGCCGCCGACGTCGTCCATCAGCACGAGCTCGGGCTCGCCGTTGCCGCCGAGCCGGGTGCGCGCGACCGAGACCTCGTCGAGCTGCAGCTCGAGCTCCTGCGCGCCGACCGCGCGGCGCGGCCGGACCGGGGCGAGCATGCGGGCGATCGGGCAGTGCGTGCCGCCGGCGCCGACCAGGTAGCGGCCGCGCAGCCCGCCGGCCGACCACAGCCCGTCGGCGTCGCGCTCGATCTGCTTGACCTGGACGCCCAGGTGGAGCTCGGCGCCGCTCCGGTGGAGCAGGAAGTCGTCGAGCTCGAACCGCCGGATGAACCAGCCGTGGCACGGCACCGCGTGGTCCTTGCCGCGGTAGTGGACGTGCGCGGTGTGCCACTCCCACAGCCCGCGCGGATAGTCGCGCGGCGCGAGCTCGAGCACGTCCCAGATCGCCGGCGACAACCAGCCGGCGCACAGCTTCACGCGCGGGAACTCGGCGCGGTCGACGATCGCGACCTTGGCGCCGCCCGCGACGAGCACGCGGGCACAGGTGCTGCCGGCGGGGCCACCGCCCACGACCAGGACATCATATGGCTCGGACTCGGGCATCGCGACGGGACCCTATACGCTGTTGTGCACCCTTCATGCCACGAAATGGTCACAAGCTCTCCGAAAAATGCGTGCGGGTCGCACGTGGCGAAGAACGTCTGCATGCTCGGCTTGCTGAGCCAGGCAGAGCTGGTCGCAGTTCAGGCTTCGTGGTCGCCGCTATCGACGAGGGCGTACGGCCACGAGTCGATGCTGGCCTTCAAGACCTCGGGGCGCGGCGGCGACGGGGGCGGCACGGTCTGGGCGCGGCGGGCGGCGGGCTTGGACAGCTCGAGGCCGCTGCGGTTGAGCACGAACTCGACGGCGCGCACCCGCTCCTGCATCGAGACGCTCTCGAGCGGCAGGTACGACACGCCGTGCTGCTCGAGCATCAGCTTGACCATGCCGTCGATCCGCAGCACCGAGTCCCACGACACGCCAGCGCGCACGCCGTCGTCGCGCAGCAGCGACTGGTGGGGGCGCAAGAAGAACACGATGCCCTCGCTGACCCACGCCATGTAGTCGCGGAACCGCTGGTCGTTCATCATCGCGAACGCGTTGGTGGTGTGCTCGGCGACGTAGGCGAGGTTGTCGAACGCGCGGTCGGACACGAACCGGCCGTCGTGCAGGCGCTCGACCGCGACCTGGCGCGCGAACACGCGCTCCTGGTACTCGGCGACCAACTCCATGTCGGTGCGCAGGGCGTCGAGCCCGGTCTCCATCTCGGCGAGCACCGCGCGCGCGACCTCGCTGATCATCGGCAGGCCGTAGCGCCGGCTGACGTGCCGGCACAGGGTGGTCTTTCCGGTGGCGTGGCTGCCCACGAAGTAGATCCGCATCACCCGATCGCATACGCGATCGATCTGACATCGCGGTCAGACATCGCGGTCAGCGCGGGATCGCGACCGGGGTCACCGCGGCCTCGAACTGGGTCGCCCCGACGGCGAGGTACAAGACACCGCCGGTCACCGACAGGTCCCAGCGGTTGATCCGGTCGAGCGTGGCGGCGACGCCGTCGAGCAGCTCCGCGGGTAGCGCGCGCAGCACGAGCTCGTCGGCGCGGTGCACGCCGCGCTCGGCGATCGCGGCCGCGAGCTGGTCGACGTTCTTCCACGCGTAGATCGCGACCCGCGGCGCGAGCTTGGCCGCCTTGTGCAGCCGGTCGGGCGACGGCGAGCCGACCTCGATCCAGGCCTGCAGATCGCCGCGCAGGTCGCGCTGGACGATCGCGGGCTCGTCGTCATCGGACACCCCGAGCTTGCTGAACTCGACGCCCTCGGCGTGCTCGAGCGCGCGCGCGATCACGCGGGCGATCAGGTAGCGCTCGCTCTCCGACGGGTGCTGGGCGACGCGCCAGTCGAGCGCCTCGTAGACCTCGCGATCGGTATCGGCGAGCGCGATCTCGAACCTGCGGATCGTTGCGGAGAGCGCCACGCCGGTATCATAGGGAAAAACTAGCCCTCGTGGGGCTCGACGCGGACGTCGACCGCCAGGGTCTCGCCGCCGCCGCCGACGAAGATCGTGCCGCTGGTCGGCGTGGCGTCGAGGTAATTGCGGCCGACCGCGGTCCGGACGTGATCGGTCTGGGTCAGGATGCCGTTGGTCGGATCGAAGCCCTTCCAGCCGACCTGTGGCAGGTAGAGCTGGAGCCAGGCGTGCGATGCCTCGCCCTGGCGCTGGTGCGGCAACAGCTCGTTCGACTTGGGGCCGGTATAGATGTAGCCGCACACGTAGCGCGCCGGCACGCCGAGCAGCCGCGCGAGGCAGATGAACAGGTTGGTGAAGTCCTGGCACACGCCGCGGCGGTTGACGTAGACCTCGAACGCCGAGGTCAGCAAGTTCGTCGTGCCCTGCTGGTAGGCGAACTCGCGGTAGATCGTGCCGTTGATGTCGAGCAAGGTCGCGAGCAGGTCGTAGTCGTTGCGCTTGACGAAGCTCATCGCGTACTCGGCCAGCTCGGCGAGCTCGGTCTCCGGCAGCTCCTGCGGCAACAGGAACGGATCGAGCACCTGGCGCTGCCACGGCATCCACACCAGCGGGATCGTCGAGCTGACCCGCAGCGGCCCGAACCCGAGCGGGTCGACGTCGAGGACTTCCACCACGCTCCTGGACTCGATCACCATCTCGGAGAACGGCGAGTCGATCGTGACCCGGCGGACCCGGTTGCCGAACACGTCCTCGTACTCGCGCGCCTGGTGCGGCACCGAGATCGTCAGGTCGTGGCCGAGCACCGACTGCATCCGGTCGTGCACCGGCGACAGCCGCAGGTGGTGCATCGAGCGCTCGACCGGCTGGGCGTACTTGTAGATCGTGCGGTGCACGACGTCGAAGACTTTCGGTACCGTCTTCGCCGGTCGCCATCGTGCGCGCGGGGTCTCGATCAGCGCGCCGCCGCTGCCCTCGCGGACCACCGCGCCCTCGCGGATCACCAGGACCTGGCCGGGCGCGAGCTGGCGCCACTGGATCGCGCGCTCGGCGTCGTCGCCGCGCGGGGCGAGCCGCTCGCTGCACACGATCGCGCCCTTGCGGCTCTTGGCGCCGCGCCGCGTGAGATCGACGTCGAGATCGTCGTCGCCGAACGCGATCTTCTCGTACGGCGGCGACAGCGTGCCGAGCCACAGCGGGATCCCGCGGCGATCGGCGTGGACCAGCAGATCGCGGCCGTCGGTCAGGCACATCGACAGCTCGCCGCCCTGGTTGATCTCGTCGAGCCAGCCGTACAGCACGTCGAGATCGACCTCGGCGAGGTTGCGCCAGCCGCGCTCGACGAACCGGTTGAGCAGGCCGCAGAAGATCGCCTCGGTGTCGGTCGAGCCGACCGGCTCGAACGGCCCGGCGGTGTCCTCCGGCTTGCGATCGAGGCTGCCGGCGTGGGCGAGCACCCAGTCGCGGCGGCCCCAGGTCCGGCCGAACGGCTGCGTGTTGGCGTCCGACAGCGCGCCCCACGTGGCGTGGCGGATGTGGAGCACGAACAGGTTCGACGCGACCTGCTCCCACGCGAGCGCGAGCTGGCTGCGGATCGAGGTCTGCGGCGGCGCCGGCTCCTTCAGGATCGCGGCCGACGGCTCGCCCTTGGGGTAATAGCCGAGGCCCCAGCCATCAGGGAGCGTGCGTCCGGGCTCGAGGCAGCGCAGCGTGAATGACGGCGCGAGCTCGCCCTCGAATGACATCGCGAGCAGGTTGGGCACGCCGGCAGTCTACCCGAGTCTTCGCTCGAGTCTTCGCGCGGTCTCCCCGCGCGGCACCCGGCCTGACCGTGCGGGATCGCCCGGCTGGTATATGGTAGAGGCGCCCGCGGGTTCGCCATGGACGACCCGTCAGACGCACGCAAGTACCATCGCGAGCGGCGGTTCTCTACCGTCGAGGCTTCCTGGTAAGCGACGTATGCGCAGGTTGGCGATCGGCAGCACGCTCGGCGTCACCGCGCTCGTCGTCGCGGCTCGCCTCGCTGACCTCGGCGGCGCGGCCGGTTCGGGGACCGCGGTGGCCGCGCCGCGCACCCAGCCGCCGGCTGCGGTGCAGGAGGCCGCCGCACCGCTCGGTTGTGGGGCGCTGGCGTGGACTGCATGGCGCGGCGGCTGGTGGGCCGACTGCACGCGCACCGAGACCACCCGCCGCGACGGCGAGGTGACCATCCATCGCTACCTCGCGTTTC
>DATBBB010000555.1:0-27480 GCA_036271215.1 Kofleriaceae bacterium | reverse complement strand
TGACCAGGTTGTACGCCAATCGGCGAAGCCGCTTGCTGGCTTCCTCGGATGAACGCACTCGGTGCGGTTCTGGATAAGGTAACGCCAGTTCTTCTCGTTCGTCGTCGCCGCGTGGCACGCCCGCCGGGACTCGAACGACGCCCCAGAACAGATCTCTGAGTCGGGTCGCCATGTCCGGGAGCCCGAGCTTGTGACGGCGACCGATCGTCCAGTTGACCAGCGTCCGTCCGGTCGCGATCTCGGCCCGTTCGCCGGTGTTGTACGTGACGAGCCCATCATCGACCCGCCAGAGCAGTGCCTCGTGGGGTTCGTGGGGGTCTTTGACCCGGCAAGTCTCCTCCACCTTGAGGTCCGGTTCGCTGCCGACTTGCATCCCCTCCGCCGCGCGGGCTTCGACGGACGCTGCATCGCGGAGTTGAAACCGGCACTCGTAGAGCAGCTTGGTGGAGGGCTGTTCGGCGCGCTCCCTCGCATCGACCTCGCAGGCGAAGCGCGCGCGATCCAGCCCTTGCGATAGGCCGCTCGCCGCAGCAATTCCTGCCTGTAGCTTCTCGAGCAAGAGCGACTTTCCGGCGCCGTTCTTGCCAACGAGGACCGTGACATGCGGGGCCAGATCCAGCCGCACGTCCGCGCCCAGCGCGGCGGAACCTCCAAGCTCAACGGCCGAAAAGGAAAGCTCCCAGGGCGATCCGTTGGCGTCTTCGAGGGCGTTCTCGTCTCCGGCGCTCACCGGGGCAAGCTAGCATGGGGGCCGGAGCGGCTGGACCGGGGAAGGCCAGCTCGAGGACTCAACGCGCCGAGCGAGATCCGCGCGACCGTCCGTCCTCCGTCGAGGCGCACGCGAGACGTCCACGCGAGATGCGCCGCGGGCGACCGCGAGCGGACGGGGTCGGGGCAGCGACTGTGACTACGACGATGGGTTCGCGCCCGCACATACCTCGCGCCGTCCGCGCATGCGCCGGCGGTTGTTCGGCAGGCGCTGCCCCGAGCCCCGGCCGCGCAGCAGCCCGCGGCGTATCTCGCGTGTCCGCGTTCTCCACTGCGCGATTGCGCGCACGCCGTGCGACGCGCTCAGCCTGCCATCTCGGCGAGCCGGCCCTCGAGGAACCGGCGCTCGGGGGCGCTGCCGACCCGGGCGAGCGCGGCGCGATAGGCAGCGGCGGCCTCGGCGCGGCGGCCGAGCCGGCGCAGCAGATCGGCCCGCGCGGCGTGCCACAGGTGATAGTCGGCGAGCGGCCCGGCGAGCTCGTCGACCAGCGCGAGGCCGGCCTCGGGGCCGCGCGCCATCGCGACCGCGACCGCGCGGTTGAGCGCGACGATCGGCGACGGCTGGCGGCGCAGCAGCTCGTCGAACAGCGCGGCGATCTGCGGCCAGTCGGTGTCGGCCGCGGTGGCCGCCGAGGCATGGAGCGCGGCGATCGCGGCCTGGATCGCGTAGGGCCCGGGGCCGCCGCGCAGCGCGAGCGGGACCAGCGCGAGCGCCTCGTCGATCTGCGCGCGGTCCCACCGGCCGCGATCCTGATCCTCGAGCAGCACCAGGTCGCCGTGATCGTCGGTCCGGGCGTCGCGCCGCGCGTCGTGCAGCAGCAGCAGCGCGACCAGCCCCTGGGCTTCGGGATCGCCGGTCAGCTCGGCGACCAGCCGGCCGAGCCGGATCGCCTCGCGGCACAGATCGCGGCGCAGCCAGGTGTCGCCGGCGGTCGCCGCGTAGCCCTCGTTGAAGATCAGGTAGACCACCGCCATCACCGCGCCGGTGCGCTCGGGCAGCTGCGACGCCTCCGGGACCTCGTAGGGGATCTGGGCGTTCTTGATCTTCGACTTCGCGCGGACCAGGCGCTGCGCCATCGTGACCGGCGCCGCGAGGAACGCGCGCGCGATCTCCTCGGTGGTCAGCCCGCCCAGCGTGCGCAGGGTCAGCGCGATCTGGGCCTCGACCGCGAGCGCCGGGTGGCAGCACGTGTACATCAGGCGCAGCCGATCGTCGGCGACCGCGACCAGGTCGGCCGCCGCGGCCCCGGTCGCAGTGGCGGCATCCGGCGGCGGATCGCCGGCGACGATCTCGCGCAGCTTGACCCGGCGGCGGATCGTATCGATCGCCTTGTTGCGCGCGACCGAGATCAGCCAGCCGCGCGGCTCGTCGGGCGTGCCCTCGCTCGGCCAGCGCGCGAGCGCGGCGGCGAACGCATCCTGGACCGCTTCTTCCGCGAGCTCGAAGTCACCGTTGGTGACCCGGATCGTCGTCGCCAGCACGCGCGCGCGCTCGCCGCGGAACACAGCTTCGATCGCAGCGGCGCCTTGCACGCGGCAATTCTACGGCGTCACGAGAAGATCATCACCGGGCGGATCTCGATCGATCCGATCTTCGCGCCGGGGATCCGCGCCGCGATCTTGGTCGCCTCGTCGAGATCCTTGGCCTCGATCAGATAGTAGCCGCCGAGCTGCTCGCGGGTCTCCGCGAACGGCCCGTCGGTGATCGAGGTCTTGCCGTCGCGCACCCGCACCGTGGTCGCGGTGTGGGTCGGCTGCAGCGCGTCGCCGGCCCTGAGGTGGCCCGACGCCTTGATGTCGTTGGTGAACTTGCCGTACTCGGCGTGCATCGAGTTGCGCTCGCCCTCCGGCATCGAGGTCCAGAGTTTTTCGGCGTCGTAGATCAAGAGCATGTATTGCATCGCGGGGTCCTTGCGAGAGGTCGGTGTGAGTTGGTTTGGCCCTGGGTCGAACGAGCGCGCCCGGATCGACAACCGATCGGCGAGCGCGCGGTCGAATTCTACAAGCCCGCGCCGCGCCAGCGAAACTCAGCCGAACCCGAGCAGCCGGCCGCCCTGGTAGACGCAGAAGCTGACGATCCAGGCCAGGACGGTCATGTAGCTGAACAGGAACACCGGCCAGCGCAGGCTGCGGGTCTCGCGGCGGACCACCGCGAGCGTGCTCATGCACTGGCAGGCCAGCGCGAAGAAGATCATCAGCGACAGCCCGACCAGCGGCGTGTAGGCCTGCTTGCCGTCGCGCTTGGCGTCGCGCAGCGCCTGGCGCAGCGGCTCCGAGCCGGCGTCGGCGTCGCCCCCGACCGCGTAGACGATGCCGAGCGTCGACACGAAGACTTCCCGCGCGGCGAACGCGCCGACCAGGCCGACGCCGATCTTCCAGTCGAACCCGAGCGGCTGGATCGCCGGCTCGAGTGCGTGGCCGAGCTGGCCGCCGTAGCTGTGCTCGAGCTGGATCGCCTGCTTCTCGGCGACCGCGCTGGTCCTGGCGTCCTCGGTCGGAGCCCGGGCGATCAGCGCGTCGTAGTCGGGCGCGCCGTCGGGCAGGTGGCGCGGGAAGTACAACAGCGCCCACAGCGCGATCGCGCACGCAAGGATCACGGTGCCGGCCTCGCGCAGGAACATCGATGACTTGCCCCACATCATGCGGAGCACGCCGCCGAGCCGCGGGAAGCGATACGGCGGCAGCTCGATCACGAACGGCAGCCGCTTGGCCTTGAGCGGCTTGACGGTCCTGGACATCACCCACGCCGCGATCAGCGCGGTCAGCACGCTGAACAGGTACATGCCGACCATCAGCAGCGCCTGGACCCAGCGCGGGCCGGGGATCAGCGCGCCGATCACCAGGGTGTAGACCGGCAGCCGCGCCGAGCACGTCATCAGCGGCACGACCATCATCGTCAGGATGCGGTCGCGGCGGCGCTCCATCGTGCGGGTCGCCAGGATCGCCGGCACCGCGCACGCGAACCCCGACAGCATCGGCACGAACGCGCGGCCGTGCAGGTTCATCGATCGCATGATGCGATCCATCAGGTAGGCGACGCGCGCCAGGTAGCCGCAGTCCTCGAGGAAGCCGAGGACCAGGAACAGCAGCAGGATCTGGGGCAGGAACACCATGACCGCGCCGACGCCGCCGATCACGCCCTGGACCAGGAAGTCGGTGAACACGCCGTCGCCGAGCAGCTGGCGCAGCTGATCGCCGCCCCACTTGAAGCCCTGATCGATCGCATCCATCACCGGCGCCGCCCACCAGAACAGCGCCATGAACAGGACGGTCATCACCGCCATGAACACGCCGAACCCGGCGGCGCGGTGGAGCAGGATCCGGTCGATGCGCTCGGTGCGGCTGTGATCGGGCGGCTGGGTGATCAGCGGCGGGATCTCGCGATCGAGCCAGCGCCAGCGCCCGAGCACGGCCTCGTCGTCGCGCGGCGGCGGCCCGGCGACCACGGCGGCGCGGACCGCGGCGGGGACATCGAGCTCGTCGTCATCGGGGCCGCCGGTCACCGGCTCGAGGCAGGTCAGCCCCCACAGCGCGACCGCGTCGTCGGACGCGGGCAGCTCGGCACCGTAGCGCCGGGCCGCGCGCCAGTCGTCGGGGAACGCGGCGCGGACCGCGTCGAGCCGGGCGCGCAGGGTGGCGTCGGGCTGCCAGCGCCAGGTCGCGCGGCGCTCGCTGCGCAGCACGCGATCGACCGCCGCGCACAGCTCGTCGAGCCCGCGCCGGGTCCGGGCGGTGACCGCGACGACCTCGCAGCCGAGGACCTCGGCGAGCTTGCGCGGATCGGGCGCCGCCGGGCCGGCCTCGTCGACCATGGTCAACGCGACGACGCAGCGCACGCCGAGCTCCTGACACTGCAACAATAGGTACGCGGCGCGCGCGACCTGGTTGGCGTCGAGGCAGACGATCGCCGCGTCGGGCGCGTGGATCCCGCCGGGGTTCTTGGGATCGGGCAGGCCGATCAGCGCGTCGAGCGCGATCTGCTCCTCGGCGCTGCGCGCGTTGGTCGAGTAGGTGCCGGGCAGGTCGCGCAGGTCGGCGACCCGGCCGCCGGGCAGGGTGAGCTCCCCGCGCACGCTCTCGACGGTGATCCCGGGGTAGTTGGAGACCTTGGCCGACGATCCGGTCAGCGCGTTGAACAGCGTGGTCTTGCCGACGTTGGGGTTGCCGGCGAGCACGAGCTGCGGCCGGCCGGGCACGGCGGCGGAACTGGAGGCACTGGGGGCGGTGTCGCCGGTGTCATGACACGCCGCGGCCGTCATCGCGGCGCGACCTGGATCTGCGCGGCCTCGGCGCGCCGGATCGACCACTGGCCGCCGCGGACCTCGATCCGCAGCGGATCACCCAGCGGCGCGACGGTCACCACGCGGACGGGGGTGCCGGGGACCAGGCCCATCTCGAGCAGGCGGCGGCGAAACGCGCGCGCACCATCGACCGCCTGGACCGTGACCGGCTTGCCGAGCGGCATCTCTGCGAGCGTAGGCACTTGTCGTAGGTAGCATTTCTGAAAATCGTTTTCAATATGTCACCCGGGCGCCATGCAGGTACGTGAAATTCGCTGCCCAATTCGCGGGTGTCGCACGCTGGCGGTGCGATGCTACATTCTCGCCGGAGCTTCTCGATGGACAGCACTCAAACTCTGCTGCTCAATCAGGGATTCGAGCCGATCAAGGTCATCTCGTGGCAGCGGGCGATCAGCCTCTTGTTCCTCGGGAAGGTCGAAGTGCTCGAGGAGTACGATCACAACATCCGCTCGGTGAGCCTGATCATCAAGGTTCCCGCGGTGGTGCGGCTGTTGCGCGCGTTCCGCCGCCACGCCCGGCCGGTGAAGTTCTCGCGCGTCAACATCTATGCCCGCGACAATTACCGATGCCAGTACTGCGGCAAAAAGGCCTCGATCAGCGAGCTGACGTACGACCACGTCGTACCGCGAACCCAGGGCGGGCTGACCGAGTGGACCAACATCGTGACGTGCTGCTACCTGTGCAACCGCAAGAAAGGTGGCCGCACGCCGCGCGAGGCCGGGATGGCGCTGCTCGTCCATCCGAGCCAGCCCAACTGGGTGCCGGCGGTCGCGATCCGGATCTCGCTGCGATCGGTGCCCGATGCGTGGCGCGACTATCTGTACTGGACCGGCGAGCTCGACGCCGATTCGCCGGATAGTTGAGATCGAGCCATGCAAGCCAGCGATCGCGAGGAGATCGCCGCCGCCGCCATGGTGCTCGCCGATCGCGCGATCGCCGGGGCGCGCGCGCTGACCCAGGACGGCCACACCGCCGATGATCACCAGGTCGTGGTCGAGCGCGTGGCGTACGTCGCGACCCAGGCGCGCGTGATCGCCGAGCTGTCGCGCGCACCCGACGCGCTGGCCGCGCTGGCCGGGTGCGCCGCCGCCGAGCTCGCGGCCGAGCTGCCGCACCGGCTCGGGCCGGTCGGCCCGGCGCTGGGGCTCGCCGGCGGCGGGCTCGACGTCTACAACGCTGCGTACAACGACGCGGTGCGCGGGTTGATCGCCGCGGGGATCGCACCCGGCGCGGTCGAGGCGTGCGGCGCGGCCGCGATCGAGGCGCGCGGCCGGATCGCGTGGCCGCTCGACGAGATGCTCGGCGAGATCCGCGCCAACGTCCGGACGTTCGCCGAGCGCGAGGTCGCGCCCCACGCCGAGCAGATCCACCGCCACGACGAGCTGGTCCCCGAGCGCGTGATCCGCGAGATGGCCCAGCTCGGCTACTTCGGGCTGTCGATCCCGGCGCAGTACGGCGGCCACGAGCTCGGCAACCTGGCGATGATCCTGACCACCGAGGAGCTGTCGCGCGCGTCGCTCGCCGCGGCGGGCTCGCTGATCACGCGGCCCGAGATCCTCGCCAAGGCGCTGCTCGCCGGCGGCACCGAGGCCCAGAAGCAGACCTGGCTGCCCAGGCTCGCGGCGGGCGAGATCATGGCGGCGATCAGCGTCACCGAGCCCAACACCGGGTCCGACGTCGCGGCGGTCGCGTGCCGCGCCGAGCCGGTCGACGGCGGCTGGGCGATCTCGGGGCAGAAGGCGTGGTGCACGTTCGCCGGGCGCGCGGATGTCATCGCGCTGCTCGCGCGCACCGGCGACGGCGGCGCCAAGGGCCTGAGCCTGTTCATCGTCGACAAGCCGCGGTTCCCCGGCCACGAGTTCGCGGCGAGCCAGCCCGGCGGCGGCAGCCTGACCGGCAAGGCGGATCGCACGCCGGGCTACCGCGGCATGCACTCGTTCGGGCTCGCGTTCGATCGCTGGTTCGTGCCGGCGGCGCAGCTGGTCGGCGGCGACGCCGGGCTCGGTCGTGGGTTCGCGCTGCAGATGGCCGGGTTCGCGGCGGGGCGGCTGCAGACCGGCGGCCGGGCGTGCGGGCTGGCGCAGGCCGCGCTCGATCACACCGCGGCGTACGTCGCCGAGCGGACCCAGTTCGGCAAGCCGATCGGCGACTACGGGCTGACGCGCTATCACCTCGGCCGGATGGCGTCGCGGCTGATCGCGGCGCGCGCGATCACGTACGCGGCGGCGGCGGCGATGGATGGCGACGAGCGCGCGGCGGCCCCGCTCGCGGCGATGGCGAAGCTGTTCGCGTGCGACGTCGCCGTCGAGGTCACCCAGCTCGGCCAGCTGTTGCACGGCGGCTGGGGCTACGCCGAGGAGTACCCGATCAGCCGGTATGTCGCCGACGCCCAGGTGCTACCGATCTTCGAGGGCGTGAAGCCGATCCTCGCGCTGAAGGTGATCGGCAGGTGGCTGCTGGCGCCGCGGAGAAGTGCCAGTTCATGATAGCCCCTGATCGCCCGATGATAGCCAATGACAGATGACGGTCATGACCGCTGCGCGCGCTGCCTGCTGCAGCGCCGGGTGTGTCTGTGTGCGGCGATTCCGACGGTCGCGACCCGAACCCGGATCGTGATCGTCCGGCACCACCTGGAGCGCTGGCGGTCGTCGAACTCGGGGCGGCTCGCACACTTCGCGCTGCCCAACAGCGAGATCGTCGATCACGGCGGGGCAGGCGGCCTCGCCGTGTTGCCGCCGCTGGCCGGGGCGTGGCTGCTGTTCCCCGAGGGTGCCCCGGCGCTGGCCCCGCCGGTCCCGCCGCCCGCCCAGCTGGTGGTGCTCGACGCGACGTGGTCGCAGGCGCGCCGGATGTTCCGCAAGCTCGCGGCGCTGCGCGGCCTGCCGATCCTGCGGCTGCCCGACGCGCCGATGCCGGCGGCCCGGCTGCGAGAATCGCCCGCTCCCGGGCGGGTCTCGACGATCGAGGCGATCGCGCGAGCGCTGCGGCTGCTCGAGGGCGAGGCGGTGGCAGCGCCGCTGGAGGCCCTGTTCGCCGTTGCCGTGCAGCGCGCGGCAGCGACCGGCCGCCATGTGGCGCCGGCCACCGGGGCGATCGCGCCGCCGGACCGGCGATGACACGCAATCATGCAGCATCGCACACCGGTTGATTGCGTCGCTTCGTGCGCTCCACTACCCTGCGACCCGTGTCTGCGGTGCGTTCTACGCGAGCCGGGATTCCGATCTCGGTCAAGCTCATCGTCGCGACGTCCATCGTGGTCGCCGCGGCGGTCGGCACGTCGACGGCGTTCGATCAGCACGCGATCACCGCGATCACGGATAGCCAGATCGCCGAGCGCCGGCACGGCGGCCAGGCCGCGATCACGCGCGCGTCCGAGCTCGTGGTCCAGGCGGTGGCGACCGCGGTCGCGCTGCCGCTCGGCGGCAACAATTACACCGACCTGAAGCCGGTGCTCGATGCCGCGATCGCCTCGGATCGCGCGAGCCACGACAACCGGGTCCGCTGGCTGGTCGTGCTGAACGACGACGGCAGGGTCGTCGAGCAGACCGCCGGGGCGCCCGCGCCGGCCGCGCTCGCCGGCCTCGAGGCCAAGCTCGCCGGCGGCGAGCACGGCAACGATGTGGTGCGCGCGAACATCCAGGACACCGAGTGGGTGTACGGCGCCGAGATCAAGCTCGGCCGCAGCGTGATCGGCAAGCTGCGGATGGGCGTATCGACCGCCGGGCTCGAGCACGAGCTCACGCAATCGATCGATCAGGTGGCCGGGGTCGCGCACGCGTCGCGCAACCGCGCGCTCGGGGTGTCGCTGCTCGTGCTCGCGCTCGGCATCGTGGTCGCGGCGCTGCAGGGCAGCCGGCTCGCCAAGCCGATCAAGGCGCTGACCGTGCAGGCCGAGCGGATCGCCGCGGGCGACCTGCAGATCCGGGTCCTCGAGGAGGGCCGGCGCGACGAGCTCGGCGTGCTCGCCCACACGTTCAACCTGATGGCCGCCGAGATCCGCGACCTCCTGGTCCAGCAGGCCCAGAAGGCGTCGCTCGAGAAGGAGATGTCGCTCGCGCGCCAGGTCCAGCAGGCGATGCTGCCGCCCGAGACGCTCGATCAGCACGGCGCGTTCAAGGTCGTCGGCTACTGCATGCCGGCGTCGAGCTGCGGCGGCGACTGGTGGACCTATCGCAAGATGAGCGGCGGCCGGATGCTGCTGGTGATCGGCGACGCGACCGGCCACGGTCTGCACTCGGCGATGGTCGCGGCCACCGCGCGCGGCGCGGTCGAGGCGCTGGCGGCGGTCGACGAGCAGCTGCTCACCCCCGATCAGGTGCTGCGCGCGATCGACTCCGGGATCCGCCAGCTCGGCGACAACAACGTGCTGATGACCGCGTTCGCCGCGCTGTTCGACCCGTCGAGCTCGGTGCTGCACTACGCCAACGCCGGCCAGAACTTCCCGTACGTCGTCGGGCTCGGCGCCGAGCGCGTGCTCGGCCAGCCCAGCATCATCGCGGCGAGCGGCAACCCGCTCGGCGACCGGACCATCCCGGTCGAGATCCGGCGCGGCTCGCTGCAGCTCCACCCCGGCGATCTGTTCGTCGCGTTCACCGACGGCCTGGTCGAGCGCTCGAACCCGGCGGGCAAGCTGTTCGGCGACCGCCGGCTGCGCCGGCTGCTGGTCGGCGCGCCGCTGACCGACGGCGCCGCGCTGGTGACGCTGCGCGACCTCGTGGTCCAGGTCGTCGAGCAGTACGCCGAGGGCGCGGTCGCCCAGGACGACGTGACCCTGGTGCTGTGCCAGTTCGATCCGGTGCAGGCGCCGACCCAGCAGACCGCCAGCCGAGGCGCGGCGTGATGCCGATCCGGGGCGGCGCCCGGCGGCCTGCGCGAGTGATGGCGACGCGAGGGCTGTGTGCGCTGCTGGTGATCGCCGGCGCCGGTACCGCGCGCGCCGACGCGCGCGCCGAAGATCCGGTGGTCGACGTCGCCGACCTGCCGCCGTTGCCCGCGGCCGCCGAGCCCGCGGCCAGCTCGGCGACCGTGCTCGCCGCATCGTCGGCGTCCGAGGACGTCGTGGTCGGCGCCGCCAAGCGCGAGCAGAGCCTGGGCAACGTGGCGTCGGCGGTCACCGTGATCAGCGGCGACCGGATCCGGCGGTTCGGCTACCGCACGGTGGGCGAGGCGGTCGCGGCGGTCGCCGGCGCGTACCTCGTCGACAACCGGCTGTCGTACTCGATCGGCATCCGCGGCCTGCAGGTGCTCGGCGACTTCAACACCCGGCTGCTGGTGCTGATCGACGGCGCGTCGGTCAACGAGGCGTGGGGCGCGTTCGCCGGTCTCGGCTACGACGGCTTCGTGTCGGTCGACGACATCTCGCGCATCGAGGTGATCCGCGGCCCGGTGTCGTCGTTCTACGGCACCAACGCGTTCTTCGGGACGATCAACATCGTGACCCGCGGCGCCGCCGAGACCCCGGGCGTGTGGGCGACCACCGCGGTCAACAGCATCAACGGCCCGACGGTGAGCGCCGGGTTCTCCGCGGGCGACGTCCACCGCGGCGTGCGCGGCTCGTTCCACGCGATGGACCGGATCGGCGACACCACGCAGCTCGACACGGTGTCGCCGGACACGCCGCTCAAGGACGACGCGTCGAGCGCGATCGGCGGCGGCGTGGTCGGCGTGTACGACGGCAGCTTCGCGCAGGTCCGAGCCTATCGCTACACCCGCGAGTCGCCGTTCGCGCCATACGACTCCAGTCCGACGACGCGGCCGTACGCGCTGCACGACAGCCAGATCCTCGTCGAGGGCGGCCACACCCGCGAGCTGACCGATCGGCTGTCGGTCACCGGCCGGGTGTACGGCAACTTCTACCAGTACGACGACGACGCCGTGCTCAAGTACCCGGCAGGTGCGCCGGGAGTGATCACGCTCGGCACTGCGGAGACCTACGGCCTCGAGCTGCGCGGCCGCTACGAGCTACTCGACAACGGCAAGCTCGGCCTGACCGCCGGCAGCGAGGGCAACATCAACCGAACGGTGAGCCAGGCGTACAGTGACACGGAGAGCGGTCCGCACGAGTCGCCGGACGATTCGAGCGATGTCAGCGATCCGTACACGTACGAGGTCGTCGGCACCTACGCCGAGCTCGACGCCCAGCCGCTGACGTGGCTCGGGTTCACCGGTGGCGTGCGCTACGATATCCACCACGACGACGATACCGGGTTCCGCACCAAGGTCTCGCCGCGGGTCGCGCTGTTCCTGTCCGAGCCCGAGCGCTACGGGCTCAAGCTGCTCTACACCGAGGGGTTCCGCGCGGCGAGCGCGTTCGAGAGTCACTTCGACGATGGGGTCGACTTCAAGTCCAACGCGCAGATCAAGCCGGAGGAGATCGCGAGCTACGAAGCGATCGTGTGGGCCAAGCCGACGCCGGGCGTATCGCTACGGTTGTCGGCGTTTCAGTGGACGATCGATCGGCTGATCGAGCAGGACCCCGATCCGGTGTTCATGGCCCAGCTGCAGTTCCAGAACGAGGGCAGCCTGCGGTCGCAGGGCATCGAGGCCGAGGCGAGCTATCGCGACAGCCGCGGCTGGTACGCCTTCGCGGGGTTCGCCTACGATCGCGTCGGGTCGTCCGAGCTCGACGGCAGCATGGGCAACCCGGACCACGACTTCGTCTACGGTGACGTGCCCAACGCGCCCAAGCTCACCGCGAGCGGCGGGATCTCGACGCCGAAGCTGTTCGATCGCGTGCACGTCTCGACCGACGTCAACGTGATCGGTGCGCGCCAGACCCGGCCGGACAGCGACGGCAACTCATTGCCGGAGTCACCGGCGTGGGTGGGCTGGAACGCCACGCTGTACGCGCCCAACATCAGCGGGTTCGCCATCACGGCGGGCGTGCGCAACATCCTGGGCAAGCGCGACCTGGTGGTCGCGCCCGCCGACTACGACCAGACCTTGGACGCGACGGGCGGGCCGCTGAGCAGCGTGAAGGTCATCCCACAGGTCCTCGGCGAGGGCCGCGAGTTCTACGTCAAGGTCGGCTATGCGTACTAGCGGCTGGGTCACCGCGCTGTTCGCGATCGCCGCCGCGTCGGCCCCGGCGTCCGCGCAGCGCCCGAACCAGGGCGAGGACGAGAGCGCGGCGCTGGTCAACGAGGGCCGCGCGGCGGTCCGCCGCGGCGAGTTCGACACCGCGGCCAAGGCGCTCGATCAGGCGATCGCGCTCAACCCGCGCCGGATCGAGGCCTACGTGCTGCGCTCGGCGGTGTACTGGACCCGCAAGCAGTACAAGGAGGGCGTCCAGCTGATGCGGCGCGCCCAGCTGCTCGCGCCGGCCGACGAGGAGGTCCTGACCGCGCTCGGCTCGCACCTGGTGCGCGCCGGCGATCCGGCGGCCGGCGTACCGCTGCTCGAGCAGGTGATCGCGGCCGATCCCAGGCGCTACGACGCCGAGATCATCCTGGGCGATCACCGGTACGCCGCCGGCAAGTGGGCCGGCGCGATCACCGCGTTCGAAGGGTACTTCGCGCACCGGCCGCCCGGTCTCGCCGCCGAGGACGCGCGCCACCGCGTCGATCTCGCCGACGCCTACCTGCGCGATCACCAGGCAGCCAAGGCGCTCGCGGCGTTCCAGCAGGCGGCGAGCGAGGCCGCGGGATCCAAGGCCGGGGCGCCGGATCTGCGCACCCGGCTCGGCGTGGCGTGGGCGACCGCGGCGCTCGACTGCAAGAAGGCGCGTGGCCTGCTGCGCGAGCTCGAGTCGGTGGCGGCCAACCACCCCGAGGTCTGGCTGGTCGACGGCCGGTGCGCGCTCGCGCTCGGCGATCCGGCCACCGCGATCGAGCGCGGCCAGCGCTACCTCGGCCGCGCCGGGCGCTCGGCCGCCGGACACGCGCTGGTCGGCGAGGCCTACGAGCAGCGCGGCAACGTCGCCGAGGCGCGGCGCGAGCTCGAGGTCGCCCGCGATCTCGAGCCCGGGCGGCGGTCGTGGACGGTCAAGCTCGCGAGCGTGGTGCGCCGCGGCGGCGATCCCAGGGCGGCGATCGGCGTGCTCGATCAGCTCGGCGCGCCCCGCCCGGCCGCGGCCGACCCCGACTGGTGGGCCGAGCTCGGCCTCGCGCTGTTCGCCGCGGACGACGCGCCCCAGGTGATCGCGCGGCTGACCCCGGCGCTCGAGGCGCTGCCGGCCGACGCCGCGCTGCGCGCGCTGGTCGCCCGGGCCCAGCTCGCCGCCGGCCAGGTCGACGACGCGGTCAAGACGCTCGAGCCCGAGGTCGAGACCCACAGCCCGCGGGCCCAGAAGCTGTTCGCCGGCGCGCTCGCCGCGGTCGCGGTCGCCAAGCTCGCGGACGGCGCGGCACTCGCCGAGGCGATGCTCGCGCGCGCGGTCAAGCTCGACGGCTCGGCCGCGATCTGGCGCGATCTCGGGATCGCGCGGCTCGCCAGCGATCGCGCGGCGGACGCGGTCGACGCGCTCGATGCGGCGCGCCAGCTCGAGCCGGCGCCGGCGACCTTGATGCTGTACGCCCGGGCGCGCGCGCTGACCGGCGACGCGGTCGGCGCGCGGCCGTTCTACGATCAGGCGCTCGCGGCGGCGCGCGGCGAGGCCGCCGAGGTCGCGATCGACTGGGCGGCGAGCGAGCTGGCCGGCGGCGATCCGGCGATCGCGGTGACCGCGCTCGAGAAGACCGCGGCGCAGGCCAGGGGTCCGCTCGCCCAGCGCCACAAGGCCGCGCTCGCCGAGGCGCGCCACGCGGCCGGGATCGCGGCGCTGCGCGCGGGCAACGGCGCCAAGGCGGTCGAGCTGATCAAGGCGGCGGCTGCCGTCGTGCCGAGCCTGGCCGCGCAGTGCGATCTCGCGCTCGCCGAGGTCGTGGCGGGCGACACCGCGGGGTCGTTCACCGCGCTCAAGGCGGTCGCCGGCAAGAGCTGCCCGTTCCCGCCGCCGGCCGACGTCCAGGCGGTGCCGATCCTGACCGCGTTCATCGATGGGCTGAACCCGCGGCGGGCGCGCGCGGCGCTCGAGCGGCTGACCGCGTTGGCCGGCAAGGCGACCGGGGCGGCGGCCGGGCTGCGCGATGCGGCGCTCCACGCGGTCGCGCTCGAGGCCGCGAGCGACGCGTACCGCGGCGGCAACCTCGGCCAGGCGCGCGCGTTCCTCACCGCCGCCAGCCGCGCCAACGCGCGCAAGAACGCCGACGAGGTCGCGCTCGATCTCGCGCTGGTCGACGTCGCCGACGGCAAGCTCGACGCCGCGATCGGTTCGCTCCAGCGGCTCGCCGGCCGGCTGCCCGACGCGCTGGTCGCGCTCGGCATCGCCTACGAGCGCAAGGGCGATCCGCAGAAGGCGCTCGAGGCGTGGCGCGCGGCGCGCCGGGCGGGCTCGCGGTTCGCGCCGCTCGCGGGCTGGATCGACGCCAAGGAGCGGTTCTTTGGAGGTGCGCCGTGACCGCTGCCGGCCGCGCTGTGCTGACCCGGCGCGTGCGCCCGATGGTCGTCGCGATCGTCGCGTGCGCCGCGTGGCTCGCGCTCGGCCTGGCGCCGGCGGCGGCGGTCGCCGCGCCGGTCACCGTGGGGCTGTTCGCGCCGTCGGCGCCGTTTCCGTCGACCGGCGCGCGCGTCGAGCTGGCCAACCGGCTCGGTGCCGCGCTGGGCAAGGCGCTCGGCAAGCCGGCGGCCGGCCGGGTCTACTCGCGCGCCGCGGACTTCGCGGCGGCGGTCAAGAAGGGCGAGGTCACGATCGCGCTGGTCGACGCCTCGTACCTCGCGAGCGTGGTGTCCGGCAATACCGTGATCGCCGTGGCGCTGGTCGCCGACGATCAGCCGTCGCGCGCGTGGCGGCTGGTCGGCCGCGCCGGCACGCCGCTCGGCGCGCTCAAGGGCAAGCGGCTGCTGGTGCCGAGCGTCGGTGGCCGCGAGACCGACTTCGTGGTCAACGTGCTGCTCGGCGGCGACGTCGGCCGCGACTACTTCGAGAAGATCGAGCCGGCGCCCGACACCGCGTCGGCGCTCGCCGCGCTCGGCCTCGGCAAGGCCGACGGCGCCGTGGTCCCCGCGGCCGGTGACCTGCCGGCCGGCACCGCGGAGCTGCTCGCGCTGCCCGCGCTGCCCAACCCGGTGCTGGTCGCGTACGGCGTCCAGCTCACCGCCGACGATCGCCAGGCGGTGCTCGAGGCCGCGACCGCGTTCAAGGGCGACGCGACGATCGCCGGGTTCCGCGCCGCCGATGCCGACGCGGTGCGTGGCCTGGCGCGCCGGTTCTACACCGCGTCCAAGCAGGGGCCGTTCGCGGTGCCGGCGGCGCGTCCGGCGGTGACCGAGCTGGCCCAGGGCCGCACGTTCGCGATCGAGCGCACGCCGGCCGCGACGTTCGCGATCGCGCCGGCCCTGAAGTAGCGAGCTCGGCGCGGTGGCACCGGCGGCGCGACGCCGCGGTGGCTGGCCTGCGGTGGCTGGCCTGCGGTGGCTGGCCTGCGGTGGCTGGCCTGCGGTGGCTGGCCTGCGGTGGCTGGCCTGCGGTGGCTGGCCTGCGGTGGCTGGCCTGCGGTGGCTGATCGAGTCGCCCGTCCGGCAAGTCCGGTCGCCGGTGATCGCTGCCGATCGGGCGCGTTGCGCGCCGGATCGCGTGCGGCGGCGCACCCCGGCCCGAAATTCTGCATCCCGGGGTCGTCATGCGCGGCGCGGTATGTCTACCGCGGGTTTCGCGGCGCGCGCGGCGATCGCCTGGCACTGTCGCTGCACTACGTCGGGACATGCCGAACACGCTGACCGACGAACCGACCTGCTTCGAAACTCTCGAGTCCACCGAGCTGTTGCGCGCCAACGGCGGCTACTCCGCGGCGCTGTTCTCGGCGATGCAGCACGCCGTGGGCATGGGGCTCACGATCAACTCGACGACGACCGGCGGTCACGCTCCGAACTCGATGCACTACAAGGGGCGCGCGTTCGACTCGATCGGCACGCCGGCCCAGATGCAGGGCTTCTACAACTGGGCCGCGGCGAACACCCACTCGCACGAGCTGATCCACAAGAACCAGTTCCTCAAGGACGGCAAGCCCCACGCTCCCATCGGCGGCCACGACGGCCACGTGCACTTTTCGATCTAGAGGGGGCTTTCCCGCCCCCTCTTTCGCGGCGAAGCCGCGAAATTCACCCTCGCCGCGCGTCGCGTCGCGCGGGTCCGGATCCCACGCACCTCCTCTGCGCTTCGCTCCACTCCACTCGCACTGCACCTCCTCCGCGCTTCACTCCACTCGCACCGCACCTCCTCCGCGCTTCGCTTCGCTCCACTCGCACCGCACCTCCTCCGCGCTTCGCTCCGCTCGCACCGCACCTCCTCCGCGCTTCACTCCACTTCATTCGCACCTCACTCCACTCGCACTCCGCTTCGTTCGCACCCACTTCGCACCCACTCGCGGGCAGCTTGCTCGCTTCTCTCTCGATTCAAGGAGACTCACCATGACCACCTTCAACACCCTCGCGTTCTCGGCGCTCACCTCGGTCACTGGCGGCGTGTCGGCGCAGGCCGCGCAGGTCTGTAATCGGTCGCAGTTTGACTGGATGGCGGCGCACATGGTGCCGGACACCGGCCTCAAGCCGGGCGTGCAGCACCACGTGGTGGCGAACGATGCGAAGATGTGTGGTTTCCCGATGCCGAAGTGACCCGGAGGGTATGCTTCGGGCGTGACCCTCGCAGCAACGTACCCGGCTCACCTCGACTCCTTGCAGCGCGGCACCGAGGCCGCGCTCGCGGCGCACGGCTTCGATGCGCTGATCGTGTGCGGCGGTGCCCCGGCGCAGCGCAACCGGTTCGATGACCAGGCGTGGCCGCTGCTGCCGACCCCGACGTTCGCGCACTGGTGCCCGCTGCTCGAGGCCGATGCGTTCCTGGTGATCGCGCCGGGCGCTCGGCCCCGGTTGATCCGCACCGTGGTCGATGACTTCTGGGAGACCCAGGCGCCGCCCGAGAGCGGCCACTTCTGGCCGTGCTTCGAGCTGGTCGAGATCGCGCCCGGGACCGGGACGGGCGTGTCGCCGGCGCTGATGAACGAGCTGCCGACCGGCCAGGTCGCGGTGATCACGCGCGATCCCCAGACCGCGCCGCCGGGCACGGTCAACCCGCCGGGCCTGATCGCCGCGCTCGACCTGTTGCGGACCCGGAAGACCGCGTACGAGATCGAGTGCCTCGCCGAGGCCAGCCGGCGCGCCGCGCGCGGCCACAAGAAGGCCGCCGAGCTGTTCCGGACCGCCGCGCCCTCCGAGCTCGAGCTCCACCTCGCGTTCCTCGCCGCGTCGGAGCAGGACGACCTGTGGGCGCCGTACAAGGGCATCGTCGCGCTCGGCGCGCACGCCTCGGTGCTGCACTACGTCGCGTACACCCGCGATCACGTCGCCGGCGACACCTCGTTCCTGATCGACGCCGGCGCGAAGTGCCTCGGCTACGGCAGCGACATCACCCGGACCTATGTCCGCGGCGACTCGCCCGCGGCGCGTCGGTTCGGCGAGCTGGTCGCGCACATGGAGGCGCTGCAGCAGGAGATCATCCGCCGGATCCAGCCCGGCCTGGCGTACGAGGATCTGCACGACGACGCGCACCGCCTGCTCGCGGTCGCGCTGCGCGAGCTCGAGATCGGCCGCGCCAGCGCCGACGAGCTGGTCGCCCGCGGCGTGACCCGCGCGCTGTTCCCGCACGGCCTGGGCCACTCGCTCGGCGTCACCGTGCACGACGTCGGCATGAAGCCGCGCGCGCCCCGGCCCGACAACAAGTTCCTGCGTAACACCTCGGTGATCGAGCCCGGCCAGGTGTTCACGATCGAGCCCGGGATCTACGTGATCGATGGGCTGCTCGCGCCGCTCCAGGCCGACGATCGCCGCGGCCTCGTCGACTGGGACGCGATCGCCGAGCTGCGGCCGTTCGGCGGGATCCGGATCGAGGACAACGTGGTCGTCGAGCCCCGCGGTGTGCGCAACCTGACGCGCGAGGCGTTCGTGTAGGGCCGGACGCCCTGGCGAACCCCGGCGACGTGCCGTATGTTCGGCCCCGTCATGCGTGGGCTCTCCCTCTTGTTCCTGTCGTTGATGGCGTGCGGCTCTGGCAATGACAGTGCGCCGCCCGCCGGTTCGCAGCCCCAGGCCGGGTCCGGCTCCGGCCTCGCAAAGGCCAAGCTCCGCGGCGAGCAGGTCGCGCCGCCGGTGCCGTTACAGGCGCCGCCCGCCGACGCCACCAAGACCGGGTCGGGGCTGATCTACAAGAAGCTGGTGGTCAACGACGCGGGCACCCAGCCCCGGCGCAACGACACCGTGATGATCCACTACACCGGGTGGAACCAGGCCACCGGCGAGACGTTCTTCACCAACCACGACCGCGCGCCGCTGCCGCTCAACCTGGCGACCACCGCGCCCGGGTTCACCGAGGGCCTGCAGCTGCTCCACAAGGGCGAGACCGCGATCCTGTGGATGCCGCCGTCGATCGGGTACAAGTCGCCGCCGCCCAAGCCGGAGACCCTGGTCTATCAGGTCGAGGTCGTCGACATCCAACCGGCGCCCGCGATCCCCGAGGATGTCGCCAGGCCGCCCGACAAGGCCGAGGCGCTACCGACCGCCGGTAAGCGGATCGTCGTCAAGCCGGGCACCGGCAAGGACAAGATCCGGCCGTACGACAACGTCACGTACAACTTCACGGTGTGGAACACCGACGGCAAGATGATCGACACCAGCAAGCACCCGACGACCACGCAGCCGTACAAGCAGGCGGTCGCGACCGGCGAGATGCTGACCTCGATGACCCTCGGCGAGCGTGCGCGGTTCTGGGTCGACGCTGCCAAGCTGGTCCAGCCCGGCGTCAAGCCGCCGGCGGTGACCACCGGCACGGTGTGCTACGAGATCGAGGTCACTCAGTCGGTCAAGGCCGCGCACGAGCCGCCGCCGACCCCGCCCGACGTCGCCAAGCCGCCCGATGGCGTGAAGAAGACCGCCAAGGGCGTGTTCTACCGCGTGCTCAAGGCCGGGCCGGGCAAGGATCCGCGCCACCCCGACGCCAAGGACACGGTCAAGGTCCACTACACCGGGTGGACGACCGACGGCAAGATGTTCGATTCGTCGGAGCTGCGCGGCGAGCCGGCGACGTTCAACCTCGGCGGCGTGATCGCCGGCTGGACCGACGGCATCCCGGTGATGACGACCGGCGACCGCGTGCGGTTCTGGATCCCGGTGGACCTCGCGTACAAGGGCGCGGCGGGCAAGCCGGCGGGCATGCTGGTGTTCGACGTCGAGTTGCTCGAGATCATCCCGCCGCCTACGCACTAAGAGTCCGATGATCCCTGACGACGTGGTCGCGGCGTGGGGCTGGCAGGCCGCGGAGATCGTCGCGCTGACCGGGGGCCTGATCAACGCCACGTACGCGGTCCGGCGCGGCGGCGAGCCGGTCGCCGTGCTGCAGCGCCTGCATCCGGTGTTCGCCGCCGAGGTCAACCTCGACATCGAGGCCGTGACGGCGCACCTGGCGGCGCGCGGGGTCGTGACGCCGCGGCTGATCCGGACCCGCGACGGCCGCGCCTGGCACGACCACGACGGCCGGGTGTGGCGCGCGCTCAGCTGGATCGATGGCGAGACCGTGCACGCGATTCCCGATCCGGCGTGGGCCGAGGCCGGCGGCGCGCTGGTCGGCGAGTTCCACCGCGGCCTCGCCGATCTGTCGCACGACTACGCGTTCACCCGCGGCGGCGTGCACGACACCGCGGCGCACCTCGCGCGGCTGGCCGACCACGTCGCCGGCGGCGGCGATCCCGAGGCGGTCGCGCTCGGCCGCGAGGTGCTCGACGCGGCGCGCGGCCTGCCGGCGATGCCGGACGTCCCGCGCCGCCACTGCCACGGCGATCTCAAGATCTCGAATCTGCTGTTCGCGGCCGGGCCGGGCCAGCCGGTGCGCGGGGTGTGCCTGGTCGACCTCGACACGATCGGGCGATCGACGATGGCGTTCGAGCTCGGCGACGCGATGCGGTCGTGGTGCAATCCGCACAAGGAGGACGCCGGCCGGGCCCGGTTCGAGCTGGCGACGTTCGCCGCCGCGATCCGCGGGTTCCGCGGCGTGGCCGATGCGCTCGTCACGCCGGACGAGCGGATCGCGATCGTCGTCGGGCTCGAGACCGTGTGCGTCGAGCTCGCGGCGCGGTTCGCGATCGACCTGTTCCGCGATGACTACTTCGGCTGGGATCCGGCGCGGTTCCCGTCGCGGCGCGCCCACAACCTGGTGCGCGCCCGGGGCCAGCTCGCGCTCGGGCTCGCGGTGCGCGCGGCGCGCCCGGACGCGCTCGATCTCGTCCAGCGCCAGGAGTGAAGCGGGTCACGGCCGCGGCCTGGGGAGAATGTTGCATTCCTGGATCTCGCTTCTCCGATCCGCCCCGGATGCGGTCTAATCGCGAGATGCAGCTTCGCGGGTCGGCCGTGCTCGTCGGTAGCTTGTTGGCGCTGAGCGCGCCCGGCGGAGCGGCCGTTCCGCGCACCGGCCCGCGGATCGCGGCGGACACCCTGACCGCGATGCCGGCGTCGGGGATCACCAAGCCGCTGCGCGCGCAGCGCCAGGTGACGCAGGCGCCGGTGACCTCGGCGGCGTGGCGCAAGCTGACCGCGACCGGCCGCTGGCAGGCGTCGTGGGATCGCGCGACCGGCGTGCCGAGCCGGATCTGGGGCTCGGGGCTGCCCGCGCCCGGCGCCAGCGCGTCGGCGATGCTCGCCGAGGCCTATGCCCGCGCCGCGCTCGCCGAGTACATCGCGATGCTCGCGCCCGGCGCCACGCCCGACGACTTCCAGCTCGCCGCGAACCACACCGACGGCGAGCTGCGCTCGGTCGGCTTCGTGCAGACCCACGGCGGCCGCGCCGTGGTCGGCGGCCAGGTCAGCTTCCGGTTCAAGCGCGACCGGCTGTTCGTGATCGCGTCCGAGGCGCTGCCGAACATCGCGCTGCCGGCCGCGCCACAGGCCGCGCCGCGCGTCCGGATGACCGCCGCGGTGCTCCAGGATCGCACGACGACCGCGCTGCGCCGCGAGCTCGCGCTGCCCGCCGCGCCGGTCTCGGCGCCCGGCGACGAGGTCATCCTGCCGCTGGTCGCCGACGACG
Source organism: Kofleriaceae bacterium (assembly GCA_036271215.1). Classification (GTDB taxonomy): domain Bacteria; phylum Myxococcota_A; class Polyangia; order Haliangiales; family Haliangiaceae; genus JABFXX01. The sequence goes on along the minus strand of DATBBB010000555.1, from coordinate 6,309 downwards.
CGGTGCTCGGCTACCGGGTCGCGGTGCCGGTGACGATCGACGGCGGCGCCGCCGGCCGTTACCTCGCGTACGCCGACGCGGCCACCGGCGAGACCCTCGCGGTGCGCCAGATGAACCTGTTCGCGTCGCCGACCGGCACGCTGCTCTACCACGGCGTCGATCGCTACCCGGCCCGGCCGCGGATCGATCGGCCGGCGGCGCTCGCCCACGTCACGGTCGGCGCCACCGCCGAGACCACCGCGCACGACGGCACGCTCGCGCTGCCCGACACCACGCCGCAGACCGTGACCACCGCGGTCACCGGCGATCTGGTCGCGGTCGTCGACAAGGACAGCGGCACGCTCGCGACCACCCAGCTGCCGCTGACCGCCGGCGGCCAGGCGGTCTGGGATCCGTCGGCGGTCCCCGAGAGCGACGCCCAGGTCCAGGTCTACCTCAACGTCAACACCGCGAAGGACTTCGCGCGCACGCTCGATCCGGGGCTCGCGCTGCTCGACGCGCAGATCACCGCGAACGTCAACCTGCCGCAGGACTGCAACGCGTTCTTCGATGGCATGGCGGTCAACTTCTTCCAGTCGTCGGCGCAGTGCCAGAACACCGGCCTGATCCAGGACGTCGTGTTCCACGAGTTCGGTCACGCCGTGCACACGGGGGAGATCATCCCCGGGGTCGGCGCGTTCGACGGCGCGATGAGCGAGGGCGTCGCCGACTTCCTCGCGGTCCAGATCACCGGCGACCACGGCATGGGCCGCGGGTTCTTCTACACCGATGATCCGCTGCGCGATCTCGATCCGCCGGACACCGAGGCGCGGTGGCCCGAGGACATCGGCGAGATCCACCAGACCGGCATGATCATCGGCGGCGCGCTGTGGGACCTGCGCAAGGCGCTGATCGCCGAGCTCGGCGAGCCCGCCGGCATCCTGTTGATCGAGAAGCTGTACATCGGCGCGCTGCGCCGCTCGGTCGACATCCCGAGCAGCCTGATCGAGGTGCTCGCGACCGACGACGACGATGGCGATCTGTCCAACGGCACGCCGCACGAGTGCGAGATCCGCGCCGCGTACGGCCGCCACGGCCTGCGGACCGCGACCGGCAGCGTCGACGCGCCGACCGTGGTCAGCTCGCCGACCGCGATGGCCACGGTCACCGTGACCCTGACCGGGCTCAACACGCGGTGCGCCGCCAGCGCGAGCGGCGACAGCGACGCGATCGATCACACCGACGTGATCTGGAAGCCGATGGGCTCGAGCACGGTGACCGCCGGCTCGGTGATCGCGACGGCGTCGGCCGATCTGTCGATGTACTCGGGCCAGGTCCCGGTGCCGACCGACAGCACCTTGCTCTACCAGGTCCACGTGAGCTTCAAGGATGGCTCGGGGCTGACCCTGCCCGATAACCTGGCGGATCCGTTCTACGAGCTCTACGAGGGCCCGATCATGCCGCTGTACTGCACGACGTTCGAGGACGGCGATCCGCTGGCGGCGGGCTGGACCACCGGGACCACGGACGGCTCGCCGTCGCCCTGGGTCTGGGGCACGCCGACCTCCGGCGCCACCGATCCGCACGCGGCGTTCAGCGGGACCCACGCGCTGGTCCAGGTGCTCGACGGCGACTACGCGCCCAAGACCTCGTCGTTCGTCAAGATGCCGCCGGTCGACATCGGCCAGTGGTCCGACGTCCACCTGCAGTACCGGCGCTGGCTCGCGGTCGAGGACAGCCACTTCGACCAGGCGGTGATCACGGTCGGCGGGAACATCGTGTGGCAGAACGCGTCCGCGGCGATGGGCGACTCGAGCGCGCTGCAGCACATCGATCGCGAGTGGCGGTTCCAGGACGTCGCGCTGTCGGGCCACCAGCCCGGCCACACCCTGAACCTCGGCTGGATGCTGACCTCCGACGCAGGTCTGCAGTTCGGCGGCTGGGCGCTCGACGACGTGTGCGTGGTCGCCAACACCGACGGGGTGTGCGGCGACGGCCGGATCACGGCCCACGAGGGCTGCGACGACGGCGCGGGCAACGCGGATGCGCCCAACGCGTGCCGGACGTGGTGCCAGCTGCCGAGCTGCGGCGACGGCATCGTCGACGACGGCGAGCAGTGCGATCCCGGCCCGACCGGCGACGCGGTGTGCGACTCGAGCTGCAAGCTGGTCAACCCGCCGGCGTCCGGCGGCTGCTGCCAGACCGATCGCGGCGGCGCGGGCGGGGCGCTCGGCCTGGGCGCGGTGGCGCTCGGCCTGGTGTTGCGGCGGCGTCGCCGGGCGCGGCGCTAGGCGTTCTCGGAAACGATGCGGCGTACCATGGAACGCGGTAGGCTTGACTCGATGGCCGCTGCCGTCAAAGCCGTGCTCAAACAGGCGATGCAGCTCAGCCCCGAGGAGCGCGCCGAAGTAGCGAACGCGCTGGATGGCATGAGCGTGGATGCCCCGGCGCTGTCGCCCAACGACCTCGCCGCAACGTGGCGTCCCGAGCTGGACCGCCGACGCGAGGAGCTCGAGCGGGGTGAGGTTCAGACGATCGACGCGCGCGAGGCCATCGCCGGGATCCGCGTACGCCTGCGTAACGGTAAGTGAAGCACGCCCGGTTCACGCCGGCCGCCGTCGTCGAGCTCGAAGGACGCGGCCCGTCGCGTCGATCGCACGCGTCCCGGTTGGGGCGACAAGCTCAATGACGAGGTGTTGGAAGCGCTCGAGCGAATCGAGGAGTACGTCGAGGGTTGGCAGACCTTCGATGAGCACGGGCCCGAGCGCCGGTTCGTGCTCGATCGCTTCCCCTGCATCGTGGTCTACGTCGTGACCGACACGGAGATCCAGATCACCGCCGTCGTGTACGGCGGGCGCGAACCGGGCTACTGGCGCAAGCGGCGATAGATGCCGTTTCCCCTCGATGCGCGGTAGGCTAAGACCTTCGGGTTATGAGGACAGACCGACAATCTTGTCTGGCTTGTTGGAGTTGAGCTGTTGATGTTAGGCCGCCGCGTAGGCGCGTCAAGCTTGTAGAGCTTGCCCAGCCGAACGATCCTCTGGCCACAAACATGGCCACACCTCGCAAGCGCAAGACGTCGCGAGCAAACACGAAGCGGCGCGCCGGTACGTCGCGGTCACGAACGACCGGCTGGTTGCCCGAGGGGACGTTCAATCCCGACGCGCCGGTCCCGATCTGGCGCGGCATCACGAAGGCGGAGATTGCCGCCGAGAAGAAGGTTCGCACCGTGGTCACCGAGCACTCGGTGCGTCAGGCAGTGCGGCAGCTCATTCGGTTGGCGGCGATCTGGGAGGAGACCGATGGCTTCAAGAGTATGATCCCGGAGCTGCGGGATCACAACGTCAGGGCTCTTGACGACGTGGTCGCGCTACTCGACCTGCACGATCGTGAGGCGCCGATCGCGACCGTCGCCGGGTACCGGATCACGCTCGTGGACGCAGAACTTGTGCTCCTGCACGCTACCGTAGCGTCCGAACTCGACGAATACGTGCGGAGCGAGGATGTCGAGGGCGCGATCCACCGCCTCGCTTGGCAGTTGGGCAATACGCATCGCGTTCCGCGCGAAGGTATTGAGCGCGCGTGGAACTCACTGAGCGCGAGCGCGGGCGCAACGAACTGGGTGACCCACTACCGTGGCGGCAGCGAGGCCGCGAAGGCGCTCCTCGTCGAGTTGGTCCCGGCGCGAGCGGCAGCCGGATCGCCGCACTGAAACGGCTCACCAAGGTCGTCGCGCCGGGCCCAAGTTCAGCTCCAACGTCCGCACCGAGTTCGAGAAGCTCGAGAATCGCGCCTGGGCGAACAGGCACCGTCCCAGCGACGCACTCGGATATGCGACAAAGGTGCTCAAGTAAGGCCTGAACGTCAGCCGGCCGCCACGGACATCTGCGCGCGCGGCGGCGGCGGCTCCCAGACGAGCGGCTGCGGCAGGTCAAGGATCGACGGGCTCGCCCACGTTGGCTTCGCCGAGCAACCACCGCCAGCCCCGCATCGGTGAGCGCCTTCATCAGACCCCGATGAAGCAGGTTGACCACCGCGCCACCGAGCTGGCCGGCGTCGGCACGCTCGTGGATCGTGCTGACGTGCGTCGCGTTCGGGTAGTGCATCCGGCGTGTACGCTTGTCAGACCACGCCCGTATCATGGGCCTGGACCAATGACACGGCGATACCATCGGCAATGGCGCGACTACCGTACGCCAGCGGGTGCTCGTCCGGTCAAGGCGTTCCTGGCGAAGCTTACCGACGATGAGGTCGCGGCGATCACGGCCGGGATGCGTGACGTGAAGCAGCGCGGAACGGACGCGGCGCGGCACCTTCGCGAGGATATCTACGAAGTCCGTGCGGACGCAGCGACGTGCAGCTTCCGGCTCTTGCCCTCTTGCGAGGGCAAGTACAGCCAGATCCTGTTGTCGCTTTCCGTGGAGAAGAGGACCCAGAGGGCTCCTACTCAGGAAATCGACCTTGCGGAGAAACGGCTCAAGGAGTGGCGCAAGAGGGCCAGGGCCAAGAACTGACGGATTCCGCGGCCATAGCTTGCATGATATATCGTTGACGATATGCCCTAGACGATATACGGTGGATGCATGGCGACGGACTTTCTTGACGAGATCGAGGCTGAGCGGACCGCGGCCAACCCGAAGTTCCCCAGCTTGGTTGCCGAGGCTGCTTGGAGGCGCAAGCTTGCACGCGGGCTCGTCACCATCCGGGAGCGGAAGCAGCTGACGCAGACCGTTGTCGCCGCGCGGATGAAGACGTCAGCATCCGTCGTGTCGAAGCTCGAGGCCGGCGGAGACGTCAAGATGTCGACCCTCCAGCGGTACTGCGCGGCCATCGGCACGGCTGTCCCGATGAAATGACGCTGATGTCCCCCGACCTCTACCAACGCCTTGTCGCCGAGCTGACGCCGAACCCGCTCGCCGCGTTTCGCACGCGCGAGCCCGACGGCCGCCAGCTACTCCACTACAACGGAGCGACGTACGGGCTGGAGGGCGAGGAGCCGATCCGGTTCGCGGTGATCGGTGTCCAGCTGCACGGTTACGATCCGAATGTCGAGGCGCGCATCCGCACCGCGGGGTTCAGTCTTGCATCGCGCCTGCGCGGCTCGTCGATCGTCCTCTTGAGCGAGATCGTGCGTCGAGCGGCGGGCGTGGTTCCCGCGGATCCCGACATTCAAGAGCTGTACGACTCGGGCTGCGTTGAGGGGAGCTTCATCACGACGCCGGGCTCGTACGGGCGGACTCTGTTTTTCGTCTAGGCGGTGACAGCGCTCGGGTCCGCCACGCTTCGCGCCGCGAGCGTGTAGCAGACGCAAGGGCGGCCATCGATGAACGAGAGCGAGATCTCCGCCGTCACGGACTTCATCCGCGAGAACAGCGACGCTCCTGTGCTCGTCGCGATGCGGACCGAACTCGGGCACTTCACCGCGCAAGTGTTCGGCGAGGTCGGAGAGCTGCTCCACGTCACCGGACACATCATCGGCAGCGATCGTGTCGAGGGTCGTTCTGTGCTGCGGTTCGACGGCATCCCGCAAGACGACGACGGCGAGTTGCCACAGGATGGCGACCTGCAGTTGCTCGGGCTCGCCGAGGCGATGAGCTGCTCGATGGCGAAGAAGCCGAACTCGGCGATCGATCTCGAGGCGTGGGTTGACGGGCTCGACGGCGACGATCGGCGAATGCTCGCGTCGCGTGCGACGGGCTACACGCTCGAGGAGACCGCGACCAAGGTCGGATGCTGCCTCTCGACCGTGTTCGCGCGGACGAGGCAGCTCGGCGAGGAGCTGGCCCATCGGATCGGCGTCGAGCTGCAGCGACGCGGGGCGTGCGCCGTGTGAGCTTCAACGAGTTGGAGACGCGGCGACAAGATCGAACCGACGTCGACGTCGCGAACATGAGTATCATCAACGAGGGCCCCCGATGGTGATGGTCGCGCTAACGAAGCTTGCCGAGTTCGCGGAGCGCGTCAGCACGACGCTCGCACGTCCGTTTCGCGGCGACGCGGACGTCGACACGTCGCGGTTCCCCCGCCGGCTGCAGGCCGACGGCTGGAGCTGCGGCTCGAGATCGACCCAGGCCATCGCGATCCATTTCGGCCACGACGTGAGCCACGAGGACGTCAAGGCCGGCGTAGGCACGACCTACGCCGGCACGGCGGTAACGCCGATCGTTCGGTACTTGCGTAAGGTCGGGCTTCGCGCTGGCTACCACCGCCGCATGAACTACCGGAAACCCAGTCGCCCGTTCGCAGCTCTCGAGCTGCTTGGCCACAAACGTGGCCACATAAGATTTCGCGGAGTCGGCCTTCTGGGCTAACTCCGCGAAACCTTTCAGT
>DATBBB010000554.1:0-9735 GCA_036271215.1 Kofleriaceae bacterium | reverse complement strand
CCGACGTCTCGATCACGCAGCTGCGCAAGCGGCCGACCTAACCGCGAACGGCGACCGCGAACTTCAGGTAATTGCCCTCGGGGAAGCCCGGCAGCGTCGGAAAATCCGGCGGCAGCGGCCGACGATCGATGATCTGCAGCCGGGTGCCGGCGGACAGCGCGCCTTCGGCGAGCGATTGCTCGAACTCCTGCGCGGACATCTTGTGGGTCGACGACGCTGCCGCGATCAAGCCGCCGGGCGCGGTGACATCGAGCGCGGCGGTGATCAGCTCCGCGTAGTCGCGCATCGCGCTCCACGGCTTGCCACCGCGCGCGGCTGCGCTCGCGAACGCGGGCGGATCGATCGCGACAAGATCGAACTTGCGGCCGCGCTCGGCGAACCGCGCGAGCACCTTGAACACGTCGCCGGCGATGTGCTCGGGCTTCTCGGGATCGAAGCCCGACGCGGCGAAGTTACGGCGCGCCCGGGCGTGGGCCTTGGCCGCGACGTCGACCGCGCAGACCTCGGCCGCCCCACCCGCCTGGGCATAGACCGAGATCGCGCCGGTGTACGAGAACAGGTTCAGCACCTTGCGGCCCGCCGCCCACTGGCGCACCGCGCGGCGGCCCTCGCGCAGGTCGGCGAACAGCCCGGTCGACAGCGGCGCGGTGACGTCGACGATGAACGTCAGGTCGTGTTCCTTGACCTCGAACTCGACCGGCGCGGCGGCGCCCCGGACCAGCTCCGCGGCGACCTGGCGCGGCGCCTCACCGCCGAGCGACTTGAACCGGCGCTGCTCGTAGATCGCCTTGGGGTGGAGCTCGGCCTCGAGCGCGGCGTACAGCTCGTCGCGCAGCCCGGACACCGCGGCGGTGTACAGCTGGACGACCAAGTAGTCGGCGTAGCGCTCGACGACGATCCCGGGCAGGCCGTCGGACTCGGCGTTGATCAGCCGGACCGAGCCGAGCTGGTCGAGATCGACCAGCCTGCGGCGCAGCGCGATCGCGGCGCGCACCCGGTCGGCGATCAGCTTGCCGTCGATCGCGACGTCGGGGTTTCGGACGAACACGCGGATCGCGATCGCGCTGTCGCTGTCGTACAGGCCGCGGCCGACGAACTCGCCGTCCTCGTCGACGCAGTCGATCGCGGTGCCGGGCGCGGCGGTCAGCGGGCGCGGCCCGAGCGCCTCGCGGTAGACCCACGGATGGCCGGCGCGGATCCGGTGCGCGACGTCGCCCGGCAACCGCACGGTGTTCTTGCGGATGATCGGCAAGCCGCGGGCGGGGCGGCGAGCGGGACGACGGGGCAACGCCATGGCGCGGGCTTTATGGCGCAACTGGCGTCGAACTCCAAGCCCGTCGCCTCGCAAGTTGTCGGTGGCGGCGAATCGCCCTCGGGAGGTCGGGCCGGGTTTGGTACGCTCCATGGTACGCTTCTGGGGTACGGTTTTCCGGGGTACGCTCCGGGCAGGCATGGCCGGATCCAAGCGCACGTCGTCGCTGGCGCAGCTCGCCGCCGGGCTGCCGTCGGTCGATCACGCGCTCGACGAGCTGATCGCGCGCGCGCACCGGGTCGAGACCGACACTGCGGTGACCATGGTCGATCCGCCGCGCGACCCGATGGGCCCGGCCGGATCGTCAGGATCGTCGCGCTGGCGCGAGGCCGCGGCGGCGGCAGAAGCCGAGCTGCAGAAGGCCCAGGCCAGCGAGCAGGCGCTGCGCGAGGAGCTCGAGCAGCTGCAGACCCGGCTCACGGCCGCCGAAGCCCGACCGGCCGCGCCCGAGCCTCGTCCGTCGCCCCCGCCCCTGCCGCGCAGGGCGCCGCCGCCGCACCCGGCCACCGAGGCGACCACCGAGGCGACTACCGAGGCCCGACCGATCCCCGGGCCCGGTGCGATCGCCGCGCCACCTCCACTCACCCTCGCTCTGGCCAGGCGTTCGACCGCCCCGGCGGCGGTGCCGCCCTGGCTCGCGATCGCCGGTGCGTTCGTGGTCGGGCTGGCCGTGATGTTCGCGGTCTCGCGGCTGACGGGGCGGAGCACTCCCGCGCAGCCTCCGGCCGAGCCGATGGCCGCCACGCCCGAGCCGGTGCGCATCCGGCCCACGGTCACGCCGATCGATCCACCGCCGGCCGATCCTCCGGCCGCTCCCCTGGCCTCATCGCCCGTCGCTCCCCCGGCCCCACGGCCGGCCGCTCCGCATCGTCCCGCCGCGCAGGCCCCCGCGCAGGCCCCCGCGCAGGCCCCCGCGCAGGCGCCGGCCTCCGACGGCCTCGCGATCCGCAACCCATTCGACGATCGGGCCCCCGCGAAGCCAGCCGCACCGACCACCGAGCGAGCCGGCGATCCCAGGCCGGCCGCGCCCAGGCCGGCCGCGCCCAGGCCCGCCGCGCCCAGGCCCACCAAGCCCACCGGCCAGATCGTCGATCCATTCGAGTCGCGGTGATCGCCGCGCCCGCGGCGAACCTGGCCGAAATTGCGGTGCGCGCCTGCGATGGCGGGTAGGATGCGCCTGGTGATGTTCGTGCGGATCCGCTGCGCGGTCGCGCTCGTGGGGATGCTGGTCTCGTCCTCGGCGTGGGCCGATCCGGCAGCCAAGCCCGCGCCAACGCCGGCCCAGCTCGAGCGCGCGAAGCAGGCGTTCGCCCAGGGCAAGAAGCTCCACGACGCCGGCAAGCTGACCGAGGCGATCGAGAAGTTCAAGACGTCCTACGAGCTCTCGAAGAACCCGCTGTTGCTCTACAACATCGCGCTCACGATGGAGGAGCTCGGCGCCGATAACCTCGATCTCGCGGTCGTGTTCTACCGCCGGTTCCTCGCCGAGGCGCCCCCCGACGCCGCGCAGCGCCCGGACGCGACCGAGCGGATCGCCGCGATCACCAAGCAGCTGAGCCCGCCGGTCGCGCCTGCCCCGGAGCCCGCGCACCCCGTGCCGGCCCCGCCGCACCCGACGCCGGTCCCGAGCCCGCCGGTCGCGCCCGCGCCGCGCAGCTACACCGCCGCCGACTTCACGCACCACGCGATCGAGGCCGCGCCCCCGAACACCCCGCTCGACATCACCGCGAGCGCGCCGCCGGACGCCGGGTTCACCGTCACGCTGTACTTCCGCACCGCCGGTGAGGCCGGGTATGCCTCGACGCCGATGCAGCGCCACGCGCAGCAGCTGGTCGGCCGGATCCCCGCCGCGCGGATGATCGGCGGCGCGCTCCAGTACTACCTCGAGGTCCACGACGCCACGGGCGCGGTGATCGCGCGAGCCGGCAAGCCGGCGAGCCCCAACGTGGTCGCGATCGACGCCGGCGCCCCGCCGAGCTACGCCGCCGACGTCACCGAGGCGCCGATCACGCCGCCGCCGGCGCCGCGCGGCGACACCGAGGATCCGATCGCCCACGGCGTCCCGAGCACCGCGCTCGCCGCCGACCACAGCCCGGCCGTCACCAGCCCCGATCCGCTGACCTACGTGAAGTGGGGAACCACCGGGCTCGCGGCCGCCAGCATCGGGCTCGGCATCACGTTCTACGCGCTGGCCCGAAGCCACGCGACCGCGCTCGAGAACGACACCGGCAACTGCGGCACCCCGCCGTGTCAGAAGTTCGATGACTTCGATCGCGACCTCCAGCACACCGGCAAGCTCGAGCAGACCGCCGCGAACGTCCTTTTGTTCGGCGGCCTCGCGGTCGCCGCGGTCGCCGGCACCCTCTGGGTCCGCGAGTTGACCGCGCACGAGCACGCGTCCAAGACCTCCGGGACCTCCGGGACCTCCGGGACCTCCGGGACCTCCGGCGCCACGGCCCGCGCGCGCAAGCGCCATGCACCGGATGCGGCCACGTCGTGGGTGATCGCGCCGGCATTCGGCCCCGATGGCTACACCGGGGCGGCCGCGGCGGTGAGGTTCTGATGCGGGAGCCTCGCCGGGCGTTACCCGGCCGCGCGCCGGCCCTGGCGTCGGGTACCGCGCTGGTCGTGCTCGCGGCCACGGGGTGCTCGCCCTACGATCCGTCGCTGCCCGCGACCCCGTTCCTGTGCGGCACCACCGAGCCGAAGTGCCCCGACGGCTACCGCTGCGTCGCCGACGGCACCCGCATGGTGTGCGCGCTCGGCGCGATCGCGCCCGACGCCGGCTTCGCCTGCGCCGACGACTCCGCGTTCGAGGGCGCGGGCAACAGCACGCTCCAGACCGCGACCGCGCTGACGTTTCCGCTGCCGGAGATGGCGCTCGCGCAGCTCGCGATCTGCCCGGCCGGCGACAAGGACACGTTCAGCCTGTCGCTCAGCGGGGCCCAGCGCAACATCGACGCGAACACCCAGTGGGACACCGGCCAGCCGATCAACCTCGAGCTGTTCGACGCCACCGGCGCATCGCTCGCCACCGGGCTCGCGTCGGGCGATCGTTCGATCCAGCTGACCAAGTTCGACCTCGCGGCGGGCACGTACTACCTCCAGACCTCGGCGGCCGCGGGAGTCGAGAACAACTACGGCCTGGCGATCACTGTCTCGGGCCCGTGAGCTGACCGGCTCGCAGGTCGCGCGGGGTGCCCCCAGGCCCCGGCACGGCAGCGCCTGGCCCACCTGGGGTACGTCTGGGGTTACCGTATCCCCGCGCGCGGTTTGGGCCGGCTCGGCGGTTTGACGGCTCCCGAAGCGACGCGATACCGTTTGGAACCCGTAGTCTTTCAGGGGAGACTGCCGAATGAGCCGTATTGGAGAGCTGCTGGTTCGCGAGAAGATGCTCTCGCTCCAGCAGCTTCAGCAGGCGCAAGAAGAAGCCAAGCGCACCGGCAAGCGGCTGGGCGTGACGCTGTCGCGGCTGGGCTACGTCCGGGATCAGGAGCTGACCCAGTTCGTCGCCAAGCAGTACAGCCTGCCGTCGATCAACCTCAGCGAGATCGAGATCGACGCCAGCGTGCTCAAGCTCGTGCCGCGCGAGATCTGCGAGAAGCATCAGGTGATCCCGGTCCGGCGGTCCGGCCCGACGCTGATCGTCGCGATGGCCGACCCGTCGAACATCTACGCGATCGACGAGCTGAAGTTCCTGACCCAGTACAACATCGAGCCGGTCGTCGCGTCGGAGGGCGCGCTCGAGGCCGCGCTGTCGCGGTACTACGACAAGGGCCCCGACCTCGACCAGATGATGGGCGAGTTCGATGTCGACAACGTCGACTTCTCGGGCGCGGCCGATGAATCGATCAACGTCGTCGATCTCGAGAACCAGGCCGGCGAGGCGCCGGTGGTCAAGCTGTGCAACGCGATCATGCTGTCCGCGATCAAGAAGAAGGCGTCGGACATCCACGTCGAGCCGTACGAGAAGAGCTTCCGGGTCCGGTTCCGGATCGACGGCATCCTGCAAGAGGAGATGCGGCCGCCGCTCAAGCTGCGCAACGCGATCACGTCGCGGCTCAAGATCATGGCCTCGCTGGACATCGCCGAGCGCCGGCTGCCGCAGGACGGCCGGATCAAGCTCAAGATCGGCACCAACAAGGAGATGGACTTCCGCGTCTCGGTCCTGCCGACCCTGTTCGGCGAGAAGATCGTCATGCGGCTCCTGGACAAGTCGAACCTCCAGCTCGACATGACCAAGCTGGGCTTCGACGTGAAGCCGCTGGAAGACTTCAAGGTCGCGATCAAGAAGCCGTACGGCATGGTGCTGGTGACCGGCCCGACGGGCTCCGGCAAGACCACCACGCTGTACTCGGCGCTGTCCGAGCTCAATACGATCGATCGAAACATCTCCACGGCGGAGGATCCGGTCGAGTTCAACCTGCACGGGATCAACCAGGTGCAGATGCACGAGGACATCGGCCTGAACTTCGCGACCGCGCTGCGCGCGTTCCTGCGCCAGGACCCGAACATCATCATGGTCGGCGAGGTCCGCGACTTCGAGACCGCCGAGATCGGCGTCAAGGCCGCGCTGACCGGCCACCTCGTGCTGTCGACCCTGCACACCAACGACGCGCCCTCGACGGTGTCGCGCCTGCTCAACATGGGGATCGAGCCGTTCCTGGTCACCGCGTCGGTCAACCTCGTGCTCGCTCAGCGGCTCGCGCGCCGGATCTGCAACGACTGCAAGATGGCCGACGAGAAGCACCCCGAGGCGCTCGCCAAGATGGGGATGACCGAGGACCAGATCCGCAAGGCGACGATCATGAAGGGCCGCGGTTGCAACATGTGCAACAACACCGGCTACAAGGGCCGCGTCGCGCTCTACGAGGTGATGCCGTTCACCGACCCGCTCAAGGAGCTGGTGCTGCAGGGCGCGTCGGCGGCCGAGATCAAGACCGAGATGATCCGCGGCGGCGTCCAGAGCCTGCGCATGGCCGGCATCGCCAAGATCCTCGAGGGCATGACCACCCCCGAGGAGATCCTGCGCACCACAGTGGATGACTGAAAGGCACCATGGCCAAGTTCCTCTGGGAAGCCTCGACCCGCGTGGGCGAGAAGAAGCGCGGCACCATGGAGGCGGAGACCGCGCAGCAGGTGGAGGCGCGGCTGCGCGGCGACGGCCTGACGATCGACCGCGTGCGCAAGGAGCCCGTGGCGCTGCAGATCACGATCGGCTCGGGCGTCACCGCCAAGGATCTGCAGATCTTCACGCGCCAGCTCGCGACGATGATCGACGCCGGCTTGCCGCTGGTCCAGTGCCTCGACATCCTCGCGTCGCAGACCCCGAACAAGATCTTCGCGCGCATCCTGGGCCAGGTGAAGAGCACGGTCGAGCAAGGCGCGACGTTCTCCGACGCGCTCCGCAAGCACCCCAGGGTGTTCGACGACCTCTACGTCAACCTGGTCGCGGCCGGCGAGGTCGGCGGCATCCTCGATACGATCTTGAACCGGCTCGCGGTCTACATCGAGAAGGCCGTCAAGCTGCGCGGCCAGATCAAGAGCGCGCTGTTCTACCCGGTCGGCATCATGGTGGTTGCGATCGCCGTGATCGCGGTGATGCTGATCAAGGTCATCCCGACGTTCGAGAACATGTACAAGGAGATGAACCACGCCGAGCTGCCGGCGGCGACCAAGTTCGTCATCAACATCTCGCACGGCTTCGTCAACAAGTGGTACCTGTACTTCGGGACGCTGTTCGGCGTGATCTCCGGCTCGACGATGATGCGGCGGACCGATCGCGGCAAGGAGATCTTCGATCGCATGCTGCTGCGGCTGCCGGTGATGGGCGGCACCCTGCGCAAGATCGTCGTCGCGCGGTTCACCCGCACCCTGGGCACGCTGTTGACCTCGGGCGTGCCGATCCTCGACGCGCTCGACATCTGCGCCCGGACCGCGGGCAACAAGGTCGTCGAGCAAGGCATCGCGCGCGCGCGCGACAAGATCGCCGAGGGCCACGACATGGCGGGCCCGCTCGCCGAGTCGCGGGTGTTCCCGACCATGGTCGTCCAGATGATCGGCGTCGGCGAGCAGACCGGCGCGATGGACCAGATGCTCCAGAAGATCGCCGACTTCTACGAAGAAGAAGTCGACGCCGCGGTCTCCGCCCTGACCTCGCTGATCGAGCCGGTCATGATGGCGTTCCTCGGCGTCGTGGTCGGCGGCTTGATCATCGCGATGTACCTGCCGATCTTCAAGCTCGCCGGCAACATCCAGAGCTGATGGGTCGCCGGTGCACTGCTCGAGGCGCAGATGACGACCGAGCCGCTGCTGTTCACGCGGCCGCGGACGCGCAGCCGCGAGCGGCTCGGGCCGTCGCCGGCGGACTCGTTGATCCAGGCGCCGGCGCCGCCGGCGAGCGACCTGGGGCGGCGCGTGACGCGGCTGTTGCTGCTGCGCACGCTGGTGGTGTCGGTGGTGCTCGGGCTGTCGCTGTGGATCCTGGCGACCGCGCAGGACGTGCCGCCGGGCGCGATGTGGCTGCAGTCCGGGATCATCGCGATCACGTACCTGCCGTCGATCGTGTTCGGCGTGCTGCTGCGCCGCGGGCTGGCCCCGCGCGAGGTCGCGCGGCCGATGCAAGCCGCCGATCTGCTGGTGACGTCGCTGCTGGTCTATGCGACCGGCGGCGCCGAGAGCCCGTACGTGTTCCTGTATGCGCTGTCGATCGTCGGCGCCGGCGCGCTCCTGTACCGGCGCGGCGCGGTCGTGGTGACGATCGCGTCGGCGAGCTCGCTGGTCGCGGTGGCGCTGCTGGCGTGGACGCAGGTGATCGCGCTGCCGGCGCTGTCGCAGGTCCATCCGTGGGACCAGTCCGGGGTCGACCTCGGTCGCACGCTCGGCATCAACCTCGCCGCGCTGGTCGGCGTGGGCGCGCTGTCGTTCATCTTCGGCGATCAGCTGCAGCGCGGGGTCGAGACCCTGGCGACGACGCGCGAGGCGGCGGCCGAGGTGCTGACCTTGCACGAGGACATCGTGCGCTCGCTGTCGTCGGGGCTGATCACGATCGCGCCCGACGGGATCATCCTGACCGCGAACGCGGCCGCCGCCGACATCCTCGGCCAGCCGCCGGTGCTCGCCGGCCGGCCGGTCGACCAGCTGATGCCCGGGCTGTCCGCGCTGGTCGCGACCGGCCACGGCGAGGTCCGGCGCGCCGATCTCGCGCTCGCCGAGGATCTGACGATCGGCGTGACGGTGTCGCCGCTGCGCGACGCGCGCAACCAGGTGATCGGCCGCGTGGTGAACTTCCAGGATCTGACCGAACTGCGCCGGCTCGAGGTCCAGTCGCGGCGGTCCGAGCGGCTCGCCACGGTGGGCCAGCTCGCGGCGGGCGTGGCCCACGAGATCCGCAACCCGCTGGCGTCGATCTCGGGGTCGATCGAGCTGCTCAAGCTGGCGCCGGTCGCGTCCGAGGACGATCGCACGCTGATGACGATCATCCACCGCGAGATCCAGCGGCTCAACGTCATGATCGGCGATCTGCTCGACTACGCCAACCCGCGGCCGCAGCAGCCGGTCGACTTCGATCTCGGCGTGATGGTCGAGGAGACGCTGCAGGTGGCGCGCGGCGAGCAGGCGTTCGCCACGGTGCAGATGGCGATGACGGTCGACCGGCCGCTGCCGATCCACGGCGATCCGGCCAAGCTGCGCCAGGTGCTGTGGAACCTCTTGCGCAACGCGGCTGACGCCGCCGCGCTCGGCGGCAACCACGTCCACGTCGACGCGCGTCGCGAGTACGGCGCCACGACGATCGTGGTGTCCGACGACGGCCCGGGGATCGCCGCGGACAAGCTGGCGCGGATCTTCGATCCGTTCTTCACCACCAAGAGCCACGGCACGGGCCTGGGGCTCGCGACCTGCCACGCGATCGTCGCCGAGCACCAGGGCCACATCGACGTCGAGAGCACGGTCGGCACCGGCACCAGGATGCTGATCACGCTGCCGCGCTCGACCTGACCGGGCCCCCGACGAGTTCAGGTCCTAATGGTGGACGTCGGCTGCTGTACGGATAACACGGTGCGGCCTGATGCATGGCACAATGGCGCCACATTGACCAGAGTGCAAGTCGACGGTCTGGGGCTTCTCGAATGCGAGATCGTGGAGATCGACGCCGATTCCGGCGTCGTGTTCGGTCGGTCACCGGACCCAGCACTCGTGACCGGCGTCGACGGCCTGATTCGACGCACGCTCTCATCTCCGAGCGTGTCGACGAACCATGTCGCGGTCTGGCACGACGGAGATCGCGTGCTCGTCCGCGATCTTGCCAGCCGCAACGGCACCTGGCTCCGCGTTCCTCCCGATACCGACGCCGTACTTCCTCGCGGCACCAACGTTCATCTTCGCCTGGGCTGGCAAGCGCGTGATAACTCGTCGGTCAGCCA
>DATBBB010000553.1:0-3833 GCA_036271215.1 Kofleriaceae bacterium | reverse complement strand
GCGGTTCCACGACCTGCGGCACACATTCGCCTCGCATTGGGTGCTCGATGGCGGCGACATCTTCCGGCTGTCGAAGATCCTCGGGCACTCGTCCGTGGTCGTGACGCAGCGGACGTACGCGCACCTGATTCCGGACGCGTGGGAGCAGGACTACCACCGCGTCTCGTTCGTCGCGCCGGAGCAGGGCGCGATCTACGCGCTCACGAAGCGCCGCGCGCTGACGTTGGTACCCGGAGCCGATCGGCGCGCCGGCGCGATCTTGTGAGCCCGCCACTGGCCGGGCCCGAGCCTCGCACCGCGCCGGCCCCGAGCGGCGGGTTCTGGGGGCGGACCGCGCGCGGGTGGTGGCGGCATTCGGCTCAGCGTTGAGCCGAATCACTGGCCGAGTCCGGTAGACGGACGGGAGACGCGCTCAAATCGGATCGCTATCCCCGCGATTTGGCGGCGGCTTGAGGCCGTACTTCTCCATCTTGTAGATCAGCGCGCGGCGCGACAGACCGAGCCGGCGGGCGGCGCGCGTCTGGTTGCCGGAGTCGGCCTCGAGCGCGGCGACGATCGCGGCGCGCTCGACCTCGGCGAGCTGGCCGCGGACGTCGGCGCCCGCCGGCGTGGCGGGGCGGACCCGGTGCGAGGCATCGTGGATGCGCTCGGGCAGGTCGGCCGCGGTGATCGTCTCGGTGGCGAGCACGAGCGCGCGCTCGAGGGCGTTGCGCAGCTCGCGCACGTTGCCTGGCCACGCGTAGCCGGCGAGCGCCTCGCGGGCATCGTCGGACAGCGCCGGCGCGGGTCGGGCCTGCTCGGCGGCGGCGGTGCGCGCGAAGTGCTCGGCGAGCGGGATGATCTCGGCGGGCCGGTCGCGCAGCGGCGGCACCGCGATCGTGAACCCGCCGATCCGGAACAGCAGATCCTGGCGGAACCGGCCGGCGCGGACGTCGGCGTCGAGGTTGCGGTGGGTCGCCGCGATCAGCCGGGCGTCGGTCGCGACCTCGCTGGTGCCGCCGACCCGCGTGATCACCTTGCGCTCGAGCACGCGCAGCAGCTTGGCTTGCAGGTTGAGCGGCATGTCGCCGATCTCGTCGAGGAACAGCGTGCCGCCGTCGGCGGCCTCGAAGAACCCGACCTTGCGCTTGTCGGCGCCGGTGAACGCGCCGCGCTCGTAGCCGAACAGCTCGCTCTCGAGCAGGGTCTCGGGCAGCGCCGCGCAGTTGAGCTTGATCAGCGGCCGCTCGCGGCGGCTCGACTGCTGGTGGATCGCCTCGCACACCAGCTCTTTGCCGACCCCGGTCTCGCCGAGGATCAGCACGGTCATCGAGGTGTCGGCGATCCGCTGGACCAGCGAGTAGACCCGCTGCATCGCCGGATCGATCACGATCGGCGAGCCCTTGGCCGCCGGGGTGCGCGGCATGCGGCCGGTGCGCAGCCCGGCGCGCAGCACGCCGACCAGGGTCTCGACCGTGGTGCCGTCGTCGGGGCACAGCGCGGTCGCGGCGCTCGCCGGCGCGTTGGCGATCCGCGCGAAGTCGAGCAGGCGCTGGACCGCGGCGGTGCCCTCGTCGCGGCCGAGCTCGGGCAGGATCACGAGGTAGTCGTCGCCGGCGTCCTCGGCGATCAGGTCCATCGGCCGCATCGCGCGCTCGAACTGATCGAGGATCTCGTCGCTCGCGGTCCGGATCAGCGCCACGGTGACCGGGCGGTGGTAGCGCACCGAGCGATCGACCTCGGCGGCGAGCCGGGCCTCGCCCGCGGCGACGTCGACGATCGCGCTCGGCCGTCGCAGCCCGGAGGTCACGCCCACGACGGCGAGGATCGGACCGACCGCGACCTCGTCGCCGGTCGCGAGCCGGCGCGGGCCTTCGATCTTGTCGCCGTTGACCCGCGTGCCGTTGCGGCTTCCCAGGTCTTCGACTTCGATCACATCTCCGGTGCGCCGCACGCGGGCGTGCATCCGCGAGACCTTCTCGGAGTCGAGCGTGATCGTGGCACCGCGGGAGCGGCCGAATGTGACATCGACCCCTTCCGGGAGATCGATGACGCGCGAGCCGCTGCTGTCGTCGATCGTGATCACGAGGAATGCGCGAGGCGCAGGAGGCGCGGCGATCTCCGTCGCACCAGCGAGTGTCTGTGGTTCCGTGCCCATGAATACCCTGATTAGTACGAATCGTGCACAGCCGCCGGTTCGTGCGCACCTGTGTAACGCAGGAAATCACTGCATTGCGACGGCGATCGTCGCGGTGTTACCGTGGCAGCACGTACTGCGCCATGCGGCTGCTCGGGATTCTTGTGGTCTTCGCCGGCTGCCATGGCAGCGGCATGGCCGCGCCCGACGCGGACTCCGGCGCGGGCTCCGGCTCCGGCGACAGCGATGCGTCGTCCGGCCGGCTCGGGTTGTTCGTCGCGTGGGAGATGAACCCGTCGCTGCCCGGCGCGCTGAGCGACTCGATCATGGTCTCGGACGTCGAGCTCCAGCTCAGGAACTTCCAGCTGGTCGGCGACGCCGGCAACGCGACGCGCTCGAAGTATCTGCTGACCTGGAACGACGTGACCGAGCCGCTCGAGGACACGTTCCCCGACGCGCCCGCCGGCGTGTACTCGAAGGTCGCGATCGACATGGGCTCGACCGGGCTCGCGACGTACACGTACCAGATCCTCGGCATGTGGCGCGGCGATCCGCAGGTCCCGGCCACGCCGTTCAAGGTCGAGGATCACAGTCCGCTGACGATCCTGCTGCCGTGCGATCGGACGTTGACCGCGGCGGGCTCGAGCGAGGTCGCGGTCCGGATCGATCTGCGCGCCGCGGTCAGCGGCATCGCGTTCAACAAGCTCGAGTCGAGCGACGGCGTGCTCGTGCTCGACGACGGCAACCTCGACGAGCTCGACGACTTCCGCCAGCGGCTGCAGGACGCGTTCCGGATCGAAAACTGAGAACCTCACGCGAGCGCGACCAGATCTTCGAACGCGGTGTAGTAGCTGCGGCGGAACGCGCCGAGCGTGGCGGCGCCGGCGCTGGCGCGGTGGGTGACGAGGTTGCGGACCGCGGCGAGCGTGTGGAGGCGATGCGCGAGCGCGATGGTGCGCTCGGCGGAGCCGGCGTGGAGCTTGAACAGGTTCTTGAACCCCGACGGGTGATCGACGGCGAACAGCACGATCATCCGGGCCCACTCGGTGATCGACAGCGGCGAGTCGAGCCGCTTGCGGCGGTGATCCTGCAGCTCGCGCACCGCGTTGGGGATCGCGCGCAGCGGGATCTCGACCCGGGCGCCGCCGACCTCGTCGGGGTCGCGCCACTTCGGCTCGAGCCAGCGCTGGAACCCGGGCCAGCTGGCGCCGATCACGCGATCGACGTAGTCGAACAGCTGCGCGGGGTCGCGCTGCAGGGTCGCCATCCGCGGGCCGAGCCAGGCGTGGACGTAGTTCTCGAGGACCTCTGGCCAGACGATTGATAGAGCGACTCGGCGGTGCGCAGGCTGCGGAGCATCGCGTCGAACCCGGCGAGCTTGGTCATCTGCGCGAAGCTCGGGAACACGGCGATGATCTCGGCGTCGACGTCGACCGGCGCCGCGGTGCCGGCAGCCGCGCCGAGCGCGGCGAGCTTGATCCGCAGCAGCGGCTCGAACGCAGGGTCGTCGGCGTGGACCCGGGCGATCGCGGCATCGATCGCCGGCGCGAGCGCAGCGGCGTGCGGCCGGGCGATCGCGATCGCGGCGGCGAGCGCGCCGCGCGCCGTGGGATCGGCGTCGCCGGCGATGAACGCGATCGCCTGGGCCAGCGCGGCCGGGGTGCCGAGCCGGAGCAGGCCGGCGGCGGCGCGCTCGTGGACCGCGGGATCGTCGTCG
>DATBBB010000552.1:0-19277 GCA_036271215.1 Kofleriaceae bacterium | reverse complement strand
GATCAGGCTGTGGACCACGGTGGTGTTGGCCGCCAGCCAGGCGTCGACGATCGGCAGCGCGGCCGGCGCGTCGGCCGCCGCGATCAGGAACGGGCCGCCGCGGTAGTGGACCGGGCGCGCGATGTTGGTGCCGGTCTCGCGGTCGTGGACCACGGCCGGCGCGGCGATCGTGATGTCGTTGCCGCCGGCGACCTTGGCCGGATCGACCGCCCACTGCACCGGGATGTTGCTGGCGAGCAGCTGGTAGACCAGGCCGTAGGCGCGTAAGGCCCCGGCGTCCTGGAACTGGGTATCGAGCGGGATGATCAGCGAGCCGGCGCCGAAGGTCTGCGTCAGCTCGGAGGTCACCGTCGAGATCTGCTCGCGGCCATCGCCGCGATCATCGTCCGTGGTGCGCCCGGCTACACAGCCGGCAGCGCATCCCAGCAAGACTAGTCCAACTATCGCGTTGCTCCTCATCGTCAGTCACTCCTTGTCGGGTGGGCTCCGGCCGCGCATTCACCAGCCCGACCCCTCGGACCGCGAATGCGCGCACCGGCTCGTGCAGCCTCGTAGTGCGTGCTCGATGAGTTCCGGATCGCGGGATGTGGCAGTTTTCTCGGGTCCGGCGGCACCGCAGTGAACACGAGTAGTTACAGCCGCAAGACCGCCCTTCCCCGGACGGCCGCCCGGCGGCTGCCCCGTGTACCATCCGGGCCATGGAGCCAACCGAGGAGCCAAGCGACGGCGAGCTGCTCGAGCGGTGGCGCGGCGGCGAGCTGGCGAGCGGCGAGGCGCTGTTCGAGCGTTACTACGACATGGTCGAGCGGTTCTTCCTGAACAAGGTCACGACCGGCGTGCAGGATCTGGTGCAGGAGACGTTCATCCGGTGCGTGGAGAGCCGCGAGCGCATCCGCGACAACGACCGGTTCCGGGTCTACATGTTCGGCGTCGCCTACCACGTGCTCGCCGCGCACCTGCGCGAGCGCTACCGCGACGGCCGCGCGATCGACTTCCACGAGACCTCGGTGTGCGACCTCGCGCCGGGCCCGAGCTCGCTGATCGCGCGGCGCCGCGAGCACCGGCTGCTGATCGAGGCGCTGCGCAGCATCCCGGTCGATGATCAGGTGCTGCTCGAGCTGCACTACTGGGAGCAGCTGACGACCCACCAGATGGCCGACGTGCTGCAGATCCCGGTCGGCACGGTGCGCGGCCGGCTGCAGCGGGCGCGGAGCAAGCTGGAAGAGGTGATGCAGCGGCTCGCGGAGTCGCCGCAGGATCTGGCGTCGACCCTGGCGCGGCTCGACGACTGGGCGGCCGAGTGCCGCGCGCGGCTCGACGATTACCGCGAGGCGCCGCGGCCGGGGCCGGCGAGCCGGGCCGCGGGGTCGCCGAGCACGACGTAGCCGGCGAGATCCTGGAGCACCATCCAGCGGTGGGCGAGGTGCGCGGCGTCGGCGTCGGTGCCAGCGGGCGCGGCGCTCGGGTCGGCCGCCGCGGCGGCGAGCTCGCTCAGGACCTGGGTGCGGGCGCGGATCAGGCTGGCGCTGAGCGCGAGGCCGGCGCGGGTGCCGCGGGCGAGCTGCGCGACCAGGGTGTGGAACCGGCGGTGGCGCTCGCCGCGCGACAGCTTGTCGAGGTCGCAGAAGCTGTAGCTCCAGGCGAGATCGAGGTGGCCGATCACCGCGAGCGGCCCATCGGGGCGGGCGAGCACGGCCTGGGGCAGCGCGGCCAGGAACGCCGGCTCGCCGCCGGTGGGGAGCGACGCCAGCACCGGCGCCAGCGGCGCGGCGTAGTCACCGTGCTGCTGCAGCTGGGCGAGCCACGGGTGATAGGCGCTGCGCGCCGGGGTGCCGGCGCCGAAGCACGCGAACAGTAGCCAGATCCCGCGCGGCAGGAACGGCGCGCCGGCGACCGCATCGGCGTCGAGCAGCACGCCGCGGCCGAGGCACGGTGCCCCCTGCAGCGCGCGACCGCGATCCGGCGATGGCCAGCCGCCCGGTGGCGCGCCGGCGCCGTGGCTGGCGGTGAACAGCACGCCGGGCTGCGCCACGGCCGCGCGCAGCTGATCGGCGATCCGCGCGGGATCGTCGCCGTCGATCGCGGTGAGCTCGGCGGCGAGCTTGCCGGCGGCGCGTTGCTGCTCGGCGTCGGCGACGCAGGGCTGGATCAGCAACCGGTGCGCGAGCTCGGTGGCCGGCGTGCCGTCGCGCGCGGTGACGTACACGACGCGGGCGGGTGCGGGCGCGGGAACGAGTGCGGGATCGAGCGCGGCGCGCTCGTGGTGCACCAGCTTGTCGGCGTAGGCCTCGTAGGCGTCGCGCAGCCCGGGGCGATCGGCGCGATCGTCGTCGAACCCGAGCCGGCCGACGTGGAACGCGCCGGCGAGCGCCTGCTGGAGCTCGAACGACACCTGATCGGGGCGGCCGAGCACGAGCAGGTAGCCGGGGATGGCCTCGGGCAGCGCGTTGTCGACCAGCTTGCGGTCGATCCAGGCGGCGGCCTCGACCGCGGTCATCCCGGGCGGCACGCGGTACACCGGCGGCTCGGCGCCCTGATCGGCGGCGCGTTGCTCGAGCAGCGGGCGGATCCGCGCGAGCAGGCGGTCGCCGGCGTCGCCGCGCGGCGCGATCACGCCCCAGCCCTGATCGCGCAGCGAGCCCGGATCGCCGCCGGGATCGACATAGCTCTCGGGGCGCGCCGCCGGAGCGCCGGCCAGAGCGCCGGCCGGAACCACCGCGGCGGTGGCGAGCGCGTCGTCGCCGAGGCCGCGGGTGAGCGACGCACCGGGCGCGCCGGCCGGGCTCAGGAACAGCTCGATGCGTGGCGGTTCGATCAGCAGGCGCGGACGATTGTTGCCGGCGCGGCGTGCGGGCACAATCGCGCACGCGGAGGGATCGGATGGATCTGCTGTTCGCGCACGGGGACGACGGCACCCCGATCCTCGATGGCGCGGCGGATCCGCGGACCGCGGCCGGGCAAGCGCGGCCGATCGCGCAGCGCGAAGAGCCGTTCCTCGCCGACGTCACCGCCGGGGCCAGCGACCTCGCGCGCCAGGGGTGGGCCATCGTCGCACCCGCGAGCGCCGAGGGTGCGCGGCTCGAGGCGCTGGTGCAGCGTCTGGTGGCCGCGCGCGCCGAGGATCAGCAGGCCGAGGTCCAGACGATCCGCGTGCCGCCGGCGATGGACGGCGCCGCGGCGAGCGCATGGAAGCGCGAGGTCTATCCGGCGCTGTACGGCGACGACGAGGCGCGCCGGCCGCGCTACCTGCTCGTGCTCGGCGATCTCGATCAGGTGTCGCTCGAGACCCAGCAGGTGCTGGCGCAGGACGGGCTGCTCGGGCGGCTGGCCTGCGCCGGTGACGACGGCTATGCGGCGTACGCCGACAAGGTCGTCGCGTGGCAGCGCGCGCCGAGCGCCGACCGCGCGCGGGCGATGTTCTACACGGTCCACGACGGCACGCCGGCGACCGCGGCCGGGCACGCCAAGCTGATCCGGCCGTGCCACGAGCGCTGCGCGCGCGCCGCGGGCGAGCCGCGTGGGTTTCCAGCGACGCTCGCGCTGCATGGCGCCGACGCGCCGGATCCCGGCGAGCTGCTGGCGCTCGCGGCCGCGCGGTCGCCGTCGGTGCTCTTGTCGATGAGCCACGGGCTCGGGCCGCCGCGGCGCCGGCCGTGGTCGCCGGCCGAGGCCCGCGCGGAGCAAGGCGCGATGAGCTTCGGCGCCGAGGGCGCGATCCGCGCCGGCGAGGTCGGCTCGGCGGCGTTCCTGCCGGGCGGGCTGTGGATCTACTTTGCGTGCTTCGGCGCCGGCACGCCGCGGACCAGCGCGTATCACCACTGGCTCGAGCTGCTCGCGCGCCACGGCATGGCCGAGCTCGGCGGGCTCGCGGCGCTGCGCGGGCTCGATCCGGGCGGCGGGTTCGTCTCGGGGCTGGCCAAGGCGGCGCTCGGCAACCCCGACGGACCGCTCGCGGTGCTCGGCCACGTCGATCTGGCGTGGAGCTACAGCTACGAGGAGCTGCGGGTCGCCGGCGGTGATGGCAGCGACGGCGGCGGCGGCGGTCGCGACGGCGGCGGCGGCGGTCGCGACGGCGCCAGTGGCGGCGGTCGCGATGGCGGCAGCGGTTCCGGCGGTGCGGCAGATCAGCGGATCACCGGCTCCAACCGCGCGCTCAACTTCTATCAGCTGATCGCCAAGCTGGTCGCGGGCGAGCGCGCCGGCGCGGCGATGCTGGCGATGCGGCGCGTGCTCGACGCGGTCGGTGCCGAGCTGACCGAGCACTACGATCGCTGCGCGGCGCAGGGCTCGCTCGCCGACGCCGCGCCCGGCGATGCGCTCGCGCTTGGCCACCTGTGGATGCTGCACCAGGATCTGCGCGGCTACGCCTTGCTCGGCGATCCGGCGGTCCGGCTACCGGTGGCCCACGCGGTGCGCGACGCCCACCCGGCGCCCGGCTCCCGCGCGGCACACGACGTCCGCGCGGCGGACGAGGCCCGCGCGACACACGACGTCCGCGCGGCGGACGAGGCAAGCCCACCGGCCGTCGCGCCGATGAGCCCCGGCGGCGCGACGCAGCCCGAGCGGTCTGGACAGCCCGAGCAGGCTCAGCAACCTGGGCAGCCCGAGCAGGCTCAGCAACCTGGGCAGCCCGAGCAGGCTCAGCAACCTGGGCGGCCCGAGCAGATCGATCAGCTCGAGCGGGCGGCGCTCGCGATCGCCGGCGGTGACAGCCCGGGCGTGCTCGCCGCACAGCTCGGCGTGCCGCGCAGCGAGCTGGTCGAGGCCGCGGCGATCTATCGCAACGCCGGTCGGGCGGCGCTCGCAGCGCTGCTGGCAGCCCGCGCGACGAACGACGCGGATAACAACGCGACCGCAGCCTCAGGCCCCGGCCCAGAAAGCTCCCGATGACCGTGACGACCAAACCACCCCACGCACCTGCGCCGGCCACACCGCCCCACGATCTACCAGCCGCACCGCCCCACGATCCGCTGGGCGCGCCACCCCACGGTCCACCGACCGCGCCGCCCCACGATCCACCGGGCGCACCGCACCACGATCCACTGCCCACCTTGCTGGTCGGCAACGGCATCGACGCCACCACCGGCGAACCGTTGCTGCCCCCGATCGACGTCCATCAGCTGGCGCGCGCGGTGACCGGCGACCAGCTCGCCGGCGACGAGCTATCCGAGCTGCAGCGCAAGAGCCGGCAGGCCCGGCAGGCGAACTTCGCCGTGGTCGAGGGCGTCGATCCCAACGACCTCGCGCAGGCGGGCTGGGCGGTGGTGTTCGCCGCGGTGGATCCGGCCAATCCCGCCGCGGCCGCGCACCAGGCGGCGATCCGCGCCGCGCTGGCGCCGCTCTGCGACCGCCGCCGCGCCGAGGCGACCGCCGTCCACGACCTGTACCGCGAGTACGCGGGCGACCTCGGCTATCGCGCCGGAGAGACCAAGCAGCAGTACCTGGCGCGGCTCGGCGCCGGCCCGGGACCCGCACAGCCGTACAAGGTGCCGTACTACCTACTGCTGGTCGCGACGCCCGAGGAGATTCCGTTCCACATTCAATATCAGCTCGACGTGCACTACGCAGTGGGCCGGATTGCATTCGAGGCGATCGAGGACTACGCGCGCTACGCCCAGAGCGTGGTCGACGCCGAGACCCAGGTGGCGCCGCGCGCGCGGCGAGCCACGTTCTTCGGGGTGGCGAACGCCAACGACGCGGCGACCCGGGTCAGCGCCGATCACCTGGTGCTGCCGCTCGCCGACTACCTGACCGGCCGCGGCGCGCAGCACCGGTTCGCGGTCGATCGCTACCTCGGCGCCGCGGCGACGCGCGACCGGCTCGCCGCGGTGCTGCGCGATCCGCCGGCGCTGCTGTTCACGGCGAGCCACGGCATGGGGTTCCCGTCGGGCAATGCCGATCAGCGCGATCACCAGGGCGCGCTGCTGTGTCAGGACTGGGGCGGGCCGGGGCAGCCGGTGCAGCGCGCGCACTACTTCGCCGGTGAAGACGTCCCCGCCGAGGCAGATCTGCGCGGGATGATCGGCGTGTTGTTCGCGTGCTACGGCGCCGGGACCCCGGCGCGCGACGAGTTCACCCGGCGCGCGCTCGGCGAGGCGAAAGCCAAGCCGCTGGCGCCGGCGCCGCTGGTCGCGCGGCTGCCGCAGCGGATGCTCGGGCACGCCGCCGGCGGCGCGCTCGCCGTGGTCGGCCACATCGATCGCGCGTGGGGCAGCACGTTCCTGTGGATCGACCCACAGGGCAAGCGCGAGACCCAGCGGCACCTCGACGTGTTCCAGAGCATGCTCGACGGCCTCCTGGCCGGGAAGCGGCTGGGCTACGCGATGGAGGCGTTCAACCTGCGCTACGCCGAGCTGGCGGCCGACCTCAGCGAGCGACTCGAGCAGATCCAGCTCTACAACGAGCCCTACGAGGACAGCGAGCTGGCGGCGATGTGGATCTACAACAACGACGCACGCAACTACGCGGTGACCGGCGACCCGGCGGTCCGGATCCCGGACCCGCGCGGCGCGCAAGCGCGTCCGGTCCCGAGCGCATCGCGCGACGTCGACCTCATCGGCGGACCCGATCTGCCCCAAACCGGTCCCGGTGAACGCGCGGCTCCCGCGGTCGCCTCCACTGCCGGTGGCGCCGCTGCCGCCGATCGCGTCGGTGCTGACGGGGGCGCCTCCGGTCCTGCCGGCGCCACGACCGGCGCCGCAGCGCATCCCGCCGCCGCCATCGACGACGCCCAGCCCCGGGCGTTCGGCTGGTTCGGCGGCCACGCGGATGCCAAGCCCGACGCAGGCGCGCCACCATCCCCGCCGGGCTTCCTCGCGCGGCTGGGGCACAAGCTCGGCGAGGTGCTCGGCAACGTGCTCGACGACGTCGCGATCCTCGAGGTCAAGACCTACACCAGCGACGATCTTCAAGCGGTGGCGGGGGGCGCGCCGGTCGTGACCAGCGGCGCGAAGCTGCGCGCATACACGCGCTGCAAGCTCGACGGCGACACCGAGCTCTGTGTGCCGACGTCGTCGGGCGGAGCGGTCGACGAGTCGCTGTGGAAGGTCCACGCCGACATGGTGAAGCAGGCGCAGGACCACCGCGCGGAGCTGCTCAAGACCTTGCTCGCCCTGCTGTCGCGTGGGACCGGATGACCGCGGCGCTGTTCGAGCTGGGCGGCGCGCTCGCGGATGCGCTGCCCGCGCTGGCGATCGGGCCATGGACGCGCGCGGCGCCAGACAACGCGGCCTACAGCGTCGGGGCCGACCCGAGCCGCCCGGGCGACGCGGCGGCCTCGCTGTGGCGGGTCGATCTCGCACGCAATGCGGCGATCAGCGGTGTTGCGCTCGATCGCGGTGCCCACAGCGTCGCGCGGGTCCACGCGGCGCTCGACGACGTACCGGACCGCTTCGATCACATGATCGCCAGCGGTCTACCAGCGCTGCCCGGACCGGCGACGCTGACCAGGCCGGACGCCGAGTTCCCAGCTACCCCCGGTGAGCGCAACGGCCTGTCGTTCGCCGCGTCGCTCGCCACGCCGGACGACGACCGGCTCGCCCAGACCCTGCTCCGCGTCGCCGATCTGCTGCGTGGCCGCGCGCGGATCGAGACCCGCATCGACGGCGTGCTCGTGGCATGCAGCATCTCGACGCTCTCCGGCGACACCGAGCTATGGATCTCACCGCGGCTGTCGCTCACCGCGGCAGAGCTGCACGCGCGCTCGGTGGCAGTCGCGGTGCGAACCCGCGATGCATGGCTGCGGATCCTGGCCATGATCGTCGTGTACGGCACGAAGCTCGCCGCGCTCGGATTTGGCAGCATCGCGGCGCTGCCAGTGGTGTGGCGATTGCTGTCCGATGTCCTGCGCGAAGCGCGCACGGCCATCCGGTTTGCTCCAAGCATCAAAGCGATGTGAGCTGCGGCGCATCAAGGCAGCCCCTGACGACGGAACGCGACGACGACGCAGCGTCGGGCGATTTCGCGCTGCTGTCGGGCCCAGGTCTCAAAGCTGATCTCGACAATCGTAGGCGCGGCTGCGCATGTCGCGCGATGGAGCAAGGACCACGCGCAGCCGTGTGCGATCGGAGTTGTACGTCGAGGCTCATGTCCAATATAACGGATAAATGTCTACTCCGTCAACTCGGCGCCCGTCCCCTCCCGCTCCGCATCGCACTCGGGTCGCCGTGATCGGCGGGCTCACGCGCGCCACTGACCTGTGGACGCGTGCTGGTGATGCACTCGGCATCCTGCTCGAGCACCACGACGGATGCGCCGAAGGTCGTGGCGCGGGAGAGATCGCCGCCATGGTGCGGCGCGCTGAGGTCGTCGTGATCATCACCGAGCCCAACAGCCATGCCGGTGTCGCAGCGGCGCGCAGGGCGGCCACCGCCGCGGCCAAGCCATACACGCTGATCAAGCGGCTACGCCCCAACGGTCTGGCCGTGGTGATCGCTGATACGCTGGCCCACGCGTGCGCACACGCCGCGTAGCGCCGCCTCTCGGCGGTCGGTTGACCGCCACCCCAATTTCAACAGGGATCGGGAACTACCGCATGTGACGCGTCGGATGACAACAGCACGGATTCGTGGGTCGTTGGCGCCGCGGGTGCGGGTTGCTTCGCCGACGCGGACGCGGGTGCAGGTTGATCTGCCGCGGGTGCGAGTTACTTCGCAGGCGCGGGTTGATCTGCTGCGGGTGAGGGTGCGGGTTGGTTCGCTGGCGCGGGCGCCAGCACCTTCGGCAGCGCGGGCACCCCCACCTTCACCACAGGGGGAGCGGGATCGTGCGCGGGCTGTGCCGCCGGAGTGGGGGCTGGCTGCGGTGAGGGGCTCGACTCGAGCTTCTTGGTCGGCAGCGGCGGCTGATTGGTGCCAGTGCCTGCAATGTCGTGCTCGATGCTGACCGTGTAATCGAACGTCACGAGTTCGATCACGGTCTTGGCCGACCCATCTTCTGCCTCGATCTGGAACCGGCCGGTGTAGACACCCGCCGGCACGCTCAGGTTGTCTTCCTCACGAAGACCGAGCTGCAGGAAGTCACCGCCGTCCTTGCAGGGAATCGCATCGTTGATCAGGACATGGCCACACGCGGTCGAGCGGAAGGCGTGGAAGGTGAGCTGCTGGGGTTTATCCGCGGCCGTGTGCTGGGCGGAGACGGTCAGCTTGGTATCGAGCTGAGCTCCATTGGAGATCAGCGCCGCGGGGCCACTCACCGTGGATTGCTGCGGAACCACGAACGCTACCGCCTTGTCGGTGCCCGGCAGGACATAGCTTCGCGTGCGGATCGGCGTGGCCGGCAAGCCCTTCTTCGCGGTGAATGACAGCTTCATCTGGCTGAGCCCAGGATCCGCCGAGGCCACGGGTGGCATGATCGGCGGCGGGTCCGCCACGGACGCGGCGGGTGTGGCGGGTGCAGGCGACGCGGGCGCAGGCGACGCGGGTGCAGGCAATGCGGGTGCAGGCGACGCGGGTGCCGCTGGCGGCGCGGGTGGATTCGCCACTGGCGGCGCGAGTGGATTCGCCACTGGCGGCGCGAGTGGATTCACCGCGGGTGGGTTCGCTGTGGCCGCCGGACTCGTCGCCCCCGACGTGGTTGCCGCCGGCAGGGTCGTTGCCGGTGGCATCGTTGCCGGTGGCGTCGTTGCCGGTGGCGTCGTTGCCACCGATGGGGTGGTCACCATCGGCGCAGTCGCTGCCGCCGGTGGTAACGCAGCAGACGGGGTCCTGGCGGCGGCATTGGTCGCGGCAGACGGAGGCCGCGTACCGGGTGAGCTGGCAGCCAGGGGCGGTGGTGACGGCGCGGCGGTCTGGTTGGCCGACGAGGATGGCGCTTCGCGGGTGGCGACCGCGACCGGTGCCGGCCGGGTCGCCTTGTAGACCGCGACCCCACCGCCGATGACCGCCACGCTGCCGACGACGGCGGCGACCACGACGTGGGTGGCAATGGTCGTGCCCGCCGCGACGACCGTCTGGGCAGTCGCGGTCGCCGTGGTCGCGCCGGCCTGACTCGCGGAGCCCGCGGCCTGACTCGAGGGGCTCGCAATGTGAGGGGTCGCCGTCTTGGCGGCCTCGCCGCCGGCAGCAGCGGTCGGGGTGCCGGCCAGGGCGGGCAGGATGCCCTTGGTCAGGATCAGCTCGCCGAGGATGACGCCGACCGCGGCTTGCAAGACCTTGGACCGCCAGGCACCGAGCAGGCGCTGGGCGCCGTCGACGGTGGTGCGGACCACGACCGAGCGCGGCGCGGGCGACGAGATCGTCAGCTGGTCGTCCTCGGCGACCTTGCGCAGGGCGCCGGTGAGGTCGGCGTCGGGGGCCGCGTCGGCGTCGAGCCCGAGGGTGAGCTCGGCGCGAGGCGGGCCGCTGGCGGGCACCGGGCGCGCGGCGGTGCCGAACGGGTAGCTGGCGAGCACCGGGCGCTCGGCGACGACGTTGTTGTCGGACAGGAACTGCTCGGTGTCGTAGGCGTAGAGCTGGATGCCGTAGGCGTCGCCGGGGTGGCGCTCGCCGGCCGGAGCGGCGGCCGGCGTGGCGGCCGGAGCGCTGGCCGGAGCGGCGGCCGGAGTGCCGGCCGGAGCGGGATCAAACAGGGTGGCGCGGGTGTGGCGCAGCGCGCGCTCGAGCGACCAGGCGTCGCGCAGCATCTTGTCGTAGAGCACGCGGGTCATGACCTGCGAGCCGTGGACGCTCAGCGGGTAGCGCGAGGCAACGACGTCGGGGATGCCGTTGCGGTGCAGCTCCTGGGCAAGGCTCGACACGTAGAGCGGATCGCCGTGGCCGTCGCCGCTGCCGCACGCGCTGAGCACGACGAGCCGGATCGTGCCGGCGTGCGGGCGCAGCAGGCGCGCGAGGTCGGTGGCCGTGATCGAGGACGGATCGTCGGCGGCGCCCCACGTCAGGCGGGGTGGCTCGCCGTCGGCACCCGGCGCGCCGTGACACAGCAGGTGAAGGACGGAGGGCGGCCCGGCAGCGAGCGCGGCGGTGAGGCCGGCAACGTCGACGTGGGGCAGCTCGCGGAACACAGTGCCGCCGGCGTCGGTCGCAGCGCGGATCGCGGCGGCCTGCTCGGCGTGCGGGACCGCGCCGCCGGCCGCCGACCACGCGAACAGCACGCCCGGGGTCGCGGGCGCGCCGAGGATGTCGCGCGGCGGCAGGCCCGGGACCGCGTAGCGAACCTGCGCGCTGGCATAGCGCGACAGGTACGACGCGCCGACCTGGATCACCTCCCAGGGCAGGAGGTACAGCTCGGGCGGCACCGCGCTGAGGGTCAGGAGGTACTCGTCGCCGCGCCGCTCGGCATCCTCGAGCACCGCGGCGTCGGGCACCCAGCCGAGCTGATCGCAGAACGCGGCCAGATCGTGGGCCATGCGGTCGCGCGCGGCGTCGGCGCCGGCGCTGCGCCACAGCGCCTCGAGGTCATCGCGCTGGCGAGCGCTCCACGCGAAGGTCGCTGGTCCTTTGGGCACTGCCCCGGCCATGCGGAGGTACGGGTGGGGGCGCCAGCGTAGGCCGGCGCCGCCTTCGGGGGTGTCCTGACTCAGCAGATGCAGCTTGGCGAACATCACGACCTCGCGAGAAAGCATCGAGCTTGGGCCCCGCGCTCGCCCGAGATGACCCGGATCGCAGCGAAGATCTTGCGAGTCAAGGTGCCGCGCCGGACAGCTACAGACGTAGCGCGAGGCGCGGCAACGAAGAGATCGCGAATCTGCGCCGCGAGGCGGGTCAGATCAGGTGAGCGCTGGGGTTGAAGTCACAGCAGGCGCTCGAGCGCGCGCGGCGTCACGTGCCGGCCGGGTCGCCGGAGTCGCCCGAGCCGCCGCCGGTCGGCCCCGGGAAGTCCGGCAGCTCGGTGGGCAGGGTCGACGTGCCGTCGGTGGGCGTCGGCGTCGTGGGGGTCTGCATCGCGGGCGTGCGGGCGGTGTCGGTGGGCTTGGTGGTCGACATGTGTGGTCTCCTGATCGAGCGGGTTGGGGTGGATCGAGCGGGTCGGGGTGAATCGAGTGGGTCGAGCGGGTCGGTGAATCGAGCGGGTTGGGGTTGGGTCGAGCGGATTGAGGGGTCAGTCGCTATCGCGGCGGCAGCTGGGCAAGGAAGTGAGCAACGGCGTCGCGGCGGTGGGCGTCGATCGGGCCGCCAGCGGTGAGGGTCGAGAGCGCCTGCTCGGCGAGCGAGCGGACGCGGACCGGGTCGGTGCCGAGGCCGTGCAGCGCACGGGCCAGCGCGACGGCCGCGAGCGCGCGGTAGGTGGGGCTGGCAGCGTCGCCGAGCGCGAGCACACGCTCGAGGATCGGGACCGCAGCGGCGTGCTGGTGCTGGCCCACCAGTGCCTCGCCGTGGACCGTGAAGATCCAGGCCCGGGTCACGCGGTCGTGGCCGGAGCCATGATCGAAGATCCGCTCGGCCTCGATCACGTGAGGCAGCGCGTCGGCGCAGCGCTCGAGGTCGACCAGGGTCTCGGCGATGTTGCCCTCGGTGACGCCGATCTGGTAGTGGTCGGGCGCGAGCGAGCGCCGGCGCAGCGCGAGCGCGTCGCCGTACAGCTCGAGCGCCTGATCGAAATGGCGACGCTGGAACTCGACGTTGCCGAGGCTGATGTCCGCAGCAGCGATCAGCGTGGCGTTGGGTGGCCGGCCGCGCGAGAACACAGCGAGGCTGGCCCGGCCATGGTCGTCCGCCGCGTCGAGCTTGCCCTCGGCGTAGTCGACGTCGGACAGAAGGCCGAGGATCCGGCCGGCATCGGGGTGAACGTCGCGGTCGCGCGCCGGGATCGTCGCGAGCGCCGCCTCGAGCATGCCGCGGGCGCGCGCGCGCTGGCCGCGCTGCTCGAGCGCCGAGCCGTAGTTGATCTCGAGCTTGCGGACGTTGGGGTGGCCATCGCCGAACGCCGCGGTAGCGATCGCCAGCGCGCGCTCGTGGAGCTGGAGCGCCTCGTCGAGCCCGTCGAGCTGCTCGAGCGCCTTGGCGAGGCCATCGTCGTAGCGGCTGAGCTCGGTCGGGTGGCCGGGCGCGCGGGCGATCGTGGCGATCGCGCGGCGCTCGTCGTCGGCCGCCGCCGCGTACTTGCCGTCGCGGTAGTCGATCTCGCCGAGCATGTGGTCGAGCTTGGCAAGCTCGTAGGCACCGTCGCCGAGCCGGTGCACCGCCGCCGCGCTGCGCCGCCACCACGCGCGCGCCTGCACCGCGCCGGAGTCCATCCGCACCGCGACCGTCACCAGCCGGTCCCAGATCTCGGCGGCGAGCTCGTCGTGGCGCGCCGCCTCGGCGAGGTCGAGCGCGGCGAAGTACAGCGGCTCGGCCTCGACCCGCGCGTCCGGGGTACCGCGGACCATGAGCGCCCGCGCGGTCTGGTTCAGCGCCTCGGCGTGGACCGCCGGGTAGCCGAGCCGCTCGGCCGCAGCGATCGTCGGGCGCGCGATCGCCAGCGCGTCATCGGCGCGGCCGAGCCGCTCGAGGGCAGACGCGCGGGCGAGCTGATCGCGGAGCGCCGCAACCTGGGGCGCGATCGCGAGCGGCGGCGGCGCAACGCCGAACACCAGATCCTCGGGCCGGCTGCACGCATCGAGCTCGGGCAGCGTCTCGGTCGCCTCGATCGCGTGGGTCACCGCGTCGGGCGTGGCAGTGGCGAGCTCGCCGACCAGCGCCGCGAGCCCACGCCGGCCGCGATCGAGGCACAGCATGCGCTTGTCGAGCTGGTCGGCTGACTGGGTATGCGCGATCTGGGTCGCGCGGCACGCCGCGGTGGCCTCGCCGCGCCAGCGGGTGGCGTAGTCGTCGAGCCGGGTCTGCACGCCGCGCCACGTCGGCTCGGCGAACGGCAGCTCGCTGGCGCGAAACGCCGCGTGCAGCGCGGTCTGGCGCAGCACCGACCACGGCGCGTCGATCGCCGCGCCCGCCGCCGCGCACGGATCCGACGTCCGCGCGCGCACGGTCAGCGCGGTCGCCGGCACCGCGATCGCGACCAGGCACGCCCCAGCAGCGATCCAGCCCCGCATCCGGTGCGTGCCCGGCTCGAGCATCGCGAGCAGATCCGCCATGTGCGGGAACCGCTGCGCGGGATCGACCGCGAGCCCACGCAGCAGCGCCTTGCGCACGAACGCCGGCACCGCGGCGCCGGGCACCGCCGCGATCGCACCGGACGCCATCGCGTCCTTGAGCTCGGGCAGGCTCTTGCCGGAGAACGGAAATGTTTCGTACAGCGCATGGTAGAGCGCGACGCAGAAGCTGAACTGATCGCTGCGCAGGTCGGCGATCGCGCCGTTCATCTGCTCGGGCGCCATGTAGCTCGGCGTGCCCATCACGGTGCCGGTCTCGGTCAGCCGCAGCGCCGCCTTGAGCCGGGGCGCGCTCGCGGACGGATCCCCACCGGTGGCGCGCCGCGCGGCCGGCGCCGGCGCCGGCGCGTGATCGATCGTGATCCCGCCGGTCACCAGCGCGAGCGGGCTCGGGGCCAGGCTCGCCGGCGCGGGGCGATCGCGGGGCAACTCGGCCGGATCGCGATCGGTCGGCGCAACACCGCCATCCGGCGATGGCCTCGCGTCCGCCGCCGACGTCGCATCCGGCGATGGCTTCGCGTCCGATGACGGCTTCGTATCCGCCGGCTCGGGGTCAGGCTCGCCGCCGAGCGCGCGCGCCAGGCCGAAGTCGACCACACGGACCCGGCCGTCGTCGCCGACCAGGACGTTGTCGGGCTTGAAGTCGCGGTGCGCCACGCCTGCAGCATGCGCGGCCTCGAGCCCGCGGCCCGCGGCGATGAACTGGCGCAGGATCTCGCGCTGGCGCACGGCGCGCGGCAGCTGTGCGGCGTCGGTCAGCCAGCGCGACAGCGTCTTGCCGCGGATCAGCTCCATCGCGATGAACAGCCGGCCGTTGTAGGCCCCGGCCTCGTAGATGTGGACGACGTTGGGATGCGAGACCTGGGCCAGGGTCTGGGCCTCGCGCAGCAAGCGGTCGTCGGCCTTGGTGTGGAGCCCCGAGCCGCTGCGCACCAGCTTGAGCGCGACCTTGCGATCGAGCTGATCGTCGTACGCCGAGTAGATCTCGCCCATCGCCCCGGACCCGAGCGGCTCGAGCAGCACGAACCGGCCGATCTTGAGCGGCTCGACCTTGCGGAACAGCGCCGCGCGGACCTGCGCCTTGCGCAGCCCCGACGCGATGCCGCCTTCGGGGAACGGGATCGCCGCGAGCTGCTCGGTGCGCTGCGGATCGGCCGGGGCTGGTTCAGCAGCCGATCCCGGCACCGATCCCGGCACCGATCCCGGCGCCGATCCGGACACCGGCGCGTCCGCGGCGGTCGCCGTCGCCGGCTCTGGTTCCGGGGCCCCCGCCGCGGCGTGATCTCGCTGGTTGGATTCCATACGTACGATCCGCCCGGTCCCCGATCGCGAACGGTGCCGGGCAGCCACCGTTCCCCCCGGTAGTGCGTCTTCGCGAATAACGGATCGCGAGAATCGCTACGATCGCATGGCGCGCCGCGCTCCCGGAGCGAAGCACCCGCCGCAATCGGCTGCACCTCGCCCAGCGCGCGGCGGCTCAGAACCCGACGGCGAACCCGATGCTGACGTCGGCGCTGACGCCGGTGTTGAGCTCGATCGCGCTCCCGAGCTTGCTGGCGACCGCGATCCCGGCCATCGCATCGAGCTGGGCGAGGAACGCGACCGCGCTCCCGAGGTGCTTCTTGTAGCCGAGCCCGGCGCCGAGCAGCAGCGGGCCCTGGGCGACGACGTCGGTGTCCATGCCCGGCATGTCGAGGCTCGCGTTGATCTTGATCGTGTTGCGCAGCACGCCGACCCCGGTCTCACCCATCAGCTGGAGACCGTCGCCATCGCTCGACAACCCGTAGTGGATGCGCAGGAAGCCCGCCGGCGCGCTGGTCGAGTGGCCATCGATGTTGGCGCCGATCGGCAGGCCGATCCGGACCGCGACGCCGATCCGGAGCTGGCGGCTCGGCGTGTAGTCGAGCTCGGGGGTGACGACCAGGAGGCTGGTCCCGATGCAGCAGGTCTGGACGTCGTTGCCGGCCTCGGTCTTGCCGGTGACATAGCCGAACCCGGTGCCGATGTTGACCGCGAGCTCGACCGTCGAGCCATCGTCGCGATCGGGCGCGGTGCTCGACACGCTGGTGCTGGCCGAAGTCCCACCGCCGCCGGTCTTGTGCCCCGAGCTGCCGTTGATCGGATCCTCGGTCTCGCGCGCCGCGACCCGGCCGGCGCCGCCGATCTCGATGATGTTCGGCGAGCCCGACGAGCCCTTGGCGGCGAGCGCCTTGTTGTTCGCGTCGTACGCCGCGACGTAATAGTGGACGAGGTTGCCGTGCATCGCCGACGCCGGGATCGCGCCGGTGTAGCGGCAGGTGCCCTGGCGGGTCAGCTTGACCTCGGTGAAGTCGATCGCACCCTCGGCGCGGTACATCACGACGACCTTGGCCGGCGCCAGGTCGCTGCTGACCAGCGCCTCGATCGGCTGGGCGGCGCCGAGCCGGCCGCTCTCGATCACCGTGTGCTGCAGGCCGCGGACCCCGCTGCAGTCCCCGGTGCCCTCGAGATCGCCGGTCACGGTCTCGGTCACCGCCGCCCGCGCCGCCGCCTTGGCCTCCTCGAGCATCTTGACCAGCTCGGTCGTCTTGTAGCCGGAGTCGATCGTGATCTTCGGATCGATCTGCGCGGCCGACAGGAACGATCCGCGCGCCGCCTCCTGATCCGAGCCGGCGAGCTGCGCGATCCCGAGATCGAGGTAGACCCGCGCGACCACCGGATCGTGGTCGAGCTTGGCCTTCTTGGCGATCGCGAGCGCCTGGTTGAGCTGGCGGCGCGCGGCGTCGTAGTCCATCGAGTCGTAGCTCGCCATCGCCGACCGCGCCTTCGCCGCGATGTCCGCCCGCGGATCCGCGTGCGCGGGGATCGCCAGGCATCCGATGATGCCGACGATCACGAAGGCCAGAGCGCGCGTTCGCATGACGTCTCTATACCAAAGGTTAGCGCGACGTGATCACGAACTCCACCCGGCGGTTCTGGGCGCGGCCCGCCGTTGTGCGGTTGTCCGCGATCGGGACATTCTCACCGTAACCTTTGGGCACCATGCGATCGCTCGCGACGCCCCTCTTGATCAGATAGGTCCGCACCGATTCTGCGCGCTTCTGCGATAGCTTCAGGTTGAAGTTGTCGTCGCCCACACTGTCGGTGTGGCCCTGGACCTCGACGCCGAGCTTCGGGTTGTCATTCAGCGCCTGCGCGACGTCGTTGAGCAGCGCGAACGACACCGACTTGATCGTCGCGCGGTTGGTGTCGAAGAACACGGTCTGCTTGAGCTCGATCTTCTGCTCTGTAACAACGACGAGGTTGTACTTCTTGGGGCAGCCGTCGGGCGGGATGCCCGGCACGTTGGGGCACTTGTCATCGACGTCCGGAATCCCGTCGTTGTCGTTGTCCGGATCGGGGCAGCCGTCCGCGTCCTGGAACCCGTCCTTGTCCTCGGGCTCGCGCGGGCACTTATCGACGTCGTCGAGGATGCCGTCGCCGTCCATGTCGCCCGGGCCGGGCGGCGGCGCGGCCTTGTCGATGCACTTGTCGCGCGGCGATTTGTCGATCGCCAGCCGCGCGTTGGTCTCGGCGACCTCGGCCTCGTGGCGCGCGTCGTGGTAGTTGCCCTCGTCGAGCTGGTGCTGCGCGAAGTCGTTGTGCGACTCGGCCATCGCGAGCTCGACCGGGGCGCAGCGCTGGGCGCCGTTGGCGCGCGCGGTGGCGATCAGGCCGGCGGTCGCCACCGCCTGCGAGCGCACCGTGCTGCCGGCGCACCCGGCCGCCACGGCCGCGAGCGCCAGCACCCAGCCGCCGAGCACCGCGCGGATCACGGGGCGTCCTTGGCAGGCGCGATCTTCGCCGGCGGCTGCTTGGCGGGCACAGCCAGGGGTACAGACGACGGTGCCGGCGCGACGTCCTTGGCCGGCGCGGCGTCCTTGGCCGGCGCGACGTCGGGCGCCAGATCGAGCGGCCGCTTCGACGGATCGCGCTCGGCGAGCTTGGCCTCCTCGGTCGCCTTCTCCGCGGCCTCGGTCGCGAGCAGGCCGAACCGGTTGGCGCCCTGGAAGTCGGCGTACGCGGCGATCTCGCGCGCCTTCTGGAGATACTGGGTGGCGCGGGTCCACCAGTACGGCGCGTACTTCTCGGCTTGCGCCGCGCGCGCGGTGTCGATCGCGTCGGACGCGTCGTGAACCTGGCTGACGTAGACGATCGGCCCACAGCCGGCGAGCGCGGCGCCGAGCGCGGCGGCCAGCAGGGCCAGACGGCGGCCACGTCGTGCGGGGGCTCGGCTCACTCGGCTCACCATCGGGCACGAGCTTATCATCGCGACCGCACCCGGCGGCCATCGCGGCCCAGCTCGATCGCGACATAGATCGCCGAGCCGAACAGGGCGAGCAGGGACACCATGAACGCCCAGCCGAGCTGGACCGCGAACAGCGACACCCCCTGCCCGTCCTGCCAGCCCAGGTAGTCGGTCGCCGTCGACAACCGGTGGATCCCGGCGACGACCAGCACGAACAGGGTCAGGGTGATCGCGCTGGCGCCGTAGAGCAGCGCCCCCTGGTGGCCCCGGCGCAACAGTAGGCCTGCTCCATACCAGCCGCCGATCACCAGCCCGGCGTGGCCGACCATCAGGGGCAGGACCGCCACGCCGGCGAGCTTGCGTGGGTTGACCCAGTACATCCAGCTCCACGCCGGGTGCACCGCATAGAAGTAGAGCGCGACCGGGGCGACCACCCCGGCGGCGTGGAGCGCGACGAGCTGGAACGCGGGCGCGGTGAACGGCCCATCGGCGCGGAGCCGATCGCGGGCGATCAGCGCGAACCCGATGCCGAACAACAGGTTGACCAGCGCAACGACCGGCAATGGCGGCTCCCGGCGGACACGGTAACACGCCGCCCGGGGGCTACCGGGGCTTACCGGCGATCGATCGGCGGGGTGCGAGAGCCGGTGTCGAGGTCGGGGTCGATCGGGCCCAGGATGCCGCTGGCCGCGGTGAACTCGACCGCCGGGGTGTCATGGTCGCGGTCGGGGTGCGGCCGCGGGGCCGGGACGTCGATCTCGCCCGCGATGAACGTGGTCTCGACGACCGGCAGCGCCGGCGCCGCCGCGACCACGCCCTCGATCGGCGTGCCGTCCTCGATCAGCAGCTCGGCGTCGAGGTCCTCGACCTCGATCACCCGGACCGCGTGCGCGACATTGGTCACGACCCAGTCATCCTGCCCCGGCCCGTGGGGCGACGGCGGCGCGGCGAGCGCGGACACCGTCCACACGCTCGAGTCGC
>DATBBB010000551.1:0-7524 GCA_036271215.1 Kofleriaceae bacterium | reverse complement strand
GCGTGGGAGCTGGCGCAGCGCGCGACCCGGCTCGGCCGTCCGCCGGTCCAGCTGTTCGCGATCTCGGCCGGCGCGCCGGACACCGAGGTCCCCGCGATCGAGGGCCTGCACGAGCGGTCCGATGACGATCTGGTCGTCGCGGTGGCGGCGGCGTTCGGCGGCCTCGAGGCGACCCCGATCACGCCGGCATTGATCGCCGCGGTGGTGCCCGGCCTGCGCGCCGACCTCGAGATCCTCAACAGCTACCAGTACGCCGCCGCGCCGCGCCTGCCGTGCCCGATCGGCGTGTTCGCCGGCCACGGCGACCCCATCGCGCCGCTCGCCGCGCTCGAGGCGTGGCGCGGCCACACCGACGGCGCGTTCTTCCTGCGCCGGTTCCCCGGCGGCCACTTCTTCTTCCGCGACGCGCGCGACGCCGTGGTCAGCGACATCGTGGCCGCGCTCGGTCACCGCCGCGATCTCGCCGAGCTGGCGCGGCGCTAGGACGGCACGCGATGCAGTTGTCAGCCGGTTGGTCCGCGTACGAGCTGTGGTTCTTGGGCGTCGATCAGCCGATCGCGATGCCCGCGGCGCCCGCGGCGCCCGCGGCGCCCGCGGCGCCCGATCGCGCGTGGGTGGTCCGGCTCGACGATCGCCGGATCGACGACGCCGGGCTCGCGGCGCGGGTCGCCGAGGTCGCCGGCGCCGGGCTCCGCGGCCTGTCGCTCGCCGGCTGCCGCGCCGCGACCGACGAAGGGATCGCCGCCGCGCTCGCCGTGGTCCCCGACCTCGCGCACCTCGATCTGTTCCACACCCGGGCCGGCGACGCGACGGCGCGCCGGATCGCCGGCATGGCACGGCTGCGCAGCGTGAACCTCGCCGGCACGGCGGTAAGCGACGCCGGCGCCGCCGCGCTCGCCGGCCTCGCCGACCTCGAGCGCCTGCACCTGGGGTTCACGCCGATCACGTCGCGCGCGCTGGCCGCGCTGGCCGCGCTGCCCGTGCTCACCGAGCTCGCGCTGCGCAGCACGGCGATCGATGACGCCGGCCTCGCCCACGTCGCGCGCGCGCCGCGGCTCACCGCGCTCAGCGTGGCGGCGACCGCGATCGGCGATGCCGGGGTCGACCACCTCGCCGCGGCGGCCGACCGGCTGCGGTTCCTCGACCTCAGCTACACCCGGGTCACCGAGGCCAGCGTGGCGACCCTCGCCCGGTTGACCGCGCTCGACACGCTCGGCGTGCGCGCGGTCGCGATCGGGCGCGGCGCCGATGCCCGGCTGCGCCAGGCGCTGCCCCGACTCGCACCGACCGGCCTGTCGCCCGGCCACTGTCCCGAGGGCCTGTTTCATTGAACCTGCGCCGGACGATCGGGTGCCGGTCCGTGCGGGACGTCACCGTGGAGGAATCATGCTGTTCGCGCTCCTGAGTCGGCACGCCGACCGCACGCCGCACGCGACCGCGCTCGTATCCGGCGATCGCCGGATCACGTACCGCGCGCTCGCCGAGATGGCGGCCGCGCTCGCCGACCGGCTCGCCGGCGATGGCGTCGCCGCGGGCGAAGCCGTCGCGGTGGTCCTGCCCAACAGCGTGGAGCTGGTCGTCGCGCTGTTCGCGGCGTGGCGGCGCGGCGCGATCGTGCTCCCGCTCGGCCCCGAGCTCGACGACGCCGCGATCCAGCGCGCGCTCGCCGAGACCGGCGCGCGGCGCGTGATCACCGATCGCCCTGGCGCGCCGCGCGCCGCGCGGCTCACCGGCCAGGACCGGACCTGGGTGGTCGACGCGCACGCGCTCGCGCTCGCCGAGCCGGTCGCACCGGAGCCGGACGGTCCGGACGCCGGACACGCCGGGCGCGCGCTCTACCTCTACACCTCGGGCTCCGAGGGC
The DNA here is from genome assembly GCA_036271215.1 of Kofleriaceae bacterium. GTDB lineage: Bacteria > Myxococcota_A > Polyangia > Haliangiales > Haliangiaceae > JABFXX01. Next base: position 5,661 of record DATBBB010000551.1, on the reverse strand, counting down.
CACCGGCGCCGGGTGTGCCGGACCCAGCATAACTTGATCTCCGAGGCGACCCAGTTCACGACCAGCGCGGCGCTCACCGCCGACGACGCGATCCTGTGCCTGGTCCCGCTGTATCATTCGTACGGCCTGGGCAACGGCCTGCTCGCCGCGCTCGCCGTGGGCGCACCGCTCGTCCTGCTCGCGCCGTACGCGGCCTCGGCGGGCGACGGCGAGGGCGTCGAGCTGCCGTTCGTCGCGCGCTGCCGCGAGGTGATCGCGATCGTCCGCGCCGCGGCGATCCGGGTCGTGCTCGGCGTCGGCTATCAGTACGCCACGCTCGCCCAGCTCCAGACCGAGGCCGGCGACCTCGCCGGCGTGCGGTGGTGCTTCTCGTCGGGCAGCCGGCTCGACATGGCGACCTACGGCCGGTTCCTCGCCCGGTTCGCGCGGCCGATCCGCCAGATCTACGGCTCGACCGAGACCGGCACGATCGCGGCGAACCTGATCGAAGGCCCGGACTTCGCGCCTGATCGCGTGGGCCGGTGCGTCACCGGCGTCGCGGTCGCGGTGCTCGACGCGCACGGCGGCGAGGTCGCCGACGGCGAGATCGGCGAGCTGGTGGTGACCAGCCCGGTCGTGCCGCCCGGCGGCTACGACGGCGATCCCGAAGCCACGGCGCGCGCGTTCGCCGGTGGCCGCTACCGCACCGGTGACCGCGGCCGGCGCTGCGCCGACGGCGCGCTGCAGGTCGTCGAGCGCAAGCCGACGTTCATCGAGACCGCCGGCTACAAGGTCGACCCGGCCGAGATCGAGGCGGTGCTCGCCGGCCACCCGCAGGTCCGCGAGGTCGCCGTGATCGGCGTGGCCTCGCCCGAGCTCGGTCAGCAGCCGATCGCGTTCGTCGCCGTCGACGACGGCTGCGACGAGGCCGCGCTCGCCGCCTATTGCGCGGATCGGCTCGCGGCGCACCAGCGGCCGGCCGGCTTCGAGCTGCGCGCCGCCCTGCCGCGCGGCCCGCTCGGCAAGATCCTGCGCGACACGCTGGTCCGCGACCGCGCGGCGAACCCCGCGCCGGGCGGCGCCGCGCCGGGCAGCGCCGCGCCGGGTAGCGCCGCGCGCGCCGACGATCGCGGCGCGAGGTTCGCCGCCGAGCTCGCGCGCTGTGCCGGACCGCGCGAGCGCCGCGCCGCCGCCGAGCACTGGATCCGGCGCGAGGTCGCCGAGGTGCTGCGCCTGGTGCCCGATCAGCTCGCGCCGCACCGCCCGCTCCAGAACCTGGGCTTCGACTCGCTGAGCACGGTCGCGCTCCACCGCCGGCTCGAGGCGTTGACCCACCACCGGCTGCCGATCACGTTCATCTGGGACCACCCGGCGATCGCGGCGCTCGCGACGGCGGTGCTCGATCAGCTCGGCGACGCCCAGCTCGGCGACGCCGGCCACCGCGCGCCACCGGCCGTGGACGCCGGCGCGCCGGCGCGCGGCCGCGAGCCGCTCGCGGTGATCGGGATCGGCTGCCGGTTCCCCGGCGGCGTGACCTCGCCCGAGACCTACTGGGACCTGCTGTGGAACGGCGTCGACGCGATCAGCGACGTCCCGGCCGATCGCTGGAACCCCGCCGAGCTGGCGCCGATCGTCCAGCCGGCGGTGCCGCCGAGCCGCGGCGGGTTCTTGACCGGTCACGATCAGCTCGATGCCGGGTTCTTCGGCATCTCGCCGCCGGAGGCCACGGCGATGGATCCGCAGCAGCGCCTGCTGCTCGAGGTGACCTGGGAGGCGATCGAGGACGCGGGAATTGCGCCCGAGGCGCTGCGCGGCAGCCCGACCGGCGTGTTCACCGGGATCGGGGTTCAGGACTGGTCGGCGCGCACCCTGTTCTCCAGCGAGCTGGCCGAGCTCGGCCAGTACTCGGCGAGCGCGACCGCGCCGAGCGTCGCGGTCGGCCGGGTGTCGTACGTGCTCGATCTGCGCGGCCCGTCGGTCGCGTTCGACACCGCCTGCTCGTCGTCGCTGGTCGCGCTCCACTACGCGTGCCAGGCCGTGCTCGCCGGCGAGTGCGAGCTGGCGCTCGCCGGCGGCGTCAACGTGATCCTCGAGCCCAACCTCTCGGTCGCGCTCGCCCGCGCCGAGATGCTCGCGCCCGACGGCCGATGCAAGAGCTTCGACGCCGCGGCCAACGGCTACGTCCGCGCCGAGGGCTGCGGCGTGGTCGTGATCAAGCGGCTATCGGCGGCGGTCCGCGACCGCGATCGGATCTACGCGGTGATCCGCGGCAGCGCGGTCACCCAGGACGGGCGGACCCATGGGCTCACCGCGCCGAGCGGCCGCGCGCAGGAGCAGGCGATCCGCGCCGCGCTCGCCGCCGCCGGTGTCCGGCCGGCGGACGTCGGCTACGTCGAGGCGCACGGCACCGGCACCGCGATCGGCGATCCGATCGAGGCCCACGCGCTCGGCGCCGTGCTCGGCGAGGGCCGACCGGCCGACGCACCGGCCCGGATCGGCTCGGTCAAGACCAACTTCGGCCACACCGAGACCGCGGCGGGGATCGCGGCGTTCGCCAAGGTCGCGCTGATGCTGTCGCGCCGCGCGATCCCGGCGTCGCTCCATTTCCGGACGCCGAACCCGCGGATCGACTGGGACCGCCTGCCGCTCCGGGTCGCCGCCACCCGGCAGGCGTGGACGGTCGGCGAAGGTGAGCGCCGGATCGCCGGCGTGACCTCGGCGGGGTTCGGCGGCACCAACGCGCACGTCGTCGTCGAGGAGCCGCCCGAGGAGCCCCCGGCGCTCGCGCAGGGCGGCGCGGCGAGCGCGGCCCGACCGGCCGTGATCCTGTGCCTGTCGGCGCGCTCGGAGGCCGCGCTCGGCGAGCTGGCGCGGCGCTACGAGCGCCACCTCGTGACCCATCCCGCGCTGGCGCTCGACGACCTCGCGTTCACGGCCGCGGTCGGCCGCGGTCAGTTTGACCACCGCGCGGCGATCGTCATCGACGCCGGCGATCAGGCGCGCGCGCAGATGATCGCCGCGCTCGGCGCGCTCGGTCGCGGCGCGCGCTCGGCCCACGTCCACCGCGGCCAGGTCCGGCACGGCGAGGTGCCGCGGCTGGCGTTCGTGTTCACCGGCCAGGGCGCGCAGCGCGCCGGAATGGGACGCGCGCTGTATGCCGCCGAGCCGGTGTTCCGCGCCGCGCTCGACGAGTGCGCGGCCGTGTTCGCCGCCGACGCGGACGGCGATGCGCCGGCGCTGCTCGACGTGATGTTCGACGGCGGCGACGCGCTCGACGCCACCGGCTGGGCGCAGCCGGCGCTGTTCGCGCTCGAGGCGGCGCTGATCCGGCTGTGGGCGAGCTGGGGCGTGACCGCCGACGTCGCGCTCGGCCACAGCGTAGGCGAATTCGCCGCCGCCCACGCCGGCGGCGCGCTGTCGCTCGCCGCCGGGCTCCGCCTGGTCGCCGCGCGCGGCCGGCTGATGCAGGCGCTGCCCGCGGGCGGCACGATGATCGCGGTCGACGCCGATCCCGAAGCCGCCCAGGCGATCGTGGCCGGCCATGGCGATCGGGTCGCGCTCGCCGCGATCAACGGCCCGCGCGCGGTCGTGCTGTCGGGCGAGCGCGCCGCGGTCGAGGCCGCCGCCGGCGCGCTGGCCGCGCAGTCCGGAGGCCGGACCCGGCAGCTCCGGGTGTCTCACGCGTTTCACTCCGCGTTGCTGGATCCGATGCTCGACGAGCTCGAGGCGGCCGCGCGCACGGCGCCGCCGGCGGCGCTGCAAGCGACCCTGATCTCGAACGTCACCGGCGCGCCGTTCGCGCCGGGCACGGCGCCGGATGCGGCGTACTGGCGGCGCCACGCGCGCGCGCCGGTGCAATTCGCGGCCGGCCTCGCCGCGCTCGCCCAGCTCCGGGTCGACGCGGTGATCGAGCTCGGGCCGCGCCCGGTGCTGCTCGCGCTCGCGCGCGAGGTGCTCGGTGATGACGGCCCCGCGCTGATCGCCTCGCTGCAGGATGGCCGGCCCGAGCCGCGCGAGATCCTGACCGCGCTCGCCGCGGTGTGGGCGCGCGGCGCGCGGGTCGACTGGGCGGCGTTCCACGCCAACCGTGGCGCGCACAAGATCGCGCTGCCGACCTACCCGTTCGAGCGCAAGCGGTACTGGATCGAGCGCTCCGCGCCGGGCATGCCCGGCGCCGCCGGCCGATCGCTCCACCCCCTGCTCGGCCGCGCGGTGGCGTCGGCGGCCGCGATCGCGCAGTTCGAGGCCCAGCTCTCCGCGTCGGTGCCGGCGTACCTCGACGATCACCGGATCCACGGCCTGCCGGTGCTGCCCGCGGTCGGCTATGTCGAGCTCGCGCTCGCCGCGGCCCGCCAGCTGCGCGGCGACCAGGCGCCGATCGACCTCACCGACGTCGTGTTCGATCGCGCGCTGGTCCTGCCCGAAGCCGGTGCGCGCCGGGTCCAGCTCGTGGTCGGCGAGCGCGAGGCCGACCGCCTGACGTTCGAGGTCCACAGCCAGGACGCCGGCGGCGCGGCGAGCGGGATGGCGAGCGGGGCGGCGGGCGGGGCGGCGGGCGGGGCATGGACCTGCCACGCGCGCGGCACGATCGCGGTGCGCGCGACGCGGCCGACCGACGCGGCCGGCGGCGACGATCTCGCGACCCTGCGCGGCGGGTTCGGCGCGGCCGTCGATCTCGCCGGCTACTACGAGACGCTCGCGGCGTCGGGGCTCGACTACGGCCCCGGGTTTCGCGGCCTCGGCCGGGCGTGGCGATCGCCGGCGCGGCCCGGCGAGCTGCTCGCCGAGGTCGCGCTGCCCGCCGACCACGTCCGCGAGGCGAGCGAGCACCTCATCCACCCCGCCCTGCTCGATGCCTGCCTGCACGGCATCCGCGCGGCGCAGCACGGGCTCGGCGGTGCCGGCGCCGGGGACGACACGTACCTCCCCGTCGGCATCGCCGGGATCACCCTCGTACGCGCCGGGATCGCGGCCGCGATCTGTCACATCCGGACCGTGTCCGGCCCCGACGCGGCGTCGCCGGTGTTCGACGTCACCGTGTGGGACCACGACGGCCAGCTCGCGGTCGTGGTCCGCGGCCTGTCGCTGCTCAAGGTCGAGCGCGGCGCGCTGCGCCGGCTCGCGAGCGCGGACGTCCGGACCTGGCTCTACGAGGTCGCCTGGGACAAGGCACCGCTCGCCGCTGCCGAGCACGCACCGGCCGGCGCGGAGCCCGGCGCCTCGATCGTGGGCGCCTGGATCGTGGGCGCCTGGATCGTGATCGACGACGCCGGCGGGGTCGCGCGGGCGCTCGCGCGCCGGTTCGCGCAGCGCGGTCAGCGCGCGGTGATCGTGCCAGCCGGAGGGCCCGACGCGATCGCGCGCGCGATCGTCGAGACCGCCGGGCCGGTGCACGGCGTGATCCATCTCGGCGCGCTCGCGCTCGCCGGCGGCGGCGAGCCCGACCCGGTCCGGTTCCTCGACGATCAACGCACCCTGTGCAGCTCGGCGCTCGCGGCGATCCACGCGCTCGTCGCCCACGCCGCGCCGCCGCCCGCGCTGTACCTCGTCACGCGCGGCGCGCAACGCGTGGTGCGCGGCGATCTGACCGCACCGGCGCACGCGGCGCTGTGGGGGCTCGGTCGCGTGCTCGCCACCGAGCACCCCGAGCTACGCACGCGGCTCGTCGATCGAGACCCCGCG
>DATBBB010000550.1:0-30608 GCA_036271215.1 Kofleriaceae bacterium | reverse complement strand
ACGCGCGCCAACCCGAGCGCATCGACGGCGATGCCCTGCTGCTGCAGCGTCCCCGACGCGATCACGTCGCGCAGGTCGTGCTCCGCGTGCCTGCGCGCGGCGTCGAGATCACCGACGGCAACCATGCTCGCGATCGCCGATGGTTGCGCGGCGGCCTGCGGCCCCAGATCCTCGCCGCGGCCCAGCATCAGGTATGCCGCGCTGCCGAGCGCGAACGCGGCGGCAGCGATGGTCGCGTAGCGCCCGAGCCTCGACCACCCGGCGCCCGGGCGGAGCCCGACCCGGGCGGAGGCGCCCTGGTCGCGCGGCACCGAACCGGCGAGGATGTCGCGCGTCGGCTCGCGCCGCAGCTCCGGCGCGCTGCGGATGATCGTGCCCGCGTCCGCCGTCACCGCGGCGAGGATCGCGTCGTCGTCGAGCCGCCACTCCTGCTTCACCTGCTCGAGGCCGGCGATCAACTCGGCGACCGACGGACAGCGAGCCTCGACCCTGCGCTCGAGGCAGCGCGTGATCAGCCGGCAGAGGGCGGCGGGAAGCGCGACGATCTCGTCCGCCGGCTGCGGCGCGTGGTTCCGGATCTTGTCCGCGATCTCGGCGAGCTTCTCTCCCTTGAACGGTGCTTGCCCGGTGGCCGCGCGATACATCATCACGCCCATGGCCCACACGTCGCTGCGGGCGTCGACCGTGCCGCCGGAGATCTGCTCCGGGCTCATGTACTGCGGCGTGCCCATGACCGTGCCGGCGACGGTGAGTCCCTGCGGGGCGCCCGCGCCGCGCAACTGGGCGACCCCGAAATCGAGCAGCTTGATGAAGTACGGGTTGTCCTCGCGCGTGACGACATACACGTTCGCCGGCTTGAGATCGCGATGCACGATCTGCTTGGCGTGCGCCGCGGCGAGCGCCCTGGCGACCTGACCGAATACGTGCAGCAACAGCGGCACCTGCATCGGCCTTCGTTCGCGCATCAGCCCCTCGAGGGTCTCGCCCGCCAGGAACTCCATCACGAAGTAGATGCTGCCCTCCAGGTTATCTCCGTAGTCGTAGACGTTAACGATGTTCTGGTGATCGATCAGGTTCACCGCCTTCGCCTCGTTCAAGAACCGCGTCACCATCTGACTGTGCGCGGAGAGCTCGGGCCGGAGCATCTTGATCGCCGCGCGCCGGTTCAGCACCTCGTGAGTCGCCTCGTAGACGAGGCCCATCCCGCCCTCGCCGAGCATCCGGTCGATCTTGTACGCGCCGAGCCGCGTGTCCTTGGGCAGCGTCTTGACGAACACGGTCGCCGCACCGTCGGCCGGGCACTGCCGTGCGCTCGCACCGAGCAAACTCCGACACGAGATACACACTCGCATAACAGCAATACACACTAGCGCGATCGTCACGAACAGGCCACCGCAATTCACCAGATTATGATCATGATTCTGTAGAGCCTGTATAGCGCTGCGCGCCAACCCGCTGGATCACTCCGTGTGTCGGCGGTCATGTCCAACCGCGATCCGGTTGTGTCCAGTCGAATGCTGGACATGTTCAGTTTGCACGGCCTCCCGACCGCGCCCGGCTGTTCACAGAGCGCAGCCGGCCGTCGCCAGCGCGTCCGGTGCATCGCCATAACCCGAAACAACATCAGCAGATCGCACCGCTCTCGCCGCCCCATCGCATCCGTCCACTTGACTGCATCGATCGCGCCCGGCGCCGCGCGCGCGGCTTGCACAACCGATCAGCCAGGTCGGCGATGGCGGGAAACGACGCCAAGACCTCCACTGCACATCATCGTGTCCCCGCCGAGGAGCCCCATGGACATCCCCAAGCCCGCACTCAACCACCATACGCCGGTACCCATCCGCGCCGATTCACGGTGCTCGCGGCGGCCGCCATCTCCAGCGGCCACCGCCACAACTCGCCGCCCTCCCCGACTCCCGGGTCGCTTGACGGCGACATCATCGTGCATCTGTGTCGTGTACGCATATCTGAGCATCGTGTGGACCGGCGTCGCGCCGGCCGCACCGAAGGTCGACGCGCGCGCGAAGGAGGTGCGCGCCGCGCGGCTGGATGCCAGAGGCGAGGACGAGCAGGCGCTCGTCGCCATCGAGGACGGGCTCGCGCTCGCCCCGAAAGATCTGAAGCTGCTCGAGCTCAGGGGCCGGGTGCTGCTCAAGCAGCGTGAATACGCCGGCGCGCTCGCGGCCTACCAGGCGTACCTCGACGCCGGCGCCAAGGGCGCGAACCGCCGCCAGGCGCAGACCATCGTCGAGAAGCTGGGCGCGGTGCAGTCGACGTTCCTCGCCGTCACGCTGGACAACGGACCGGCCGACATTTACCTGGATTCGAAGACGCAGGGCGTGTTCTGCACCGCCGCGCCGTCATGCACCCAGCCGGTGTTTGCCGGCCAGTACAAGGTGATCGCCGAGCGCCCGGGCTTCAAGCGCTGGACCGGCAGCATCACCATCGAGAACGGCCAGACCACGCCGCTCCCGATCACGCTCGTCGAGCAGCCTTCGCTGCTCACCGTGCGAGTCGACCAGCCCGGAGCGCGCGTCACGGTCGACGACACGGCCTACGACGCGCCGGCCAGGGTCGCCGCCGGCACGCATCAGATCGCCGTCTCGCTCGCAGGGTACGTGAAGGCGCAACGCGAGATCGTGGCTCACGAGGGCAAGCCGGTCGAGCTCGACGTCCCGCTCACGCCGCTGGTGGCGATTCACCTCGAGCCGCCCGGCGCCGCGCACGTCGAGGTCAAGCCGACCGCTGTGCCGCAGCCCCGAAGCAGTGCGGTCGGCGGGCGGTTCATGACCAGGCGCCGGGTCTTGCTCGGCGTCGCCGGCGCCGGCGTGATCAGCGTAGCCGTAGGAGTGGTACTCGGCGTGATCGCAGATAAAACCACCAACGAGGCGTTCAAGCTGTGTCGCGACCCGGCGACGCCATGCACGACATCCGATCAGTCCAACGCGTTCCTCGAGTCGGCCCACAGCCGAGCGCTCGCGGCGAACATCGCGTTCGGCATCGGGGCAGCAGCAGCGGTCGGTGCCGGGGTGTTGTGGTTCACCGGCGCGCCTGACGCGGAGAACCCGAGGCGGGTCAGCGTGATCCCGAGCGCGGTGCCGGGCGAGACGGGCGTCCTCGTCCAGGGGAGGTTCTGATGCTGGATCGATCCTTCGTGGTCGTGCTTGCCCTGGTCGCGGCATGCAAGCCTCCGGACGTCACGTTCACCTCGGATAATATCGACCTGTTGTTCTTGATCGACGACTCACCGTCGATGGCCGACAAGCAGAACAACCTCGCCGCGAGCTTCCCACAGTTCATCGACATCCTCAGCACGCTACCCGGCGGCCTCCCCAACCTGCACATCGCCGTGGTGACCTCGGATCTGGGGTCCCAGGGCGCTGATGATCCAGCCCCCGGTCCGGCGATCGGCAGTGAAGGCCGCTGCAGCGGGTTTGGCAAGGCCGGCCTCATGCAGCTGTTCGGCGCTCCGGTCGTGACCGGCGAGAGGTTCCTCAGCGACATCAAGGATCCCGCGAAGCTGGATGGCTCGCGGATCAGAAACTATACCGGCGCGTTGAGCGACGCATTCAGCAAGATGGTCAAGGCCGGGGACGACGGCTGCGGCTTCGAGCAGCACCTCGAGGCGGTCAAGCAAGCGCTCGAGCCGGCGAACACGCCCAACGCCGGCTTCCTCCGGCCCGATGCGTACCTCGCCGTGATCATCATCGCCGATGAAGACGACTGCTCGATGTCGCACTCGAGCTTGATCGCCGACGATTTGGCCTCCATCGCCACGCTCGGACCGCTGGAGTCGTTCCGCTGCACGCGGTTCGGCGTCCTGTGCGACGACGGCGGCGCGACGACGGACGCGATGAACCAGGCCGGCACGAAGACCCAGTGTCACTCCAATGATCACTCGGCCTACCTGACGAAGGTCGGCGACTACGCCACGTTCTTCAAGAGCCTCAAGGCGGATCCGCAGAAGGTGATCGTCGCGGACCTCGGGGGCCCGCCCGATCCGTTCGCCACCGAGCTCCGGGCACCGGTCGAGAGCGCGATGGAGATTCCGGCGCTCGCCCACTCATGCACGTACATCGGCGGCGACGGTAAACCCGAGGTCGCGGATCCGGCGGTCCGGATCAAGTCCTTCCTGAATGGATTCCCGAACCGCAGCAGGTTCGCGTCGATCTGCGAGCTATCCGGTGGGCTGCAGCAGATCGGCGATCTCCTGCAGACCACCATCGGCGGCGACATCGAGGCCAAGCTGGCCGACGTGGAGCCGAACACCCCGGGGCTGCAATAGGATGGACGGATCTCCCGCGGTTACCGCCCGGGCGACCTCAGGCGCCGCGATCGAGGCGCGGCAGGGCGCGCTCGCCGGCGTCGAACACGTGGCACTCCTCGGGTGGCAGCTCGAACGTGACCTTGTCGCCCTCGCCGGCGGGCGCGCTCTCCACCTTGGCGAGCAGGCGGTCCTCGGACGCGGCGCTCTCGAGGTGCATGATCGAGTGGTCGCCCAGATCCTCGACCAGCTGCACGGTGGCCTGGCGGGGCCCGGTGCCGGTCGTGATCCGCATGTGCTCGGGGCGCACGCCCACGGTGACCTTCTGGCCCACCGTGACGCCGTCGCTCGAGACCTTGGCGTCCACCGTGGTGCCATCGGCGAGCTTGATGGTCACGCCGGCGGCGCTGGTGCTCGCGACCTCGCCGCGCAGGAAGTTCATGCGCGGCGAGCCGAGGAAGCCGGCGGCGAACAGCGTGCGCGGCCGGTGATAGACCTCGAGCGGCGAGCCGACCTGCTCGATGTGCCCGGCGTGCAGCACCACCAGGCGATCGGCCATGGTCATCGCCTCGACCTGATCGTGGGTGACGTAGACCATGGTGGTCTGCAGCTGCTTGCGCAGCCGGGACAGCTCGCCGCGCATCGAGACCCGGAGCGCGGCGTCGAGGTTGGACAGCGGCTCGTCGAACAGGAAGATCTTGGCGTGCCGGGTGATCGCGCGGCCGATCGCGACGCGCTGGCGCTGGCCGCCCGACAGCTCCTTGGGCAGGCGCTCGAGCAGCGGCTCGATCTTGAGCATCCGCGCGGCCTCGCGGATCCGCTTGTCCGCCTCGGTCTTGGGCAGCTTGTTGAGCTTGAGCCCGAACGCCATGTTGTCGTAGACCGTCATGTGCGGGTAGAGCGCGTACGACTGGAACACCATGGCGATGCCGCGCTGCGACGGCTCGACCTCGTTCATCCGTTTGCCGTCGATGAACAGATCACCGGACGTGATGCTCTCGAGCCCGGCGATCATCCGCAGCAGCGTCGACTTGCCGCAGCCCGACGGGCCGACGAACACGCAGAACTCGTCGGTCTTGATCTCGAGGTTGATGTCCTCGAGGACCTTGGTCTTGCCGTAGTGCTTGCCGACGCCGGCCAGCGAGATGCAGACCGACGGATCGGCGGAGGGTTTGGGATTAGCCATGCATCACCCCTTGACTGCGCCGGCCGTCAGGCCCGACACGATCCGGCGTTGAAAGATCAGGACCAGCAGCACGAGCGGTAGCGTCACGATCACCGAGGCCGCCATGATGTTGCCCCACGGCAGCTCGTGGGCGCTCGCGCCGCTCATCAGCGCGATCCCGACCGGCACCGTGCGCTCTTCGTTGGTCAGCGTGAAGGTCAGCGCGAACAGGAACTCGTTCCACGCCGCGATGAACGCGAGCAGGCCCGTGGTGACCAGCGCCGGCCCCATCAGCGGCATGAACACGCGGGTGACGATCACCCACGGCGACGCGCCGTCGAGGATCGCCGCCTCCTCGAGCTCCTTGGGCAGCTCGCGCATGAACGTCGTCAGCACCCACACCGTGAACGGCAGGGTGAAGATCATGTACGACAGCACGAGCGCGCCGAGGTTGTTGTACAGGCCGAGCGCGCGGATCAGCTGGTACATGCCCGAGAGCACCGCGATCTGCGGGAACATCGAGACCCCGAGGATCGTCATCAGCAGGAGGCCGCGGCCGCGGAACCGGATCCGCGCCAGCGCGTAGGCTGCGGTCACCCCGAGGAACAGCGACACCGCCACGGTGACCACCGCGACGATCAGCGAGTTCCACAGGTTGGTGGCGAACGGGTTGTCGCGGAACACGCCGACGTAGTTGCCGAAGTTCCACTTGACCGGGAAGTAGTCGACGCTGAACAGCTCGGAGCCGGTCTTCAGCGACGACAGGATCGCGTAGTAGAACGGGAACACCGCGAACCCGACGATCGCGAGGACCAGCGCGTAGAACAGCACCTTGCGGACCACGCTGCGGACGGTGAGTGCCGGCATCAGTCGCCTCCCAGCTTCACGCGGCCGACCACGACGTAGATCACCGTGAGCAGCGCGACGATGAAGAACAGCAGCGTCGAGGCGGCCGAGCCGTACCCGACCTGCTGGAACTCGATCAGCTGCTGGCGCGCGTAGATCGACATCGTCATCGTGGATTCCCGCGTCCCGGTGAGCACGTAGATCAGGTCGAAGATCCGGATCGCGTCGAGCGCACGAAAGATCATGGCGACCATCAGCGCCGGCCGGATCAGCGGCAGCGTGACCTTGAAGAACACCTTGATCGGGTGCACGCCGTCGATCCGCGCCGCCTCGTAGCACTCGGTGGGCAGCATCTGCAGCGCCGCCAGGATCAGCAGCGCCATGAACGGCGTGGTCTTCCAGACGTCGACGATCACGACGCTGGTCATCAGGAGCGAGGGATCGGCGGTCCACGCCTTGGGGCTGTCGATCACGCCGAGCGACAGCAGCGCGTGATTGATGATGCCGAACTGGTCGTTCAGCATCCAGCTCCACATCTTCGCCGACACCACCGTGGGGATCGCCCACGGCACCAGCACCGCCGCGCGGACCAGCGCGCGCCCGGGGAACGTCTTGGTGAGCACGAGCGCGATCACCATGCCCAGCGTGGTCTCGATCGTGACGGTGAGGAACGTGAACCACAGCGTGTTCTTGACCGCGTGCCACCACACCTTGTCGTGGAGCAGGCCGTACTTGCCGGTGAAGTTGTCGAGCCCGATCCACTTGGACTGATCGAGCCGCAGCAGGTTGGCGTCGGTCAGCCCGAGCCAGATCGTGCGGAGCAGCGGCCACGCCGCGACCAGCGCGAGCACGACGAGCATCGGCGCGAGGAACACCCACGCCGTGCGCGCGCGCTTCCGGGTCAGCCGGTCGGCAGGCTCCTCGGTCATCGATCGCCCTCAGTCACCACGCTCCGCCGTGGCTCAGCTGGTCGAGCTTCTCGGCGAGCTCGGTCAGGGCAGCCTTGCCGTTGGCCTGCTTGTTGAGCACGTTCTGCACGGCGGTGAAGAACGCCGAGCTGACCTGGTTGTACTGGCCCTTGGTCGCCGTCGACGGCCGCGGCACCGAGCTCGAGAACGTGCCCAGCAGCATCGCGTACGACGGGTTGGCGGCGAGCACCTCCTTGTCCTCGTACAGGCTCTTGATCGTCGGCTGGTAGCCCGCGGTGATCGCGCGGCGCTTCTGCTCGACCGGGCCGGTCAGGTACAGCGCCAGCGCGGCGGCCTCCTTGGGGTGCTTCGAGAACTTGGAGACCGAGAGGTTCCAGCCGCCGAGCGTGGCCGCGCCGCGCGCGTTCGCCCCGGTGCCCTTGGGCAGGGTCGTCATGCTGACCTTGTCCTTGATCGGGCTGTCGGCGGCCTGGGCCAGCTGGTACGCGTACGGCCAGTTGCGCATGAACACGGCCTTGCCGGACTGGAACACGCCGCGCGACTCCTCCTCCTCGTAGTTCAGCACGCCGGGTGGCGTGATCGAGCCGATCCACGTCGCGGCGAAGTCGAGCGCCGCGGCCGCGTCGGGGTTGTTGATCGTGACCTTGCCGTCGGTGCCGACGATCGTGCCGCCGCCGAAGCTGGCGACCCACTCGAGCGCGTTGCAGGTCAGGCCCTCGTAGGCCTTGCCCTGGAACACGAAGCCCCAGAGGTCCTTGTTGCCGGCCGCGCGCTCGCCGTCCTGGATCTTCTTGGCGGTGGCCGCCATCTCCGCCCAGGTGGTCGGCGGCTTCTCCTTGTACTTGTCGAGCAGATCGGTGCGGTAGTAGAGCAGGCCGGCGTCGGTGTACCAGGGCAGCGCGACGAGCTTGCCGTCGACGGTGTTGTTCGCGATGATCGCGTCGAAGTGGGCCTTCTCGGCGCCCGCGGAGTACTCCTTGAGATCGAGGAAGAAGCTGCCGAGGATGCCGGGCCACACCACGTCGGTGCTGAACACGTCGACGTCGGACGCACCGGACGCGAGCATCTGCTGGGCCAGGGCGAGCTTCTCGCTCGACGAGGTCGGGCTGGTGACGACCTTGACCTGGTTGCCGGTCTGCTTGGCCCACAGCTCCGCGCCGGTCTTGCACGAGTCGTAGTCCTTGCCGACCGAGCCGCACGAGATCGCGATCTCCACCGCCGCGGGCGCGGCCGGCGCGGTTGCGGATCCGTTGTCCTTCGCCGAGCCCGACGATTGATCCGCGGGCTTCTTGCTGCACGCCGCCGCGGACGCGAGCCCGATCAGCAGCGAGGTCGACAGTACTACCTTGTAGGTCTTCATTCGACTGAACCCTTTGGCTGGACACGCAGCCTGGCTGGCCGCACGCGTTTCACTGAGGTCATCCGGACTACTACTCGGGCCCACCCAGCGCAACCCCGTGGGCGCATCACGATGGCTGCAAATCGATATATCGGTCCCCGACCAGGTGGGCGCAGTCACGAACCCCGGGTTCAACGGGACAGGGTGACTCCAGCGACTCCGGTCGTACGTGAGACGTGAGGCCCTCGCGGCTGCGTTGCGGGCTGCGGAGAGAGATGCGAGCTTCGCCGGCTTGCACAGGAGGATACCGATGCGAATGATTCGTGCGCGGAGTGGACGCGGTCCTGCATTGATCCTGACGGTCATCGCGGCCGTCGCGGCCGTCGCGGCCGCCGATTGCGGCGAGTCGCACGATCGATCGGGGGAGACCGGGGAGACCGAAGATCCGATCGTCGGCGGCGTGCTCAGCGTCCTGCAGACGATGGTCCGGATCGACCTGTTCAACCAGATCGACGCGGCGCTCGCGGCACAGGGCCCCGCGCGCAATCCGACCGCGCTGTGCTCCGGCCGGCGCATCGCGCGCGGCGTGATCCTGACCGCCGCGCACTGCGTGTACGGCATGGTCATGGCGGACATCAGCTTCCCCAACCTGCCCGCCGGCGGCGGTGGCCAGGTGACCTTCCAGGGCATCCTGAAGGGCGCGATCGCCGATGGCTACGCGGGCGCGCACATGGATGCGCGCGATATCGCCGTGCTGCTGTACAACGAGGCGCCCAACCTGGGCATCGCGCCGACGCCGCTCGCGCAGCCCCAGTGGGCGCCGGCCGGCGGCCAGGGCCGCGACTACGGACGCCGCGACCAGAATGGCGATGACGGCGCGCCCAATACGTACTACCGGAGCCCGACGGTCTTCTACACACATGCGCAGCAGCAACTCACCATCATCGCCTCGACCACGAATCCGCCGCCGGCGATGGCCGGCGCGCCGGTGGAGGCGCCGGTGCTGCACAGCGGAGACTCCGGCGGGCCGTTCGGCGTGTGGCGCGATGGCGGCAATCCGTTCACGATCGCCGTGAACAGCGCGGGGGACTCCGATTGCCTCGACAACGGGGTCGCGGTGGCCGGCCACCCGCGCGTGCTCCGCGAGGTCGTGAAGCGCCTGCGGCGAACCATGGCGCCGATCGCGGCCGCGTGGGTCGATACGCCGGTCGGGCGCTCGTACTGGGCGGGGTTCGACAACACGGCGCTCACCTGGCTCGCCGGGTTCGTCGCGCAGGCGGCGATCAACAACGGCGCCTGGCCGGCCGCGTACAACCTCGCCCCGGTGGCGGCCACCTGGTACTCGATGAACAACCCCGATCACTGCGTATCGCGCTATGCCGGCTTCGTCGGGCAGGAGGACTGCGCCGCGCGTCCCGCGCTGTTCAACAATCAATATCCGATCTGCCTCGACGCGGCGAGCAACAAGATCAACTTCAACCTCAACAACAACCCGCCGATCGCCGCGGACGTGTTGCGCACCTTCCTCCCGGGCATGGCCGACGCATGCGCGCGCAACAACGAGTCATGCACCGATACGGTCGACTACCGCGACACGTCGTGCTCGGCCTGGTGCGGGGCGATCGCCGCCCGGAGCAACGCCGTCGTGTTCACCTCGGGCTGCGGTCCGAAGGCCGCACGCCCGATCTGCCCGGGCGCCGGGCCCACGGACTACGTGGCGGAGTGCAAGTGCCAGATCATCCCGCTCGGGCCAGGCGGCGGCGGTGGGAGCGGCGTCGTCACCGCCGTGATCCACAACGCGGGGGGACGGGCTTCGCCGCGGAGCGTCGCATTCGACGCGGGCACCGGTAGCGGTGGCGTCGATGCCGGCTCGGGCAGCGGCATGTTCGACGCGGGCGGCCTCGCGGACGCCGGCTCGGGCAGCGGCATGTTCGACGCGGGCGGGGTGTTCGACGCGGGCGGCGGCGTCGACGCCTCGACGTCCACGCCGATCGACGTCAGCGGCGACCCGTCGTGGGCCACCAACTTGCCGCCGACCCCGGGGTGCGACTCGCCGGACACCAACAACGACTGCTGGCTCGCCACCAACAACGTCGGCTCGGTCGAGCACGAGCTCGGCGGGGGCTCGAGCACGGTGGACTACGGGACGTCGAGCCCCGACGAGCCGCCCGGGGCCGATCAGGGCCTGTAGCCGCGCGACTACCCGGCGGCAGATGTTATCGAGCACAACGAGCACTACGCCTTCGACCTCGGTGCGATTTCGAGCTCGGTGCCGGCCCGCAGGCGCTCGAGGTAGGCTTGGTAAACGAACGACCGATCGCGTTTCTTGCCCGTGGTCTCGACGAGCACGCCGGCTGCGACGAGCAGATCGACCGCGCGACCGCTGGTGGGCTTCGTCGTCTCCACGAGCTGCATCACGGAGGCCACGGTCACGACGGGATGGCGGGGCAAGAGCTCGAAGAGCCGAAGCGCCACGATTGACATACCCTCGTGTGCGAGCACGGATCCGCGGTCCGCGGCGACGAGCGCGAACAGCTCACGCGCGGAGGCGACCGCTTCGTCCGCGATCGTCGCTACTCCGTCGAGGAAGAAATCGAGCCAGCCTTCCCAGTCGCCAGCGACGCGCACCGCGTTGAGCCGGCGGTAGTAGTCCTCGCGATGCCGCTTGAAGAACAGGCTCAGGTACAAAACCGGCTTCGTCAACAGATTCCAGTGCTCGAGTAGCAGCGTGACCAGCAGCCGCCCGATGCGTCCGTTACCGTCGAGGTACGGGTGGATGGTCTCGAACTGCACATGCAGCAGCCCCGCGCGCACGAGCGGCGGCAACGCGTCGTCCGCATGCATGTAGTTCTCGAACGCGCTCAAAACTTCAGCGAGGGCGTGTGGAGGTGGTGGGACGTATGCAGCGTTGCCAGGACTGCTGCCGCCGATCCAGTTCTGACTGCGACGCACTTCGCCGGGGAGCTTCTCGGCGCCGCGGACACCGCGCATGAGCCGTTCGTGGGTCTCGCTCAGAAGGCGCATCGAGAATGGCAGGCCCTGGGGATCCGCAAGCTGGGCGCGCGAGTACGCGAGCGCGTCGATGTAGTTGCAGATCTCCTCCACGTCGGCGTTCGGCGAGGCGAGCGGCTGCTCGTCCTCCTGGGCTTCGAAGGCAAGGAGGTCGACCAGCGTCGCCTGGGTACCCTCGATCTGCGAGGAGATCACGGCCTCCTTGCGGACAAAGGCGTAGATGAACCAATCAAGCGAAGGAACCATCCCACCGGCGAGCTCGAGCCGGATCAGCGCTTGCTCGGCAGCGCGAAGCCGCTCGGTGAGCGGGCCGAGGGCGAGCGGCGGCTCCGTCGGCGGCAGCGCGTTCGGGACGAAGGCCGCTACCGCTTCGCCACCGACGGTGGTTCGGTCGTATCGTCCCGTGGTTCGATTCGGCATGCTCGAGCTCGCCAGGAACGTCCCGCTTGACTCGTCGGATGGCTGGGCAAGTAGGCGTTACTAAGGGTGGCCGCTAGGAACGGATCCTTTACTAGCAGCAGCCGCTAGTCAAGCAGACGTTACTAGTGGCCGCTAGTCAAGCAGACGTTACCAAGGCCAGGCTCTAGGAACGAGGGCTTTACTAGCGTCTAAAATCTTTCAAATATTCGTTATTATTTGAAAAATTAGAGGGGCGTGGATCACCGCAAGCCAGGTGCCGACGACTCGACGCTGTTCGTGATGGCCATCGAGCGCCCCGGCCGCGCGGTGGCGTCCACAGCGCGAGCACGTCGCCGGCACCAGAATCGTCATTTGAGTCATCTTGCGGCCATGCTTCGCCGCTGGCTCCGCCGTCTCGCCATCGTCATCACCGGCCTCCTTGCGTTCGTCATCATCGGACTGGTGGTCGTCAAGGTGCTCTACGGCCGCGGCGCGCCGTTCCCCGATCGCTCGACCCCGCCGCTGGTTCCCGCCAGCGCCGTCACGTCGCTGGTCACCCTCGATTATCCGCCGGGCAACATCGCGATCGCGGCGGACGGCCGCACGTTCTTCAACTATCACCCGTTCGCCAAGGCCGAGCGCTTCGTGCCCATGGCGATGTTCGAGCTCGTCGATGGGACACCGCGGCCGTACCCGAATGCGCAGTTCTCCTATCAGGGCGTGTTCGGGATGACCGTCGACCACCAGGCGCGCCTGTGGCTGATCGAGCCCGCCAGCATCGACCACGAGCGCACGCGCCTGCTCGCGTTCGACCTCGCGACCAACACGCTCGTATTCGAGCACTGGTTCCCGTCCGGCGAGGCGCGGTTCGCCCAGGATCTCCGCGTGTCGCCCGACGGCGCGACGGTCTATCTCGCGGACACCGGCATGTTCCGGTGGATCCGGCCCTCGCTGATCATCCTCGACGTCGCCAGCAAGACCCATCGCAGCGTGCTGCGGGATGCGCCCCAGCTGCAGCCGCAGGATTGGGTGATCACCACGCCGTTCGGTCCGCACAAGCTCGCGTACGGCCTCGTCACGTTCACGGTCGGCCTCGACGGCATCGAGCTGTCGCCAGACGGCGCGTGGCTCTACCTGGCGGCGATGTCGCACGACCAGCTCTACAAGCTGCCCACCGCCAGCTTGCACGGCGGTGGCGACCCGGCGTCCCAGCTCGTCGCCGTCGGTCCCAAGCCGCTCAGCGACGGCATCACGCTCGATCGCGACGGCGGGGTCGTCATCACCGACATCGAGCACGGTGGCCTCGCGCACCTCGACAGCAGCGGCCTGCGCACGCTGGTGCGCGTGCCCGGCGTGATCTGGGCCGATGGCGTCGTCGTGGCGCCCGACGGCGCGCTGGTGTTCACCGACAGCGCGATCCCGGCGTACATCGACCCGCTCGCGCGGCCACCGCGCGCGGACCGGCTCGCCGCCGGCCGGCCGTACCACATCTACCGGGTCGCACCGCGCTGACCGCGCACGCCGCTGTCGATCGTCCCGTCTCGGCTGCTTGGCCGACTCGCTATCAGCGGACAGGGGCGCGCACAGAGCGAGCGCATGCGCACAGTCCCCAAGTTCCCGTCCGACGAGCGCGCGCCAGGTAACACGCCCCACTCGCATGGCGGCATGTTATGAGGAAACGTGAACAGGGCTGCTTCCTGTGGAATCCGATGAACCGGTTATTGATCGTCGATGACAGCAAGCTGATGCGCGACATGATCGCCGCGTGTCTGCGTCCGCTCGGGACCATCCAGTTCGAGTTCGCCGGAACCGGCCTCGAGGCGATCGAGCGACTGTCGCTGGCCGCATTTGATCTCGTCGTGCTCGATCTCAACATGCCCGACGTCGGAGGCATAGAAGTCGTCGAGTTCGTACGCTCCCAGGACCGGCTGCGCACGCTGCCGATCCTGATCGTGACCACGCGGGGCGACGACGCGAGCCGCGCCCGCGTGCTCGAGGCCGGCGCGTCGAGCTTCCTCGCCAAACCGTTCGCTCCCCCGATCATCCTCGAAGAAGTGCGAAGGTTGTTGCAGAGCGCCCCGACGTGAGCGAGCGCGTCGACCTGCGCGAGTTCGTGGGCGCGTTTGTCGTGGAGGCGGAAGAGCTCGTCGCGGCCGCGAATGCGTCGCTGCTCGACATCGAGGCCGGCAGCGCAGCCGGCACGGCCAAGCCCAAGGCGGTCCGCGACTTGTTTCGCGCGCTGCACACGATCAAGGGCCTGGCATCGATGATCGGCGTCGAGCCGATCGTCGAGATCGCGCACGCGCTCGAGACCCTGCTGCGGACCGCCGATCGCGCCGGCGGCCAGCTCGGGCGGGCCGCGATCGACGTCTCGCTGCAGGGCGTGCTCGCGATCGCCGAGCGGGTGCGTGCGGTCGCCGAGAACCGCGCCCCGGCCAGCGTTCCCGAACGCCTGATCGAGGCGATCGCGGCCACCGAGGCCAACGCCGACACCGTGACGGTCACGCCGTCGGCCGGTTCGGTGTGGGACGCCCGGCTGTCCGCGAGCGAACGCCAGCAGCTGGCACCTGCGCTGCGCGGCACGACCTCCGCATGGACGCTGGCGTTCTTGCCCAGCGATCACAACGCGTCGCGCGGTGTGACGATCGCAACCGTGCGCGCACGACTCGCCGAGCTGGGCGAGATCGTCAAGGTCGTCCCCCGCACGCTGCGCGATGCGGCGGGCGCGCAGACCGGCCTGGCGTTCGACATCCTGGTCGTGAGCACGGCGCCGATCGAGGCGCTCGCAGAGGCAGCCGCGACCACCCCGGCCGAGGTCGTGGCGCTCGCACCGCCGCCCGCCGAGCCGGCCGGGGCCGGGCCCGCGGTCGAGCTCGCCGGCCCGGGGCTCGAGGTCACCGAGGACGCCGCGCCGATCGGCCGCGCGGTCGTGCGGGTCGAGCTGTCCCGGCTCGACGAGCTCCAGGATCAGCTGTCGCTCCTGATCGTCTCGCGGTTCCGGATCGAGCGCGAGCTCGCTGCGCACGCGGCGCTCGGCCACGATGTTCGCCGGCTGCGCGAGGTCGTCGAGCTCCAGGCGCGCCAGCTGCGCGATCTGCGCCGCGCGCTGCTCAAGGCGCGGATGGTGAGGGTCGCCGAGGTGTTCGAGCCGCTGACCCTGCTCGTCCGCAGCGTCGCGCGGTCGAGCCACAAGGACGTCCGGCTCGAGCTCGATACCCGCGACACGGAGCTCGACAAGGCCGTGGCAGACCGCCTGCTGCCGGCGATGGTTCACCTGGTGCGCAATGCGGTCGATCATGCGATCGAGCCACCCAGCGATCGGGCCGCCGCCGGCAAGCCCACGACCGGAACGATCCGGGTCAGCTGCACCCAGATCGCGGGCAACCAGCTCGAGCTGACGATCGAGGACGACGGCCGAGGCATCGATCGCGCCGAGATCGCGCGCCGGGCCAGGCGAAGTATCGAGAGCGACGACGCCCTGCTCGACGTGCTCGCGACCCCCGGGTTCTCGACCCGCGATACGGTGACCCGCACCAGCGGTCGCGGGATCGGGATGGACATCGTCCGGCGGATCGCGGTGCGCGACCTCGGCGGCGACCTGGCGCTGACCACCCGGCCCGGGCTGGGCACCCGGTTCACGATGCGGGTGCCGCTCACCATCGCGATCATCGACGTGTTCTCGTTCGAGTGCGGCAACCAGACCTTCGTCGTGCCGGTCGCAGCGATCGACGAGATCTTCGAGCTCACCGATGCCGGCGTGACCCCGCCGCGCGCGACCCCGGCCGGCCGGGCGGCGGGCCCGGCGGTAGCGGGTCCGATCGTCTCGTTGCTCGAACGCCGCGGCGCCGCGATGCCCCTGCTCTCGCTCGGCGCCGTGCTCGCGATCGACGACGGCACCCGGGCGCGCAAGGCGCTCGTGACCCGGCGCAACGGCGAGCCGGTCGCGTTCGCGGTCGATCGCATGCTCGGCCGCTACGAGGTCGTGGTCCGGTCGATCGACGATCCGCTGGTCGACGTCCCCGGCATCGCGGGCGCCACCGACCTGGGCGACGGGCGGCCGACGCTGGTCCTCGATCTCGGCGAGCTCGCGATGCTGTCGCGAGCCGGAGCTGCATCATGACCCTGCACGTCACGTTCCGGGTCGGCAACGCGAGATACGTGGTGCCCGCCGCCGAGGTGCTCCACCTCGAGTCCTACGAGACCGCGACCCACGTCCCCGGCGCGCCGGCCTACGTGGCCGGGCTGGTACAGGTCCGTGGCCGCCTGGTCCCGGTCGTCGATCTCCGCATCCGGTTCGGGCTCCCTGCGATCGAGCACACCATCGACCGCCGCGTGGTCGTGGTCCAGGCGGGCACGCGGGTCGCGGGCTTGCTCGTCGACAGCGCGCGGGAAGTGCTCCAGATCGACGACGCGGCGTTCGAGCACCCGCCCGAGCTGGTCGAACGCCAGACCGCGGGCTTCGTCAAGGCCGTCGCGACGGTCGCCAAGCGTCTGTTCTTGCTCATCGACATCCCCCGGGTCCTCGGGGAGGAGCTTCGTCCATGACTACCTCGTCGACTACCTCGTCCCCCAGCTCGAATCCCACGGCCGCGCCCACGGCCGCGCCCAACGGCGCGAGCCCGACCGCCGGCACCCGGGGCGCCGACCTCGTGCGCTCGGTTCAGGGCACCGCGCAGCGCGCGGCGCACATCGAAGACGCCGCGACCCGGCTCGCCAGCGCGGGGGCAGATCAGGCCGCCGCCGCCGAGCAGGCGCGCGCCGCGAGCGAGGGCATGGCCGCGAGCGTCGACGAGACCGCGACCGCGAGCGAGCAACTCGCCCGCTCGCAGGGCTCGGTCGCGGCCACCGCGGTCGAGCTGCAGAAGGGGCTCGAGACCACCGCGTCCGGCCTGCAGGAGCTCGCCGCCTCGGTCACGACGGTCCGCAAGGACGCAGAGCAACTCGCGCGCAGCACCGACTCCACCGCGACCGTGCTCGAGCAGAGCGCGCGGACCTTCAAGGCCACGGCGGCCAACAGCGCCGAGCTGACCGAGCTCAGCACTCGCCTGGCCACCTCGGTCACCGAGACCGCCACAACGGTCACCGCGACCGCGGCACGCGGCCAGGACACCGCCTCGACGATCGAACAAGTCGCGGCCACGACCGAGGAGATGTCCGCGGGCCTGGGCCGGATCGCCAGCGACTCCAAGCAGGTCAGCGATCGGGTGACCAGCTTGTCGGTCGGCCTCAAGGGCGTGGTCGCGGCGCTCGAGCAGGTGGCGCAGGACACCACCGACAACGCGGCCTCGGTCGACGAGACCTCGGCGACCGCCGAGGAGCTCGCGCGCTCGATCCGCGGCGTCGCGGAGCTCGCCGGATCGCTCGAGGGCGCGGCGACCGCGTCGGCGAGTAACCTCACCGAGGTCGCAGCCTCGGTCGAGCAGGTCGCGGCGACCGCCGAGAAGTCCGCCGCCACCGTCGACGGCAACGCCGCCACGATCGAGCAGCTCGCGCGCTCGGCGCAGCTCGTCACCAAATCGGCGCAGGAGGTGAGCTCGCTCGCCACCGCGAACGCGACCGCGGCGACCCAACTCGGCGCGGTGACCAGGAAGATCTCGAGCGTGGTCGAGGACGCCAAGACGACCTCGGTGCAGGTCGCAACCTCGGCGCGCGCCGGCGGGGTCACGGTCGGCCGGACGATCGGCGGCCTGGCCAAGATCCGGAAATCGATGGTCGAAGGCGCCAGCGTGATGAAGGACATGGGCAAGCGCGCCGAGGAGATCGGCGACATCGTGCAGACGATCAACCTGATCGCCGACCGCACGAATTTATTGTCGCTCAACGCCAGCATCGAGGCCGCGCGCGCCGGCGAGCACGGCCGCGGCTTCGCGGTGATCGCGGAGGAGATCCGGGCCCTGGCGGATCGCGCGGCCGCCGCGGCGAGCGATGTCACCAAGATCGTGCGCGGCCTGCAGGGCGCGGCGCGCGACGCCGTCGCGTCGAGCACCGAGGGCCTGCGGATCGCCGACGAGGGCGCCGAGCTCAGCGAACAGGCGCGCGAAGGGCTGTCGACCATCCTGCACGGCGTCGAGCTGCTGGACGGTTCGATCAAGAACGTCAGCGGCGCGACGTCGGAACAGGATCGCGTGGTCCAGGCCGTCGCCGCCGCCAGCGCGCGGCTCGAGGCCGAGAGCCGAGACATCGCGCGGATGACCGGCGAGCAGACCCAGGCGATCCAGAGCGTGGCGCGCAGCGCGAACGAGATGCGGGCGATGGCGAAGCAGACCCGCGACGCGACCGCCGAGCAGGCCAAGACCTTGCGCGAGCTGGTCAAGTTCAACACCCAGCTCACGACCAGCGCCGAGAAGGTCGCGCGCGCGATGGAGGAACAGGCGACCGGCGCAACCCAGCTCGCCCGCGCCGCGACCCAGATGCGGACCGCCGCCCAGCGCACCGCGAGCTCGATGACCGAACAGATCCGGATCGCGGGCACCATGGCAACCGGGATCGTCGAGGTCGCGACCGCGACCCAGCGGACGATCGCCGGCATCGCCGAGCAGGCGACCGGCGGCAACGAGATCGCGCGCGCGATGGAAGGCGCCCGCAAGCACGCCGTGCAAAACGCCCGCGCGCTCGCCGAGCTCGCGCTGGTCACCAAGGAGATCGACGCGGGGGTTCGCGACGTGGCGCGGCTGGCCGGTGAGGTCAGCAAGGCCACGGCGGAGCAGACCCAGGGCGCCGCCGCGATGGCCAAGGACGCCGACGAGGTTCGCCGGATCACCAAGCAGACCGCGCGCGCGGTCGCAGAGCAGGCCGACGCCCTCGATGGGCTCGCGACCGCCGCGACCCGGCAGATCACGTCGGTCAAGGCGCTGTCGCGCTCGACCACCGAGCAGGTGACGGCGACCGAGCAGATCAGTCAATCGATGCGCTCGGTCCGCGCGCGGGTCCGCGAGATCACCACGGCGCTCGCCGTCCAGGCCAGGTCGGCGGTCACCAGCGCGGCGGACATCGCGAGCGTGGCGCACGAGGTCGGGCTGCTGCGGATCGCAGGCGCCGAGCAAGTGACCGCGGTCGCCGCGCTCGCCGCCGGCCCCGCCGGCTCCGGGGAACCGGCGGCGTGACGTTCACGCCGGCCTTCCAGCTGACCGCCGCCGAGCGCATCAGGGTCGAGGCGATCGACCGCCTCGTCGTGCTCGGCCCCGCCGGGGTCGACGAGCTCCTCGGGCTGATGTCGGATCCGAGCTGGACGGTCCGCCGCGCCGTGGTCGCCGCGCTCGCCGCGCTCGGCGACGACGCCGTCGCGCCGCTCTGCACCTGGCTGCGCGACCGCCGCACCAGCGAGCACGCGCTCGCGGCAGCCGTCGATGCGCTGAGCGCGTCGCTCGGTGCAGCCACCGGACGGGAGGTCATCGCCTTGCTCGGCCATCCCGATCCCGCCGTCGCCGCCGATGCCGCGCAGATCCTGGGCCGCCGGCGCACCACCGAGGCCGTGCCGGCGCTCGAGGCAGTGCTCGACCACGCCGACGACAACGTCGCGATCAGCGCGATCGACGCGCTCGGCGAGATCGGGAGCAGCGCATCGATCGAGCCGCTGATCGCCGTCCTGTTGCGCGGCAACTTCTTCCGCACGTTCGCCGCGCTGCAGGTCTTGCCGAAGACCGGAGATCCGCGCGCGGTGGTCCCGCTCGCCGGCTTGCTCGAGCACGATGGTTACCGGATCGAGGCGATCCACGCGCTCGGCCGCACCGGGTTGGCGCTCGCGATCGCGCCGCTGGCCACGCTGCTGACCCGGCCGGCCGGCGACGCGATGGTTCGACCGGTCGCGGTCGCGCTCGCCGCGCTGCTCGCCCGCGCCGAATGGACCGGCACCGTGGAGCCCGTGGTCGCCGAGCTCCGCGCGATCATCCGCCCCGCGCTCGCCCGGTTCGTGGCGAGCTTGCGGGGTGCGGATCCCGCCGAGCGCGCCGCGATCGCAGCCGTGCTCGGCCGGATCGGCGACGCCACCGCCCTGCCCGCGCTCGCCCGGCTGCTCGACGATCCGGCGCTGGTCTCGATCGCGACCGAGGCGATCCAGCGGATCAGCCGCGCCGATGAGACCGCGGCGCGCGCGGCGCTCACCGCGAACGATACCGCGATGCGGGCCGCGGTGCTCCCCGCCGTTCACACGCCGCGCGCGGCGCCGGGTGTGCTGCCGCTGCTGGCCGATGACAACCCCGAGGTCCGCGCCGGGGCATGCGATGCGCTGGCGCGGATCGGCGATACGACCGCGGTCGGCGCGCTGTTCGCGGTGCTCGGCGACCCCAACCTCCGGGTCGCGCACGCCGCGGCCGCGGCGATCCAGTCGCTCGGCAGCGCGGAGACCGCGCCGCGCGCGATCGCCGCGATCACCGCGGGGCCGCCGGCGGTCCGCCGCCAGGCGCTGCGGATCGTCGCGTACCTGGGGTGCCTGGGCGCGTACGACGCGGCCCACGCCGCGACCGAGGATCCCGATCCGCGGATCGCCGAGCTCGCGGTCGCGGCGCTCGGCGCGCTGGACGATCCGCGGGTCTCGCCGGCGCTCGCCGCGCTCGCCCGCGACCGGCGCGAAGGGATCCGCGCGGCCGCGATGCGGGCAACCGCACAGCGCTCGGACCGCGACGGCATCGCGCTCCTCGAGCGCGGGCTCGGCGATGACTCGGCGTGGGTCCGCTACTACGCGTGTCAGGGCCTCGGCCGGTCGGGCCACGTAGCCGCGGTGCCGGCGCTGATCGGCCGGCTGTCGGATGCGACCCCGCATGTCCGGATCGCGGCGGTCGAGGCGCTCGCCTACTTCGATACGCCCGCGGCATGGCAGGCGCTGTGCTCGATCGTACGCTCGTCGGATCCCGACGAGCAGCGCGCCGCGCTGGTCGGCATCGGCATGCGCGCCGGCGACCAGAGCCTGGCGTTCCTGCTCGAGGCCGCGAGGTCCACGGAGCTCTCGACCCAGCTGATCGCGCTCCACGCGCTCGCCCCGCGCCCCGAGCCCGGCGCGCTCGCCGCCGTGGTCTCGGCCGGACAGCGAGGCACGACCGAGCTCCGCGATGCCGCGATCTCGCTCTTGGCCGAGCGCACGGACCGCGCGGCCGCCGATGCCCTGGTCGAGCTCGCCCTGGCGGCGGCGCCCGATCATCCGGCGCACTTCGCGCTGTCGCGGCCGGCGCCCGTGCGGATCGCGGCGATCGCGTCACGGCTCGCCACCGCCGGCGAACGGGCCACCGGGATCCTGGTCGCGGCGCTCGCACGGATGCGCGCCGAGCCCGCGGTCACCGCGCTGGGCGAGGCGCTCCAGCTCGCCAACCCGCTCGCCCGGCGCGCCGCCGCCGCCGCGCTGGTCGCGCTCGGTGCCCCGGGCGCGCGCGCGCGCGTCGCCGCGCTCGCCGCCGCAGATCCCGATCACGACGTCCGGCGGGCGTGTGCTGCGATGCTCGGCGTGGCCCCCGACCGCGGATCGCGCTAGGCTCATGCCAGAGTCCACGCTGTCGCCCCAGCTGTTCGCCCTGTTCTCCGGGCTCGTCGAGGACAGCTGCGGCATCTACTACGGCAACGATCGGAGCCTGTTCGCGGCAAAGCTCCATGCCCATGCCGCAGAGGTTGGCCACGACTCGCTGCTCGACTACTATTACCGGCTGCGCTACGACGACCCGACCGGCATCGAGCTCGCGAGCCTGATCGAGGCGTTGCTCGTGCACGAGACCTACTTCTTTCGCGAGCTGGCACCGCTGGAGCAGCTCGCCGGCCATCTGGCGGAGGTCGTACGCACGCGGGGCCGCGCGCGGGTCTGGTCCGCGGCGTGCTCGACGGGCGAAGAACCGTTCACGCTCGCGATGCTGCTCGATGCGCGCGACCTGCTCGATCGCGTCGAGCTGATCGGCACCGACGTCAGCGTCACCGCCGTGGCGCGCGCGCGCTCGGGCCTGCACAGCCGGCGCGCGCTGCGCGATGGCCACCCGGCCGAGCTCGCCCGGCGCTACCTCGAGACCGGCGCGGCGGGCGTCGCGCTCGCGCCGCGGATCCGCGATGCCGTCACGTTTCACACGCTCAACCTGTTCGACCCGGTGGCGATCGCCGGGCTGGGCAGGTTCGACGCGATCCTGTGCCGCAATGTCCTGATCTATTTTCGCGATCAGCAGATCGTGCGCGCGATCGACCACCTGGCGAGCGCCCTGATGCCGGATGGCCTGATCGCGGTCGGGGTCTCGGAGTCGCTGCTGCGGTTCGGGACCGCGCTGAGCTGCGAGGAGCGCGGTCGCTCGTTCTTCTACCGGCGGGCACCATGAACCGCCCGCGCGTCCTGGTCGTCGACGATTCGGCGTTCGCACGCACCGTGCTCGCGCGCCTGCTGCGGGCGAGCGGACAGATCGACGTGGTCGGCACCGCGCGCGACGGCAACGACGCGCTCGAGCAGATCGCGGCGCGCGACCCCGACATCGTCACGCTCGACCTGACGATGCCGGAGCTCGATGGGCTCGAGGTCCTGCGCCGGCTGCGCGGTCGGGCCCGGCCGCGCGTGATCGTGGTCAGCATCTCCACGGTGGAGAACGAGATCGGCGCGGAGGCGCTCGCGCTCGGGGCCGTCGACCTGATCACCAAGCCGACCGCGCTGGCCGATGATCGGCTGCACGAGCTCGGCGACGAGCTGGTCGCCAAGGTGCTCGCGATCGCCGGCCCCGCGCCGCTGGCGCGGGTGCCACCCCCGTTCTCTGCACCGCAGGTGCAACCGCGGGCGCAACCGGCCGGCAAGGCCGAGCTGGTCGTGGTCGGCACCTCGACCGGAGGCCCGCAGGCCCTGACCCGCCTGCTCGCCGCGCTCCCGGCGACGCTGGCCGCGCCGGTCGCCATGGTGCTCCATATTCCGGTCGGCTACACCGGTCCGCTCGCGCAGCGCCTGAACAAGAGCTCGGCCCTGGAGGTGCTCGAGGCGGAAGATGGTCTCGCGCTGCGACCGGGGCGCGCGATCCTCGCGCAGGCCGGCATGCACCTGCGCGTGGCGCGGGTCCATGGCCAGCTCGTAGCCCAGCTCACAACGAGCCCCGGCCGGCAGTTCATGCCGTCCGTGGACGAGCTGTTCGAGAGCGCCGCCGCCGTCGTGGGGCAAACCACGCTGGGGGTCATTCTCACCGGGATGGGCGATGACGGACTGCTCGGCTCGCAGGCGATCGCGAGCGTGGGTGGCGCGCTGCTCACGGAGTCCGAGTCGAGCTGCGTCGTCTATGGTATGCCTCGTTGCGTTCACGAGGCCGGGATCGGTGCAGTCGCCGCGCCGCTCGATCGTATGGCAGGAGAGATTGCAAAGCGTGTCTGACCCGTCGCCCAAGCGCCCGCAGATCTGGATCGTCGATGACAGCCCCACCGAGGCGCTGATCACCGAGCGATCGCTGGGGAAGGATTTCGAGTACGAGCGATTTATCGACGGCTCGGTGGTCGTCGAGCGGCTCGCGGTCTCGCCGAAGCTGCCCGACGTGCTGCTGCTCGACTGGGTCATGCCCGGCATGGCCGGTGATGAGGTCTGTCGCTTCCTGCGGTCCAATCCGCACACCCAGCACATCCCGATCATCCTGGTCACCGCCTCGCGGGTCGAGACCGCGGACGTCGTCAACGGGCTCGCGAGCGGGGCCAATGACTACGTCGCGCGCCCGTTTGCCGCGGAGGAGCTGCGGGCCCGCGTCGATGCGGTGATCCGCGCCAGCCAGCTTCGCGAGCTCGCGAACCAGGAACGCGCCCGGCTCGACACCGTCAATCGCGTCAGCCGGGCCGTGCTGACCGCGGGCGCGAGCACCGGTGACATCCTCCACAACCTCACCGCCGGGCTCACGGTCAGCCTGTGCGATGGCTGCTCCGTGCTGTTCCTGCCCGGGCCACCTCCCGTGCCCGTGGCCGCGATCGCGCATCACCGTGCGGACCCCACCGGCCAGGCGCTCGCCGCGATCGCCACGCTGACCGACCCGACGGTCCATACGTTCACCAGCTCCGACGACGCCCGCCGCACGCTGCCGCCGGCCTACCAGCCGTACATCGAGCAGTTCGGCCTGCGCGGCCTCGCGATCCTGCCGTTCCCGATCAGCGGGCCGGTGCAGGGCGTGATGACGGTGACCCGCGACGGCCACAGCACGCCGTTCGAGCCCGAGGACATCGCCACGATCGAGACCTGCCTCGAGTATGCAGCGCTCGCGATCCAGACCGCCATGCGGTTCGACGCCGAGCGCGCCGCGCGCGAAGCCATCGCCAAATTTCAGCAGCAGCTGCTCGGCATCGTCGGCCACGATCTGCGCAACCCGCTGGCGGCGCTCACGACCGGGCTCTCGATCCTCGACGAGGTGGCCAAGGGCGTACCCCTGATCGCCTCGGTGGTCCGCCGGCTCAGCTCCAGCACGCACCGCATGACCCGCATCGTCGACCAGCTGCTCGACGTCACGCGCGCCCGGCTGGGCGGCGGGATCCCGATGGAGCCGCGCGACGTCCAGCTCCTGCCACTCGCCAGGGCGACGGTCGAGGAGCTCGTGCTCGCGTATCCGACCTCGACCTTCGAGCTGGTCAACTCGGCCCCGGTCTCGGTCCCGGTCTCGGGGTACTGGGACCCCGATCGGCTGTCACAGGTGCTCTCGAACCTGATGAGCAACGCCGCGCAGTACGGGCGCCAGCAAACCCCGGTGGTGCTCGAGATCGCACAGTCCGGCGAGCTCGCCACGATCACGGTCAGCAACACGAACCGCGATCGCCCGATCCCACCCGAGCTCATCGAGGTCCTGTTTGACCCGTACCGCCGCGGGCGAGCCGAGGCCAAGCACCACGTGGGCTTGGGGCTCGGTCTGTACATCGTGCACGAGATCGTGACCGCCCATGGTGGTCGCATCGACGTCGAGTCCACGGAGTTGACCACGGTGTTTCGCGTCGCGCTGCCCCGCCGTTCACCGGCGCTATCGAACCTCCAGGCCCAGGCTGCCGCCGAGCCGTGACCTCGAGAGCTGCCTCAGGCCTTCACGGTCGAGAGCACTTCGCGAAGCTTCTCGAGCGCGACCGGCTTCACGAGGTGATACGTGAAGCCGGCTTCGCCGCTGCGCTGCCGGTCGGCCTCCATGCCCCAGCCGGTGAGCGCGACCATCAACGGTCGCGGCACCAGGTCGAGCGCCATCAGCCGGCGGCAGATCTCGACGCCATCCATCCCCGGTAGGCCGATATCGCAGAGCACCAGCTGCGGACGAACGCTCAGGACCATCGCCAGGCCGTCGGGCCCGGTGCGCGCGATATGCACGTTGTGGCCGATCCCCTCGAGCCACATCGCCAGGATGTCCGCGGAGTCTTCGTTATCCTCGATGAGGACGATGTCGAGCGCGGTCATCGCCGGCGTGCTCGCATCGCCGGGTTGACTCGACGGCTCGGCCGGCGCCATCGATTCTGCGCCTGGGTCTGCGCCTGAGTCCACCCCTGGAATCGACAGCGTGAAGGTCGCGCCGTGGCCCTCGCCGCGGCTCATCGCGTGCAAGGACCCGTCATGCAGCTCTGCAAGCCGTCGCGACAGCGCCAGCCCGATTCCCAGGCCTCCCGCCGAGTGCGGGACCGAACGCTCGATTCGAGCGAACATATCGAACACGCGCTCGATCTGGTCTGCGGGAATCCCGGCACCGGTATCGATGACCCGGATCTGCGCGGTGCCCGCGACGTCCTCGAGCTCGACGCGAATGTCGCCCGCCGCCGGGGTGTACTTGGAAGCGTTGTGCAGCAGGTTACTGACGATCTGGCAGATCCGGGTCGCATCGACGATCGCGAAGGTCGGGCCCGAGGCCCGAACCGTGATGGTCTGGCCCCGCTGGACGATCGACGGGCGGGACATCTCGACCGCGTCCTCGAGCACACCGACGAGGTTCGCGCGCTGCTTCTTCAGCTCGAGCATCCCGCGGGTGACTCTCGTGACGTCCAGCAGGTCGTCGATCAGCCGCACCATGTGGTCGAGCTGGCGGGTCATCGTCTCGGTGACCCGCGCCGCGTCGCCGGGCAAGCGCGGCATCTGCAGCAGCAGATCGAGGCCGGTGCGCAGCGGCGCGAGCGGATTGCGCAGCTCGTGCGCCAGCGTCGCGAGGAACGCGTCCTTCTGCTCGCTGGACGCGCGCAGCGCGGCCTCGGACGCTTCCAGCTTCGCGGTGCGCTCCTGGACCCGCGCCTCGAGGGTCTCGTTCAGCTGCGCGAGCGCGCGGGTCGTGCGAAACAGCGTCGCGAACACCGAGATCTTGTGGCGCAAGATCTGCGGGTTCACGGGCTTGGTGAGGTAATCGACCGCCCCCGCGCCGTAGCCGCTCAGGACGTCCTGGTCGTCGACCATGTAGGCGGTCAGGAACACGATCGGGATCTGGCGAAACTTCTTGGTGCCCTTGATCAGGCTCGCCAGCTCGAGGCCGCTGATGCCCGGCATCTTGATGTCGAGGACGATCGCGGCGACGTCATGCTCCAGGAGCAACCTGAGCGCCTTGTCGGCGTCGTCGGCGCGCAGCAGTCGATACCCGGGATCGTCCAGGATCACCTCGAGCGCATCGAGGTTGCGCTGCTGATCGTCGACCAGCAGGATATTGATCACGTCGAGCATCTAGATCCTAGCGATACAACCATACCCGGAGCAGCGACAGTAGCTGATCGGTGTTGACCGGCTTGGCGATATAATCCGAGGCGCCCGCCTGCAGGCACTTTTCTCGGTCGCCCTTCATCGCCTTGGCGGTGAGCGCCAGGATCGGCAAGGTCCTGAATCGCGAGTCCTTCCGGATCTCGCGCATGGTCTCGTAGCCATCCATCTCGGGCATCATGATGTCCATCAGGACCACGCTCAGCTCCGGCGTATTTTGAATGATCTCGATCGCCTGGCGGCCGTTGGTCGCGCTCATCACGTCCATCTCCTGGTTCTCCAGGA
The DNA here is from genome assembly GCA_036271215.1 of Kofleriaceae bacterium. GTDB lineage: Bacteria > Myxococcota_A > Polyangia > Haliangiales > Haliangiaceae > JABFXX01. The sequence continues at coordinate 3,758 of DATBBB010000550.1, read as the reverse complement.
CCGTGGTCAGCGCGAAGATATTGCGCGCGTCGTCGTCGACCACGAGGACTTTTCGGCCGTGCAGCGCCGCGGTCGAGCCGTGGAGCCGCTCGATCATCTTGCGCTTGGCCTCGGGCAGGTCCGCGATCACGCGATGCAGGAACAGCGCGGTTTCATCGAGCAGCCGCTCGGGTGACTGGACGTCCTTGACGACGATGCTCTTGGCGACCGCTCGGAGCTGGCTCTCCTCGGCCGCCGACAGCCCCTTGCCGGTGAACACCACGACCGGGATCGCCTGCAGCGCGGGCTCGGCGCGCAGCTGCTCGAGCAGCTCGAAGCCCGTCATGTCGGGGAGCCGCAGGTCGACCACGCAGCAGTCGAACGCGTGGGCCCGCAGCACGGCGAGCGCCTCGGCGCCGGTGGCGACCGCGGTGACCTCGATGTCGTCGTGCCCGAGCAGCTCGACGATGCTCGCGCGCTCGCGCGCGTTGTCCTCGATCACGAGCAGCCGCTTGGTGTGCGGCGCCACGTAGCGCTTCAGCTGATCGAACGCGTGCTCGAGCTCGCCCGTGGTGGCGGGCTTGACGAGGTACGAGAACGCGCCGTGCGACAGCCCATGTTGCTGCTCCTCCTCGATCGAGAGCATCTGCACCGGGACGTGGCGCGTGCGCGGATCGAGCTTGAGGCTGTTGAGCACGGTCCAGCCCAGCATATCCGGCAGGAACACGTCGAGCGTGATCGCGGTGGGCAGGTACTCGCGCGCGAGCGCGAGCGCTTGCTGGCCCCGGTTGGCGATGATGCCGCGGAACCCCTTGGTGCGGGCGATCCCGAGCAAGATCCGCGCGTAGTGCGGATCATCCTCGATGATGAGCAGCACCGAGTCGCCCTCGCGGAGATCGGCGCGGTCATCCGGGATCGCCTCCTCCACCTTGGTGATGCCCAGCATCGGCATCGCGACCGCGGCGTGCGGGCTCCCTCCCGGGCTCGGGGACAGCAGCTGGCGCTGCGCCGGGCCGGTGTACATCACCGGCAGGTACAGGGTGAACGTGCTGCCGATCCCGGGCTTGCTGACCAGGCGGATCTCGCCGCCGAGCAGGTTCGCGAGCTCGCGGCTGATCGCGAGCCCCAGGCCGGTCCCACCGTACTTGCGGCTGGTCCCGGCGTCGGCCTGCTGGAACGCCTCGAAGATCAGGCGCTGCTTCTCCGCCGCGATCCCGATCCCGGTATCGGTCACCACGAACGCGATCACCTGGTCGGTCGTGCTGAGCACCGGGTGCTCCTGGGTCCAGCCGGACGTCACGTGACGGATCGCCATCGCGACCTGGCCCTGCGCGGTGAACTTGAAGGCGTTCGACAATAGATTCTTGAGGATCTGCTGCAGCCGCTTCGGATCGCTGGTCAGGGCGCGTGGCAGCAGCGGGCCGACCTCGACATGGAACGCGAGCCCCTTGGTCTCCGCGATGTGGTGGAACGTCCGATGCACCGCGTCGCGCAGCCCCGCGAACGGGATCGCTTCAGGCTCGACCGTGACGGTGCCCGATTCGATCTTCGAGAGATCGAGGATGTCGTTGATCAGCGTGAGCAGATCGGTGCCCGCCGAGTGGATGTTCCGGGCGAAGTCGATCTGCTTGCCGGTCAGGTTGCCGCCGCCGTTCTCGGCGAGCTGCTGGCCCAGGATCAGGATCGAGTTGAGCGGGGTGCGGAGCTCGTGCGACATGTTCGCGAGGAACTCGGACTTGTACTTGCTGGTGAGCGCGAGCTCCGCGGCCTTCTCCTCGAGGGCGCGGCGCGCTTGCTCGACCTCCTTGTTCTTGCGCTCGACCTCGGCGTTCTGCTCGGCGAGCTGCTTGGCCTTCGAGGCCAGCTCCTGGTTGGTCTGCTGGAGCTCGATCTGGCGGGTCTGGAGCTCGGTGGTCAGCTGCTGCGACTGCAGCAGCAAGTTCTCGGTGCGCATCGTGGCCTCGATCGTGTTGAGCACCACGCCGATCGACTGGGTCAGCTGATCGAGGAACTGCAGGTGGGTGTCGGTGAACGGCCGGAGCGCGGCCAGCTCGATCACCGCCATCGTCTCGCCCTCGAACAGCACCGGCAGGACCAGCACGCTCGCCGGCGTGGCGCTGCCCAGGCTCGAGTGGATCTGGGTGTAGCCGGGCGGGACATCGACGAGCAAGATCCGCTGCTGCTCCGCGGCGGCCTGGCCGACCAGCCCGACGCCGAGCCGGATCCGCTCGGGCTGCTCCGGCCGCGGCGCATAGGCGGCGAGCAGGTGCAGGGTCGCCGGCTCCGACGACTCGATGACCTCGCCCGGGTCGCCGCGCTCCATCTGGTAGATCGTCCCCTGCTGGGCATGGACCAGCGGCGCGAGCTCGGACAACAGGGTCTTGCCGACGGTCACCAGATCGCGCTGGCCCTGCAGCATGCGCGTGAACTTCGCGAGGTTGGTCTTGAGCCAGTCCTGCTCCTGGTTGCGGTCGGTCGTGCCGCGCAGGTTGTCGATCATCGTGTTGATGTTGTCCTTGAGCTCCGCGACCTCGCCGCGGGCCTCGACCTTGATCGACCGCGTCAGATCGCCCTTGGTGACCGCGGTGGCGACGTCGGTGATCGCGCGGACCTGGTTGGTCAGGTTGGCGGCGAGCAAGTTGACGTTGCCGGTGAGATCCTTCCAGGTGCCGGCGGCGCCCGGGACGTTGGCCTGACCGCCGAGCCGGCCATCGACCCCGACCTCGCGGGCGACGTTGGTGACCTGCTCCGCGAACGTCGCGAGCGTGTCGGTCATGTTGTTGATCGTCTCGGCGAGCGCCGCGACCTCGCCCTTGGCCTCGACCGTGAGCTTCTGGCGCAGGTTGCCGTTGGCGACCGCGGTGACGACCTTGACGATGCCGCGCACCTGGTTGGTCAGGTTCGCCGCCATGAAGTTGACCGAGTCGGTGAGATCCTTCCAGGTCCCGGCCACGCCGGGCACGTCGGCCTGGCCGCCGAGCTTGCCCTCGGTGCCGACCTCGCGCGCCACGCGGGTGACCTCGGACGCAAACGCGCGCAGCTGATCGACCATCGTGTTGATCGTGTTCTTGAGCTCGAGGATCTCGCCCTTGACGTCGACCGTGATCTTGCGCGACAGATCGCCGCGCGCGACCGCGGTCGTGACCTCCGCGATGTTGCGGACCTGGGCCGTGAGGTTGGTGCCCATCGCGTTGACCGAGTCGGTCAGGTCCTTCCACGTCCCGGCCACGCCGGGCACCACGGCCTGCACGCCGAGCCGGCCCTCGGTGCCGACCTCGCGCGCCACGCGCGTCACCTCGCTGGCGAACGACCGCAGCTGCTCGACCATCGTGTTGATCGCCTCCTTGAGCTGGAGGATCTCACCGCGGACGTCGACCGTGATCTTGCGCGACAGGTCGCCGTTGGCGACCGCGATCGTGACTTCCGCGATGTTGCGGACCTGGCCGGTCAGGTTCGACGCCATCGAGTTGACGTTGTCGGTCAGGTCCTTCCACGTGCCGCCGACGCCGGGGACCTGGGCCTGGCCGCCGAGCTTGCCCTCGGTGCCGACCTCGCGCGCCACCCGGCTGACCTCGGAGGCGAACGCGTTCAGCTGATCGACCATCGTGTTGAGCGTGTTCTTGAGCTCGAGGATCTCGCCCTTGACGTCGACCGTGATCTTGCGCGACAGATCGCCGCGCGCGATCGCGGTCGCGACGTCGGCGATGTTGCGGACCTGGCCGGTCAGGTTCGACGCCATCGAGTTGACGTTGTCGGTGAGGTCCTTCCACGTGCCGGCG